>DEOR01000022.1:15782-16053 GCA_002358345.1 Proteobacteria bacterium UBA3413 | reverse complement strand
TATTGTTTTAACTGAACTAAGGAGAAATAGATGAAGAATTTATCAATGTTATTGAGCTTAATGGTTATTTTTGCTGTGCAAGTTGATGCTGCGCCATCAAAGGCTGAAGCAGAGGTTGCTACTGCATTTGCAAAGTATTTCCAAGCTCGCACAGACCAAGACTACAAGACGGTTGTTGCTCTTGAAAGCGCATCAGGCACTTTGAATACTAACTCAGATGGTAGTTTTCATAAATCACTAAACAAGCAATCAGAAGCGGATTGGAAAGCCA
>DEOR01000022.1:13503-15581 GCA_002358345.1 Proteobacteria bacterium UBA3413 | reverse complement strand
TGGGTTAAAGAAGGTGGTCAATGGGTTGCTAAAACAATGCATTTTTCAGCTGCTAATTTTGGTGATGTCACTGTCACTCAACCAACTGATTTCTAAGACAGGTTAAGTTTCTTGGGCCTCGGGCATTGCTTGAGGCCTATTTATAAAGAGTAAAACCAAAATATTGACTATCGAATAGACTAGAACGCTTAATGCAATTAGTGCCAGAGAGATCTCAAGATAGGCATAAGCACCAAGCATTAAACACAGAGACAGTCTCACCATCTCCATCCTAGAGCCTTCCTTTCCATCTAACCATATTGATGTGCAATACATGGTGAAGGTCATCATGCTGATGGTGACCCACAATTGAAGATAATTTAAGTAGTCACTTTGAATAAAGACTAAAAAAACATAGGTGATAAAGAGGTACTGAAAAAGTGCGTAGCCTTTAACTCTATTGTTAACTACAGGGTTATATTTTTTAAACTCCGCAGGATTGAATTCGTCTTTTGGGGCCGGTATTGGAAGGCTGGTCGGTGTCCAGCTGGTTCTGGCAAAGGGCGCATAAAGTTTCTCTTTCCAGTCCCTTGAAAACCACATCTCTTTTAGTATTTTGACGTAGATATGCAAGTTTGCCCAAATAGGATTAAAAGTATTTAAGGTGCCTCGTATGCCATAAATGCAGGCCTCATTATCATCTTCCACTTTGTGGGTTCCAAACATTCTGTCCCAGATGATAAAAACGCCACCATAATTTTTATCAATGTACTGTTCATTTTGTGCGTGATGGACGCGATGATTTGACGCAGTAACAAAGTAATTTTCATACCAGCCAAGCTTGGGAATGTGCTCGCTGTGAACCCAGAACTGATAAACAAGATTTATTGATGCAACGCTAATAAAAACATATGAGGGCACACCGATCAGAAACATCGGAATATAAAACACCCAGCTCGCCAATGCACCAGTGCCAGTTTGTCTGAGCGCTGTACTTAAGTTGTAGTCTTCACTTTGATGGTGGGCCACATGCGATGCCCAAAAGAGTTGTCTTTCGTGGCTGATGCGATGAAACCAATAGTAAAAAAAATCATAAACAATGAAGGCAAAAATCCAAGTCATGGGGGAGGTCGCGTCCCAACGCCACAAGGCATAGTGAGTCTCTACGGTATAGAAGACATAGCCAGCCATGCCAATAATAATTAGCTTATTGGATGTGCGCAGCGTGCCCATGAACAAGTTGCCAATGGCATCATTTAGGCGATAGGTGTTCTTGTTTTTGATGATCCCATAAGCGAGTTCAACGAGCAGGCCCAGTAAGAAAAAAGGAACGGCGTAAGCAATGTAATCCATTAATAAATTATAAGGCTAGACAACCCGTAATTGAAATCATTTAACTGCTTGGATAATTCTTGTGCAAGGCGGTGAATCGAGAAAAGCACACACGCTTTCCCTCATCGTTGGTGATATCGATGTTCCAAACTGAAGTAGAACCACCAATGTGAATGGGCATGGCTTTTGCATGCACAAACCCTTGATCTATAGAACCTAGATGATTGGCGTTAATTTCTAAACCCACCGGGTATTGCTTTGCTTGATCAAGCGTTAAAGCCGCAGCCATGCTGCCAACACTTTCTGCCAGAACGCACGAAGCACCGCCGTGCAAAATCCCATAGGGTTGCTTGGTCTTATCATTGACTGGCATTTTGGCAATTAAATAGTCATCACCAATTTCTGTGACCTCAATGCCTAGATGCTTGTCCATGTTGATGGAGGAATCTTTGAAATCTTGCAGCGTTAATGGCTTGAACCAAATAGAATTTTTCATTCAATCATTTTATATCAAAGACAAAACAAGGAAAGCCTCATAGTTTTTGGTACACTAGCGTTTTTTTAAAGACACCAACAATGCTTTCATTTTCTAATCTAGCTCTACGCAGAGGCCCCAATCTTCTATTCGAAGATGTGTCCTTTGTGATTCATAGAGACAAGAAGGTTGGACTCATTGGGGCCAACGGGGCAGGGAAGACGAGTCTGTTTAAAATGATCACGGGTGAATTGGATGTGGATGAGGGTTACCTTGATTACCCGCAAGATCT
>DEOR01000022.1:8882-13326 GCA_002358345.1 Proteobacteria bacterium UBA3413 | reverse complement strand
CTCGAAGGCGACAAGCAGCTCATTGAAATACAGGAACGAATTAAAGCCGCTCAGAACAATGAACAATTTGATAAATTGGGCGAATTGCATGAAATGTTCAATTCGCTTGATGGACACTCGGCCCTATCGAAAGCCGAGCAGCTCATGGTGGGCTTGGGGTTTAGCCAAGACGATCTTCATAAAACGGTTAAAGATTTCTCGGGCGGATGGAGAGTGCGTTTAAACCTAGCGAGAACATTGATGCAACCCTCGGATTTATTATTGCTCGATGAGCCAACCAACCATTTGGATCTCGATGCCATCGTTTGGCTATCGGATTGGATTAAGTCTTTTAAAGGCGCCTTGCTCCTTATTTCTCATGACCGAGAATTTTTAGATGAGTGTGTGAATACTATTGCCCATATCAGCAAACAATCCATTGAGCTTTATACAGGCAACTACTCACAGTTTGAGGAAGTTAAAGCGCTGAGATTAGCTGAAGTAGCAGCCAGCTATAAAAAACAACAACGTCAAATAGAGCACATGCAGGATTTTGTTAGACGTTTTAAGGCCAAGGCCACCAAAGCCAAGCAAGCGCAAAGTCGAGTGAAAGCCTTAGAGAGGATGGAGGTCATTGCCCCAGCGCATGTTGATTCCCCGTTTCATTTTACGATTCCTCAATCGGACAAGCTATCTGATCCATTGCTCACGCTTGATCGCGCCAATCTTGGCTACGCTGAAACGGTCTTATCCCAAGTGAATATCAGCTTGCATCCAGGCGACCGTATAGGCCTTCTTGGCCCTAATGGGGCTGGTAAATCTACATTGATTAAAAGCCTTGTAGGCGCCATCTCCTTGCTTGAGGGCGATAGATTTCAAGGCGCCAATTTGAAAGTGGGTTATTTCTCTCAGCACCAGGTTGATGATCTGGATTTAACTAAAACTGCATTTGAATGCATTCATCAAATGGACACGCAAAAAACTGAACAACAAGTGCGCACCTATCTTGGCGGCTTTGATTTTAAGAACGACAAGGTCAAAGATTGTATCAAGCTATTTTCCGGTGGCGAGAAGGCGAGATTGGCTTTGGCGATGATTGCTTACCAAAAACCAAATTTATTATTGCTAGATGAGCCCACCAACCATTTGGACATGGAAATGAGACAGGCTTTAACGATGGCCCTCCAATCATTTGGTGGTGCAATATTATTAATTTCTCATGATCGTCATTTATTAGCCAATAACGTGGATCAGTTCTTGTTGATCGAGGATGGCGCAGTCATAGAATATGACGGGGATTTAAATGACTACAGCAATCGCATCCTTGCCAACCTTAGTAAAGGGCATCCTAAAAAATCAGGTGCCAAAGAAAAATCAGGCGGCTCGAACAAAAAAGCAGATCAGAAATTGCTCCGCCAAATCAAAGCTGAGATTATGGCTGCTGAAAAAAGATTGAAGCGCTTGCAAGATAAAATTGGAGAAGTTGAAGGGGTGTTGCAGTCACCTGATACCTATGAGGGTAATTTCCAAGATGATCTGCATGATTTGATTCGAAATCAAACAGAGTTGAAATCTCAAATTGAGGAAGTTGAAGCCATTTGGTTGGGCTTAAGCGAAAAACTTGAAGCTACTCTGTCTGACTAAAACTTAACGGGCATCTCTTGAATGGCATGCACGAAGTTGTTCGGTGCCACTTTCCATTCCCCATGCATGTGAATCTCAGGAAAACGCTTGAGAATTTGCATATACGACTCCTCTAACTGCATTAGAGCCACAGGCTTGCCCACACAGGTGTGACGACCAATCCCAAAGGCTAAGTGCTTGTCTGCGTTCTCACGCTCTATGTTAAACATATCAGGGTTGGTAAAAATCGCAGGGTCTCTATTGGCAGCCCCATACCACATAACAATTTTTTCACCTGGGCCCATCAATTGATCTCCGACCTGTGTCTCACAAGTGGTGGTTCTGCGCATGTGCATGACCGGGGAGATCATGCGAATACATTCTTGCAGGAAGTTAGGCATGAGTTCTGGCTGATCAATAAGTTTTTGTCGTTGATCTGGGTTCTCTGTTAAGAGTTTAATCGCGCCGCTTAATGTATTCCGTGTTGTGTCATTGCCCGCAAAAATAATCAGCAACCAAGACCCATCGAGAAATTCAGGGCTCAGCTGTTGACCTTCGAGCTCTGCATTGGCTATGGCCGAGAGCAAGTCATCCTCTGGATTTTTTCTTTTGCTGTTAAGAATAGCTCTACCGTATTCAAACATCTCATCGATCATGTTGTTAAACATATCAATCATCTCAGTGCTGACGGTCTCATTGGAGGCCTCGGCATCTTTTTCTTTTTTCATCTGATCCACTTGGATGTATTGGGCCAACTCTAAGAACTCCATCCAGGTAACCAGCTTGGGTCTATCAGCCTCTGGAATGCCCAGTATTTCTGACAGGGTATAAATCGGAAGTTGCTGAGCAAAGTCATGGACAAAATTACATTCTCCCTTAGGTTCCATGGCATCCAGTAGGGCTGTGACCTTGGCACTCACCTTGATCCTCAAATCAGAGACGTAGTTGGGTTTAAAAAATGGCATGTGTTCGCGTCTAAGATTGATGTGCAAATCCCCATCAAGATTTAGCATGTGGTCAATGGCAGAGCGCCAAAGCTTAGGGTGGCGTCTATCTTCTCTGCCTAAGGTCATCATGGTTCCTGTACCAATTTGCGATGAGAAGGTTTTAGGATCAGAGGAGACCTTCAAAATATCTGCATGGCTGGTCAGTGACCAAAAACCTGGCTCAACATCATTGGCGATGGGCGGGTGCCAAAAGATAGGAGCTTGCTCACGCATCTCTCTAAATTCTTTGTGTGGCTGCCCTTTGGTAAAAAGATCCAGGTCAGTCAGGTTAATTGGAGTCTTAAAATCATAAGCAACGGCGTATTGTTTCTCGCTAAACTTCGTGTCAGCAATCTCGTTACTAATCGATACAGGCTTGCTCATTAGTTAATAACCTTTACTTCACCTAAATTTAGAGCTCTGATTGGCGCTTCTATTTTTGCTAGATCTCCCACAATCAACCAGGTCCATTGATCGGGTTTAATATAGGTTTGCGCTTTTTCTTGAACTTGAGACAAGGTAGGCTCATCTAGGAGTTGCGGAAGTTCATTTAGGTAATCCAGGTTTCTGTTGTAAGTCACGATATTAGAAACGGCACCTTTTAATGCACCCAAAGTTTCAAATTGACCTGGCAGTCTAAGCGTCTTGGATGCTTTGCCTTTTGCCAGCTCATCTTCTGTGATGGGCTTGATCGAAAGGTAGTCCGCATACTCTTTCACAATTTCTGCTATAGATTCTGAGGTTTTATCAGTTTGCACCGGCGCAGTGACTAACATGGCCCTTTGACCCTTGGCGTCTCCTAGGCGCGTTCTCACACCATAAGACCAACTCTTGTCTTCTCTGAGGTTCATGTTAAGGCGAGCGGTAAAAGAACCACCAATTGCATAATTCATATAGTTCAGTGCTATCTCTTCATCGGTAGCGGTGGCCGGCAGCAGTTGACCTGCAACAATATAAGACTGCTGAGCATTGGGCTTATCAATCAAGTAAATCGTTCGGGTCTTAGGCAGCTCCACTTTTGTCAGCGTCTTAAGAGTGAAATTTGATTCAACGGACCAGTCACCAAACTTTGATTCAAGCAGGTCTACTAATTCATTGAGGTTAATATCACCGGCAACAGCAAAGGTGAGATTTCCAGGATTAATAGCTCTTGCGTGGACATTCACAATATCGTCTCTGGTGATAGTTGAAATAGTTTCTGATATCCCGCTTCCAGTCAAAGGCTTGCCGTATGGATGGTCTTCACCGTAAAGCAACTTCCCTATGTTTCTGAAAGCGATTGATGTGGGGCTATTTTCCTCTTGAACAATGGAAGCAAGTGTTTGCATTTTGATTCGATCTATTTCTGCCGAAGGAAAGGTTGGATAAATCAATGCCTCTTTCGCAAGATCAAGCGTTTCAGATAGATTGGCTTTGAGTGAGGAGAGGGAGGCCACTGAGTTATCAAGGTCAGAGCCAAAGCTCAGGTTTGATCCGAGTGAGTCTAAGACCTCGTCAAATTGCAAGGATGAATATTTTTTCGTGCCTTCATTTAGCATGCTCATCATGAAATTTGTGTAACCCAGCTCATCGCTATCTTCTTGAGCATACCCAAAGTTAAATTCAAAGTTCATCTCAACCAATGGCACGCCTGTGCGCTGAGCCAAGACAACCTTTGCACCATTAGATAAGGTGGCCGTTTGCAATTCAGGGAATGTGAACGCTACTTTGTCTGTGGGGTAAGGAATGCCAGTGGCTCGATCCAAGTCTGTTGAATTTACAGCAAACTTATCAGTCGGCAAGATGGTTAATACATAAGGAGTGTCATCAATCCATTGAGCAAAAGTTGCCTTCATCTTGGCTGGCGTCACAGCATC
>DEOR01000022.1:8330-8666 GCA_002358345.1 Proteobacteria bacterium UBA3413 | reverse complement strand
CATGACATCATCCATGGCTGTCTCAACTAGCGCAGGATCAACCCCAGCCACAACGTCTGCAATGATAAAAAATAAGCCAGCAATCTCTCGATCATAATAAAAAGATGACACGCTTGTTGCAATTTGTTTGTCGTAGACTAATTCTTTGTATAGAGGTGAGTTCTTGCCGCCGACTAATACGCTGGATGCAAGATCGAAATGCGCTGCTGCTTCAGTGTCTCTTTCTGGGACATTCCATATTTTATAAATTCTAGCTTGAGGCACATCATCAAACATGACTTCTCTTTTTTCTTCTGAACGTTTAGCAATCCATTTTTCTGGTTTGATGAGGGGAGG
>DEOR01000022.1:2323-8123 GCA_002358345.1 Proteobacteria bacterium UBA3413 | reverse complement strand
CCAGCCAAAGCAAGCACAGCATTGTTTGGACCATAATAAGTTTTAAACCAGTCTTGGACATCCTCAAGCGATGCTGCATTTAGGTCATCCATTGATCCGATGGTCGACCAAGAATAGGGGTGACCTTTTGGAAATGCAGATTCATTAATCCTAGTAAATGCCTTCCCGTAAGGCTGATTTTCACCTTGACGTTTCTCATTCTGAACGACACCACGCTGCTCATCTAGTTTTTCTTGACTAACCACACCCAGCAGATGGCCCATTCGATCAGACTCCATCCACAGGGCAAGATCTAAAGCATTGGTAGGGACGTTTTGAAAGTAATTTGTTCTATCAGAGTTGGTTGTACCATTTTGATCCGTCGCGCCAATTTTTTCAAAAGGCTCAAAGTACTCGCTGTTATAGTTTTCTGTACCGTTAAACATTAAGTGCTCAAACAAATGAGCAAACCCAGTCTTGCCTAACTTCTCATTTTTTGACCCTACGTGATACCAGACATTCACCGCAACCATGGGCACCTTTTTATCTTCGTGCACAATAACTGTTAGGCCATTATCTAATTTAAAAGACTCGTATTTAATCTCAGGCAAGTTTTCGAGCGAGGATGTTTGCGCAGAAAGAATGAACAGAGAGTTGATTGCCAAAGCTTGAATGAATGTTTTCATGAATAAGTACCCCAATGATTTAGAAATATATTTTATACTCTTGTTAAACCAATATACACGTCATCATGAAAATAAATAGACAGACATTAACGCTCTATAAATCTTGCCTTGCATTTGCTCTCTTGATTCCGATTCTTTTTGTGACCAGCTGCTCTGAACCCTTAAGCGATACAACAGATGGACGCTTGAGGTATTGGATATCGACCTTATCCTCGGATGAGTATGAGGGGCGGGCCCCTGGAACCGCTGGCGGCCAACTCACCAAAAATTTTATTTCTCAAACCTTTCAAGACCTTGATCTTGAGCCGATAGACGATAATTATTTTTTAGATGTCCCAACTTCAGAGATTACATTAAAAGATTCCTCCTATTTAACCCTTTCATTTCGCGGCAATGATCGCAAGATGAAAACAGGGGAAGAAGTTGTCTTTTGGACCAAGCAAGCCAGGGATTACAGAAAAATTAGAGACAGCGAAGTGGTCTTTGTAGGATATGGCATCGTGGCCCCTGAATACAAATGGAATGACTATGAGGGGCTTGATGTGAAAGGTAAGACCGTCGTTATTCTGGTAAATGATCCTGGATTTGCTACCGGCAAAATGAGATTATTTAATGGCAAATCAATGACTTACTACGGAAGATGGACGTATAAGTATGAAGAAGCTGCCAGACAAGGTGCTGCGGCGGCGATCATTGTTCATGAAGAGGCTCCAGCAGCCTATCCATGGAGCGTGGTTGAAAATAGTTGGCAGGGACCGCAATTGGATCTGCAGCGAAATGATTTAGGTGCTGATCGGGTCACCCTAGAAGGCTGGATACGTCATGATGTATTGGATGACGTGTTAGCCTTTACTGGCTTTAACTACGAATCATTAAAAGAGATCGCTTTAGAGAAAACCTTTTCAGCCTTTCCATTACGGGGGTTAACGCTTAGCAGTGAGATCTTTAACGAAGTGAGATACCTTCAATCCCATAATATTGCTGCAATGAAAAAAGGCTCAGTTCGCCCAGATGAATATGTTCTATTTATGGCGCATTGGGATCATTTGGGAATGCGCCCGAATGCCTTGCCAGGCGAGGATGCCATTATTAATGGAGCGGTCGACAATGCAACAGGCGTGGCTTCAATCTTAGAGTTTGCTAAAAGATTTTCAGAAGTTGAAACAGACCGTTCTATTATCTTTTTAGCTGTAACGCTTGAGGAGTCAGGCATGCTTGGCTCTCAGTACTTTGCGACATATCCTCCAATTGACCTTGCCATGGTGGTGGCGGGGTTTAATTTTGATGGCATTCTGCCAACTGGCTTAACTAACGACATGGTTGTTGTTGGCTATGGTGCATCTGAGCTGGAGGATTTACTTGAGGCTGAGCTTCAAAAAGCTAACCGATACATAAACCCTGATCCCAACCCTGAAAAAGGCTACTTCTATAGATCGGATCATATTAGCTTGGCCAAAAGAGGTGTTCCCATGCTTTATGCAGATGGCGGCTTTGATCTTGTTGTTGGCGGCAGGGAGGCTGGTTTTGCCCTAGAGGAAGCGTATCGATTAAATGCTTATCATGACATCGCTGATGAATACAGCGATGACTGGGATCTCTCAGGTCTCAACCAATCAATCAATGTGATTTATAATATTAGCTACCAACTTGCCAACACCTCAGACTGGCCTAACTGGTATGAGGGCAATGAGTTTAGAAGCATTAGAGATCAATCAAGGGCTAATTAATTTACAAATAAGCAGAGTACAAGAAGGATGACACACCAAGACATAGTCGTAGTCGGCGCTGGTATTTCGGGTATTGCAGCTGCCTACAATCTTCAAAAGAGCTGCCCCACAAAATCTTTTACTATCTTTGAGGGTAGAAGCAATTTAGGTGGCACCTGGGATCTATTCACATATCCTGGAATTAGGTCAGATTCAGATATGCATACTCTGGGCTTTAGGTTTAAACCTTGGATTCACGATAAATCCATAGCAGATGGTCCCTCTATCTTAGAGTACTTAAATGAGACGGTAGATGAATACTCTTTGAGAGACAAAATTATTTTTAACCACAAAGTAATTTCTGCAAACTGGGTGGCCAATGAAACACTCTGGCATCTTAAGGTGCTCCATGATGGAATCACAACTGAAATGACCTGCAATTTTCTATTTGCTTGCGGTGGTTATTACAGCTATGAGCAGCCCTATCAACCTGTCTTCGAAGGTCAAGATGATTTTTCAGGTCCAATTATTCATCCGCAGTTTTGGGATGAATCGTTAGATTACTCAAACAAGAAGGTTGTGGTGATTGGAAGTGGAGCAACCGCAGTCACGTTGGTTCCTGCTCTGGCAGAAAAGGCTAAACATGTTTATATGTTACAGCGCTCACCGACATATATAGCCTCATCTCCTTCAGAGGATCAGTGGAATCAGGCCTTAAAAAAAATATTTTCACCAAAGCTTACTTATTTCATTATTCGTTGGAAAAATATTTTATGGCAAAACTTTGCCTTTAACTTAGCGCGAAAGTACCCCGAAATGATCAAAACAAAATTACTGGATCAAGTCCGCGAACTTCTTGGTCCTGACTTTGATGTAGAGAAGCATTTTACTCCCACCTATAACCCTTGGGACCAGAGAATATGTCTAGTGCCCGATGGAGATCTCTTTGATTCTTTGAAAATTGGAACATCCTCGGTTAAAACCGATCTCATAGAGCGCTTTACAAAAGAGGGCATCTTGCTTCAATCTGGGGAGCTACTAGAGGTCGACATTATTGTAACGGCGACCGGAATTGAGCTTAATGCCTTAAGCAATATTAATGTAGCAATGGATGGCGTTCCAGTCGAGCCAAACACTAAACTGGCATACAAAGGAATGATGCTTGGCGGGATTCCTAATTTTGCTTTTTCATTTGGCTACGTGAATGCTTCTTGGACTTTACGAGCAGATTTAACCTGCGAATATGTATGCCGTCTCCTGAACCAAATGGATAAACAAGGCGTCACAGCATGTTGTCCAGATGAAGACCTTGAAGCGATTGCTGACGATGATTATATCGGCTTTAGTTCAGGTTATGTTCAACGAGCTTTGAATAGAATGCCCAAGCAAGGAAAGAAATCTCCCTGGAGAAACTATCAAAATTATTTGTTAGATATCTTTTACGTGAGGTTTTTTTCGATTAAAGATTCAACTTTGCGTTTTTATAACGCAAAACAATAAGCTAAGCTGTTATTTTTTAACAATGATTCATTGTGAAGTGATTGTAGTTGGCGCTGGGGTAGCGGGAATTGGCGCTGGTATTAAGCTTAAAGAGCAGAATGTCGATTTTATTATTCTAGAAAAAGCATCAGAAATAGGCGGGGTATGGCGTGAAAATACATACCCAGGATGTGGGTGCGATGTCCCATCTTTTTTGTATTCATACTCTTTTAATCCCAACCCTCATTGGAGTTCAATTTTTGCAAAACAAGAAGAGATTAAATCTTATCTTATGGACACGGTTACTAAATTTCATATTCAAGAATCTATTAGCTTTAATTCAGAGATGCTCTCAGCATCATGGGATACGCAATCTAATCAATGGGTTGTTCATACCCTCAATGAACAATATTCGTCAAATTTTATCATTCTGGCATGTGGCCCTATGCATGTTCCTGTGACCCCAAAAATTCAGGGTGCCGAGACCTTTACAGGCCAGTCATTCCATTCTGCAGAATGGGACCACAACATCTCCTTGGATTCTAAAAGGGTCGCTGTGATAGGTTCTGGAGCATCAGCCATTCAATTTGTCCCTGAAATACAAAAAGAGGTTCAGGCCTTAAATCTATTTCAACGGACGCCTCCTTGGGTCATCCCAAAACCTGATCGACTCATCCCAACTAAATGGAGATCTGCCTTCAAAAAATATCCTTTCCTTCAATCGAGCTTAAGAAGCCTTCTGTATCTTCAGCTTGAATTTTTTAACAGAAGCCTGAAATCAGCGCGTCTTTCAAATCGCATTACTAAGCTGGCCCTCTCTAATATCCATCGATTTATTAAAGACAAAGCCTTGATTCAATTATTAACACCAAATTTTTCAATTGGATGCAAAAGAATTCTCCTATCTAATAATTGGTACAAAGCCTTGATACAGACAAATGTGCATCTGTTTAAAGGAATCAAAGAGATCAAGGGATCACAGCTAATTGCTGAAGATGGCTCCACATGTGAAGTGGATCTTCTGATTTATGCCACAGGATTTGAGGTTGCAAACCCACCCATTGCAAAACGTATCTTTGGTAAGACTGGCGTTGCTTTAGATGTTCAATGGCAAGGCACGCCTAAAGCTTACCTAGGATCCATGACGCCAGACTGCCCAAATCTGTTCCTCACCTTTGGGCCTAATTTATATACTTTCACGTCTGCCTTTGTTATAGCGGAAGCGCAATTTAAATTTATGGTGAGTGCAATTCTAAAGGCTCGAAAGCACTCTATTCACTCCATAGAAGTTAAGACCACCGTTCTAGATTCCTACAATAAATCTGTTTATAAAGATTTAGAGCTGTCAGTTTGGAATAGTGGCTGCTCAAGTTATTTTTTAGATAAAAACGGAGTTAATAGTTCGACCTGGCCTTGGAGTATTTTTAAGCTTAGAAGAAAATTAAGACGTTTGAAATTGAGAGATTATAACATCGTCCGATAAACTCAATGGCGCGCCCGGAGAGATTCGAACTCCCGACCCCTTGGTTCGTAGCCAAGTACTCTATCCAGCTGAGCTACGGGCGCACGCAAGCATTATACTTGAGAAATCTTTTTTAAATCGACTAGGTTCTTTACCGAGATGTAAAAAAACTTTATATTGAACAACTCATGCAATTTACTCATGTCTTAAATTTATAACTTAATGTCTTTTGAAACAATCATTATCATCCTTCAGACTTTGGGGCCTTTTACTGTTCTGGTAACTGTGTATTTTTTGGTCACAGAGCTAAGGGAGCAAAATAGAGTTGCTAGAGCTAATGCTCGACAGAATATTGCAGACTCACATCAGAAAGTAGCCCTGGCTGGAATGAAACCCATTCTTGTTAAAGTGAAATTAAAGCTTAGAAACAATGAAGAGCTCACCAAAGAAGAGAATGCGGTTTATCTAACTTATTTTAGTGTGATGCT
>DEOR01000022.1:0-2187 GCA_002358345.1 Proteobacteria bacterium UBA3413 | reverse complement strand
GAGCTTGTGGATGAGCAAATTAAACAAAGTCAGCTATACGGGTAAAGAATAATGCAAAGTGATCAAGAGCTTAATTACCTTACTAAATCTCTATTGCACCACCCGAGTCCATATATTATTTATGAGCTTGACGGCTCTATTGCATGGGCAAATATTGCTGCTAAATATATTTTTAACTTGACCGATCTTGATGCTCTAAAGGTTGCAAAGATAGATGAGAAAGTCACCTCAAATTTTGGAGACCAGGACTCTATCGCACTTTACTACGACACTCCAATTGAAATCTCTCTCCGAAAGATTACTTTTTATATGAGAACCCGAGTTCACATGATCCCTGTTGATGAGACTAAAGGCATTATGCTGATTGAAATATTATGCTCTTCTCGTGCTGGGCTTGATGCTTTGCGTAAAACAATAGATTGCATTGAGTATGATCGCATTGAACTAGCTTACCAAAAGCAAGTGAACTTAGAGACCAATGAAGTTACTGGAGTAGAGGCCCTTTTGAGGCTCAGAGATGAGGATGGAAGTTATTTACGTAATGATTTGATCATCCCTCAGATAGAAGGTGAGAGCTTATTCTCCCTTGTTGTCCTTGAATCTCTAAAACAGCTTGAGAAATTTTTTGCCGTCAAGGAGAGCATTGGCCTTAAAGATGCCACCCTTTACCTTAATGTTTCAGCGCACACCATCATGCATCCAGAATTTTGTTCCATTTTCACAGACTTTGTAACCAAACATAGCTTGGAGCCCAATCAATTTGGCCTGGAGGTCACAGAAACGGCAGAGCTTGCAGATATTCAAATAGCCTCTGACTCACTAAACGCATTAAAAAAACAAGGGATCAAAATTGCTTTAGATGATTTTGGTGCAGGTTATGCTTCCTTAAGATATATCCAGGATCTGCCCATTGATGTGGTGAAGTTAGACAAGCATTTCACCTTTAATGTAAAAGATCCTGTGACATCTAGGCTCATTGGTTTTGTAACAGAGGTTTGCAAAGACCTTAATCTAGAGATGATCGGAGAGGGCGTTGAAACAGAGGAAGAGAGGCAAGCAATGTTAGGTCTGGGGTGCAAAATTGGCCAAGGCTATCTAATGCATAGACCAGCTTTCTTGGAATCATTTACTAGCTCAACAGAGGAGCATGATGGATAAACTGACACCTAAAGAAACTTCAAAAGGCGCAGAAGAGATTGTTCTGACTCAAATCAAACAAGACTTTATTACTCCGGCTAACGCCATTTTTGATTACGTTGATATGGTTGAAAAAGTGCTCAATGATTTAGAGCTGGTATCTGAGGATGAAATTAGCCAAATTAAAGCATCTTGCAGCAAACTCATTGACCAATATGACGAGGCCTTCATTTTAAACACCGGGGTCAATGCAAGCACGAATAAGAAATCTCCTGAAGAATACTCAGAGCTACGTCATAACCTAAGAACCCCCTTGAATGCAATTATTGGATACAGCGAAATCTTGATGGAAGATTATGAAGATGACTTGGAGCAGGGTGCGATTGATGATTTTCAACAAATTATTAATCTTGCAAGGGATACAGAAAAAGCAATTGAAAAATTTGTTGATTATATTCGCGGCGAATCCATTGATCTGAATGACGATAACGCTACCAGCCAACTTGAAAATGCTGAATCTTTATTTAAATCTCTTGGAGACATTGAATACTCCATTACCCTTAGTGATGAAATTAAACAATCTGACATCCTTATTGTTGATGACAATATTACTAATTGCGAGGTATTACAGCGACGTCTGTCCATGGAGGGTCTTAAGTGCAGAACAGCCTATGATGGCAATACAGCCATTACCGAGGTCTTTCGAAAAACTCCTGATTTAATACTCTTGGACGTTATTCTTCCTGATATTAATGGTCTGGAGCTCTTAAAAATGTTTAGAAAAGAACACAGCTCAGAGTCACTGCCCGTCATCATGGTTTCTGCTTTTAATGATGTTGATAGCATCTCTAAATGTATTCAACTGGGGGCTCAGGATTATTTGCCCAAGCCGATTAATGGAACAATTCTCTTGGCGAAAGTTGTTGCTTCTTTAGAGCGAAAATTTTGGCGTGAAAGAGAGAAAGAGTTAGTGGATAAACTGCACATTCAAGCAACCACCGATCAGTTAACAGGAATTTTTAATCGTCGAGTGGTCTTTGAGGCTTTGGA
>DEOR01000005.1:11956-12776 GCA_002358345.1 Proteobacteria bacterium UBA3413 | reverse complement strand
GCCCTGCTCGCCAGCATACTTTTTTCTAAATCGTGTGTGGAGCTGCAAAAAATGTATTAATCAGGGTCTCAAAGGATTCAAGTGGGTCCACCTTATAATCTGGATCGAAGGCAGCCTGATCCCACTCATCAGTAAACTCAACGGCCTTGGTAAACCAGCTCTCATTTTTGTATTGATTTCGTAGATCTTGTGGCTTGCCCATATATTGGTAGTAATGCTCGCCCTGAAAATCCTGGTGAGTTCTGATGATGTGATAAGCATCATTACTAACATAAGGCTTGAGTATCTCTGCAGCTATTTGCCCGTGATTTGGAACGTTGATGACTTTACCAACATCATGAAGCAGGCTCAAAATAATCATCTCATCCTCTGCGCCGGCTCGTTTTGCCATTGTTGCAGTTTGTAATGCATGGTGGAGTTGATTGGTACCAAAGCCCAGAGATAATGCTTCTAACTGTCGTAACATAGACATGATTCTTGCTGGCATATCAAAAATATGTGGCATATGCTGCTCACTAATATGCTGCCATTCTTCTTGAGTGCTCTGATCCATTCTAGTAAACATAGGCTAATTTAATATGTATTAAGTATTTAAATTAACTTATTCAAGGACAAAATGAAATATTAATTAATCTTTTTTTAATGCAAATAGTTGTCGCTGAATTAACTACCGCAAAGTAAATTTTAGAACTGTGTGAAGTTTTGCTGCATCTTTGAGGCTAGTTTCATCTGGGGTTCCGTCTTTGTTTAGTATGACTTTTGCAAAAAATGCATCAATAGCATTGCCCGATACTAAATGCCTTAGCTCAGCTGCAACAAG
>DEOR01000005.1:10801-11773 GCA_002358345.1 Proteobacteria bacterium UBA3413 | reverse complement strand
GATTAAGTTTTTCCACCAAAGGTTGGAGCGCAGGGTGACGCATGTAAAATTTTTGTCTTGTTTATGGTAGCTCAATGGAACTAGATACTTCTTCCCAGATTTTCTGCCATCAAATTCTATAACCAGAATTTGATGGCTAATAAGAAAATGGATAGGTGATCGGGCTATACCTGCAACGATGGGGTTGATAAAACGCCAAAGGTTCATGAGCTTAACTCTCGCAGCGGGTAAGGCGATTCATTAACCTGATCATTCTGCAAGGTCACCAGATAAGCATTTTTATTATTACTAAATCGCACGCTATATTCCGGAGTTTCATCAATAAAATGAAGTGCTGCGCCGCCTTCAATACCATACATGGATTCAATAACCTTGCCCTCTAAGAGTTTTTTGGTTGCCGGACGCCTCTCTGGCTCCTCATCATAGTGGGGGGCACAATTTCCAGGAATAAAATTCATGCACGGCATGATCTTTAGTTCATCTGCCCAAGAATCTGTTAATCCTTGCTCAAACCAGCAAATAGCTCCAGCGCTTACACCGCTCATGACAGCGCCTCGATCATATGCATTCTTTAGAATGACATCAAGCCCCCAGTCTTTCCAGACAGCTAGCATGCTCTTGGTGTTACCTCCCCCAACAAAAATAATATCTTGGTCTGCTATGTGGGCCTCAAGATCGACGGTCCGTTTAAAAAAACTGATGTGACTTGGATTGCAATTTAATTTACTGAAAACAGTATAAAAATTTACAACATAAGGGTCTAAATCCCCGGTGGCCGTCGGGATAAAACAAATATTTGGGGTGTTCTTGGTGGATTGATCTAAAATATATTGTTCTATCAAATTTGAAGCTTGAGTTCTACCAAAACCTCCCCCTCCGATTGCAATAACTTGACGCATATTAAACCCTAAGTGATATTAGACATATGAAATTTAGACACAAATATATCATTGTTGGCGCTGGAAGTGCAGG
>DEOR01000005.1:9639-10649 GCA_002358345.1 Proteobacteria bacterium UBA3413 | reverse complement strand
GGATAACTATCCGTCCATTAAAATGCCATTCTAGGCTTCCTGTGCGGTTGGGCGAATAACAATTTCATTTACTGAAACGCCAGGATCTTGTTGCAGGGCATAAACTATAGCCTCTGCTACTCTTTCTGCAGGCTGAGCTATAGCTCCTAACCCCCTGCTCATCAGAGCCTTCATCATTGATTCGTCTTTGATGGTAGAAGCAAGCTCGGTGGTAAATGCGCCTGGATAAATACACGTGACCTGGATTTTTCCAGCAGACTCTAAGCGTAAACCTTCAGAGATTGCTCTGACAGCATACTTGGTGCCCGAGTAGACGGCGCTTCCCGGCATGACTCTTTTACCAGCAACCGATGAGATGTTAATAATTTGTCCAGATTCTCTTTCAAGCATGTGCGAGTAGACGGAGTCTATCCCGTAGAGCACACCTTTAATATTTACATCAATCATTTGATCCCATTCATCGGTCCTGCCTTTTTTTAGCAGCGACAATGGCATGATGCCGGCATTATTTACTAGAGAGTCAATGTGGCCAAAAGTTTCAATGCCATGATGTGCTAATGCGTGCATTTGCTCCTTGGATGTAACATCGGTCACCTTGTATGTAGAGGAGTCTGGCCCCAACTCCAAGCATAGCTCTTTTAAATTTTGCTCTCTCCTTGCTCCCAAAACTACTTTTGCTCCAAGACCCACGCACATTCTAGCTGCTTCTCGACCAAAACCAGAGCTAGCTCCAGTGATGATAATGACTCTATCTTTTAAATCATTCATTATTCTCTCCCTAAAATTTCGTTGGTTTTATAGAATTCAATGATTCGTTGTTTCCATTGGTTTGTAAAGTTATCAAATTCACTTTTTTTAATTAAGAATTCTTTAAATAATAAGTCTCGATCAACCATCAATATGGCAATTGCATCTATCTCAGTATTAAACATGACATTGTGAGCATTCGCATAAGCCGCACCTTGTAAAAAATAGTCTGTTATCCAGTCCTTCCTTTTAATTTTTTTAGC
>DEOR01000005.1:6201-9440 GCA_002358345.1 Proteobacteria bacterium UBA3413 | reverse complement strand
CCCCAAACCTCATCGATGTCTCCCAGACAGTCATCGATGAACCTTTTGGCAATCTGTTCTGCCATCAATCCAAAGCGATCATCTGTAAAATTCTGCCATTCCTTGCTGCTCAGGTAATTTTCAATGGCTAAGTGAACGGCTGTTCCAATGGTTGTCGCCTCATCCACTACTTCCTTTGCGGTTTTAGGACCAACTCTTCTTTTCCATGAGTCAATGCCTGAGTGATCTCCTGTGGCTGATAAGATGGTCGTCACAGAGGGCACTAAGTTTTCTTTAGAATCTCGGTAGTACCTAACATCATTTTTTTCTACCCGGACCAATTCAGGATATTCAAATTTATTAATTATCATAAGGTGGCTAGTTTATAGATGATCCACCGTCAACAGAAATAATTTGGCCTGTCACATAGGATGAGCGATCGGATAAAAGGAAAGCAACCATTTCGCCAACCTCCTCGGGCTCACCGATTCTTCTTAACAAGGCAGAGCGCTCAAGCATCTCTTTAGCGCTCGGCTCTTCTTTAAAGTAATTCATGACACCAGGAGTATTGATTGTTCCGGGCGACACTGCATTAACTCTAATGTGTTGACGAGCAACTTCCTTGGCAACAGATTGAGTTAAATTATTAACCGCCGCTTTGCTTGCCGCATAGATTGAATTAAATGCGTAGCCCTTTAGAGCTGAGTTTGAAGAAATATTGACAATGGAGGCAGGGCTGGATTGTTTTTTTAAGAATATTATTTCTGCCTGCAAGCATTTCCATAAAGACGTAAATGTGAGATCAAGGGTTGCCTGAACATCTTCAAGAGCATAGGTTTCAACAGGCCCTAGGCCTTTTGATGCGGCTGCATTATTACAAATACAATCCAAACGGTGAAACTTCTGATCCGTAAATTCAAGCATGGACTGAATCGCCTTCTCGTCAGTTAAATCTGCCTCATAGCTATAAGCGCTATCTGGATATGCGTTGTTGATATCATCAGAAACTTTTTGAGCTGCTTGACCGTTAAGATCAACCAAGATTACCTTGGAACCTTGCTGAGCGAGAACTTTTGCTATGCCCTCCCCAATGCCTTGTCCAGCTCCGGTCACTAATGAAATCTTTCCAACTAAATCCATACTAAACTCCAGTTAAATTATTTTTTATAAAAGTGATGATCTTATTATAAGTGTTCATTTTAGTAGTTTCATTAAGCGTTTCATGCCGAGCGCCATCAATCAGCAATAAGCTGCTTTTAAGACCGGCTTGCACAAGACTCTGGTGAAGAGCGGTCGTGCCTTGCCCCATGCCTCCAACAGGATCATCCTTGCCCGAAAAAACCAAGAGAGGCATCTGATTAGAAATTAATTCTAACTGGCCTTTCTCAAAGACTGCTGTCACGCCATCTATCACATCCAGCCACAACTGATTGGTGACCACAAAACCACATAGAGGGTCTGCAGTGTAGTCCTCAACACTCGATTCATCGTTCGACAGCCAGTCGTTAGGGCTTTGGGTGTTATCAAATTTTGAGTTAAAACCTCCAAAGATTAATTTATGAAGAAAATTACTGTACCCCAATCCTCCCTGTCTAAAACATTCAAATTGAACGAGTAATTTTTGGACCTTGCTTTCAAAAACCTTGGGTTTGGTGGACCCTGATAATAAAGTTAAATCAAAAACTGTGCCTTTTTGTAGAGCCCCCAAGGATATCCAGGAACCCATGCTGTGCCCCAGAAGAATATGAGGAAGGTCGGGATAAGTATATTTAGCCCATGCATGAATCGATATTAAATCATCAACCACTAGGCTCCAACCGTCTGGTTGACCAAAATAACCTTTAAAATTATTAGTAAGCCTTTGGCCATGGCCTCGATGATCATGGATGACAACGTGAAAACCTTCTTGATTTAAAAAATGAATAAAATGTGAGTATCTCCCCATATGCTCTGCCATTCCGTGGGAAATCTGTACCACTCCCATAACTGGCTCGACCTCAGACTCATGGAGCGCAAAACATAATTTATCTAAGGATCCTTGATCCAATGGTATTATTTCCATAAGAATATAAAATAGCACGTAATAGGAACAAATTATGCACGATATATATATTTCTGGAACAGGCGTTTGGACACCTCCGCATAAAGTTTCTAACAAAGAGCTGGTGGAATCATTTAATGAATATGTAAGGCTTTACAATATTGAGAATGAGCAGCGAATTTTAGATGGCGCTGTTGCAGCCTTGGAGCCCTCTTCAGAAGATTTCATAGCTAAAGCTTCAGGCATCCTGAGTAGATATGTCATTGATAAGGACTCCTTGCTTAATCCTAGGATCATGAAACCAATGATCGAGCCCAGGGATAATGATGCTCTCTCGGTGTCTGCTGAAATCAGCGTCATCGCAGCGCAAGAAGCTTTAAAAAATGCCGGTCTACAGGCAAGTGACATTGATGCCGTAATCGTGTCTACTGCAAATCTTCAACGTGCCTATCCTGCAATCGCGATTGAGGTTCAAAACGAGCTTGGCATTGAAGGCTATGCTTATGACATGATGGTTGGATGTTCTTCGACCACCTTTGGAATTAGCAACGCATATTCTGATATTGCAGCCGGCAAGGCGTCTAACATTCTGGTTATCAACCCAGAGATTACTTCAGCTCACAATAATTATAAAAATAGAGACAGTCACTTTATCTTTGGCGATGTATGCACAGCCACCGTGGTTGAAAAAAATTCAACTGCTCCTAATAAATTTAAAATACTTGGCACGAAACTAAAAACGCAATTCTCAAATAATATTCGTAATAACTTTGGTTTCATGAATGCCATTGAAAACAAAGAATACACTGAAGCAGAACTATTGTTTATTCAAAATGGTCGGAGCGTCTTTAAAGAAGTTATGCCAATGGTGGCCTCCTTGATCACGGATCACCTCAGCGAGCATAGTTTATTGCCGGAAGATGTTGAACAATACTGGCTTCATCAAGCCAATATTAATATGAACACTTATGTGATTAAAAAGCTTCTTGGAGATGATTTCCCTCCTGAGAGAGCGCCCAATGTCTTAGAGGAGTATGCAAATACAGGTTCCGCAGGTTCTCTGATCGCCTTTCATAAATACAATCATCTGGCAGTGGGTCAAAAAGGCATTATTTGCTCATTTGGCGCTGGATACTCCATTTGCTCCATATTGGTTGAACGAGCTTAAATTTAATTGGTAATGAAGTACTTTCTGCCTATATTGGTTGTCCTGACTTCC
>DEOR01000005.1:2261-5958 GCA_002358345.1 Proteobacteria bacterium UBA3413 | reverse complement strand
GCCCCTTGGCTGGCGTTGCTCAATATCTCAGCGTTGATCTTCCTAAACCAGAAGATTTTAGGAGTACTACAAAGAGAATCTAGATTGTTATTTTGGCTCTACTTACCATATCTATTATGGCTATCCTTTGCAGCTTTTTTAAATGCATCAATAGTTTTTTTAAACTAAAAAATCCCTATCACCAGTCCTGTCATGCAGGACGCAAGAGTCGCTCCTATGAGAGCTTTCAAGGACACCTTGATCAGATCATTTTTTCTTTCTGGGGCCATCGCACTGATCCCTGAAACTAAAATGCCCACTGAAGAGAAATTAGCAAAACCGCATAAGCCATAAAGAGTAATGAGCTTAGACCTTTCTGATAAAACTCCAGGTTCAACATTTGCCAAGGCTCCATATGCAACAAATTCATTTAGGGCAGTTTTGAGTCCAAGAAGCTCTGCTGAAGCCAGTGTTTCTGATAAGGGGACTCCCATCAACCAGACGATCGGAAAAAACATATAACCTAAGATGAGCTGCAATGACAGATCTGAGATTCCAATCCAACCACCAGCAATGCCTAGAATAGAATTAAGCAATGATACCAATGCAATAAATGCAATGAGGATGGCCCCAACATTCAAACAAATATCCAAACCGTCTCTGGTGCCTCGGGTAATAGCATCCATGGAGCTGTCATAGACCTTGGGCACAGAGTCTCCATCAAAATTAGTAACTTCTGCTGAGGGAATCATGATATTTGCATACATGATTGCTGCAGGAATTGAGAGTATAGAAGCAGAGACAAGATGTTGAATTAAATTAATATCTGGGAATTGTGGCTGTAGCATGGATACCAGGGCAATCATAATCGAGCCAGAAACAGTCGACATGCCAGCAGTCATAAGAATCAGTAGCTCTTTTTCACTCATTTTAGAAAGGTAGGGGCGAACCAATAGAGGCGCTTCTACTTGCCCCATAATAATATTCGCCGTTGCCGCCAGGCCAATGGGCCCTCCTATATTAAAAAGCTTTTCAAAGACTTTTGAAATTGCGCGGATTATTAAGGGCAGGATATTCCAAAACCACAAAAGAGCAGACAAGCTTGAAATAACAATAATAAGAGGAAGGATCTGGAATGCAAAAATCATAGAATTACCAGCGCCAGAGCTCTCAAATGGGGAGGAAGAAGTATTACTCAGGTAGCCAAAAACAAATTGTGCGCCCTCTTGAGTAGCAGACTGCAAGGCAGTGACACCATCAGAGAGATAGGCAAAGGTTTGAACAATAAAAGGAATTTTTAGAAGAGCAAAGGCTAAAATAATCTGAAAAATAATTGCAACGAAAATATACCTGTAGTTAATTGAAGAACGGTTTTGCGAGAAAGGTATGGCTATGCAAACCAAGCCTATAAAGCCAATAATGATTTGTAAAAAAGGTATGATTGTCATGTCTTAGTATAGCTTAATTGCCCTGAGTCTTTCCTCTAAAAATTCATGGGCGCTAATACTTTCTGGTGAATCATCAACGATAGACCCTAGCTCAATATCTGGAGAGGGATGCAAGAAAAATGGCATGCTGTATCTCGATGCTGAAGACTCAGTATTGTGATCAATCACCCTGTGGGTGGTGCTTTTTAACTGAGAACGGGTTACTAGCTGCATCATGTCTCCGATATTACAAACAATGGACTTGCTCTTAGCGCTAATAGGTATCCAGTTGCCTTGTTGATTTTTAACCTCCAAACCAGATTCCTCGGCCCCTACCAATAAGGTGATGAGGTTAATGTCCTCGTGTGCTCTAGCCCTAAGCGTGTTTGATGCATCTGTTACTGGCGGGTAATGGATTAATCTCAGCACAGAGTTCCCTTTCTGAACCCAGCCATCAAAGAAGGCAGGATCTTTATCTAAAATAGTAGCAATGGCGCTTAGCACAATCATGCCTAACTCATTGAGGGCAGAAAAAAGAGAGTTGAAGTTAGAATTAAATTGGTTGATTTCGGTAACATTAATATTAGACAAAATGCGGGCATCATAAGTGGAATCAATTGCAGGCCCATGATGCCAGAATTCTTTTAAGTCTGGCGTTGTCTCTCCCAACGCAGTTTCTTTACCAAATGGGGTGTAGCCCCTAGCCCCTGCCTTTTGAGGGAAAGCATAAGCTGACTTGGTAGCCTCAGGTAAGTCAAAAAAATTCTTGCTTAGATTGTAGCTGGTTGACAAGAGCTCATCTGAAATTCCATGATCAGTAATGGTAAAAAACCCATGGTCTGTTAGGGCTTCATGCAATAACTTAATTGCAGTCGGGTCCCTTTGAATAATCTCAGGCAAGGAAAAAGATGGGATGATATTAAAAGACATAATTTATGTTACCAAAAAAAAGGCAGCCGAAGCTGCCTTTAATTAAATATTTCGTCTTAGAAATTAAAGTTATATTTGAAACCTAACTGAGCTCTCCATAAACTTGCATTGAATGAAGTGTAGATACGCTTAGGATCATTAACACGAAAATCTCTACCAGGTGAAAGGACATATTTAGAGAAGTTGTCTACCATCTCAACATCGAAGATTGCCACTGTACCAGTGTAATCTCTTCCTCTAATTGTTCCCCAATCGTCATTCAACAGATTTAAGATATTTTGAACACCAAAAGTAATAACAAACTCATCTTCGGCTCTAAAGCCAGGAAGTATCTGAGTGATCTTGAAATCCATTTGAGTATTCCACGGAGCTTCAGTAGTACCTTTGGCAGCAATACCAGGGCTTAGATCAAGGGCAGCTATAACCCGCATCGCATCTGCAGCAAATGCCATATCAGGTGCTGCACAGCTAACCCAACATACTAGAGGGTCAGCGATACCGTTAGGCACATAAGCTAGGAAATTTGCGTTAT
Source organism: Proteobacteria bacterium UBA3413 (assembly GCA_002358345.1). Taxonomy (GTDB): domain Bacteria; phylum Pseudomonadota; class Gammaproteobacteria; order Magnimaribacterales; family D2472; genus D2472. The sequence continues at coordinate 3,090 of DEOR01000005.1, read as the reverse complement.
CATCCTGAAGGCCATCGTCAAATCCAAAGGCTTGAGTTTGATAAGAACCCACTGATTTTGTTTCAGTCTCGAATACTGCTGAGATCGGATAGCCTGATCTTCTTTCTGCAAACAGTGAGAAAGTGGTTGGCTTGTCGCCACCAAAGAAATAATGCGTCGATTTAATCGTAGCCATTAATCTGTGTTCAGTTTCATAAATTGATCTACCGACCATTTGATTGTTAGGATTAATGTTAGGAGAATTACCAAAACTAGAATTAGCGGTTGAGGAAACTCCATTATTTAAATCATTAATATTTTGATTTGTGTAATTGATTGTAAATTCACCATCGCCTTCATTAAATTGCGTTGAAGCACCCAAGGTAAAAATCTCTGCATTAGAGCCACCCTGGTTGTTTAATGCAACTTTAAATGAGTTGTATGTGGTCATGTTGTAAATTGGTCGTCCATCAGGTGCTTTTAGAGTAGGAATCTGAGGTTGATTATTTACAAGAGGATCGCCGGTATTAAGAGCCCTATAAACTGCTTGCTCATAATCTTTTTTCAAGTATGAAGCAACAACTAACCAGTCGCCCATAGGCTTTTCGTAAGTCAGGTTTAAAACCTTCATGGTTGGCCATTCAAAATCAGGTGATAAGGTCACAATGACAGAGTCGCTAAGAGGAGCATTAGCAATTGCATCTTTTACACACTGAGGCATAGTCTGAGTCACGTTAGCAGTATTTCCTGTAGGATCGCACCCTGCAACTGCATTGCTCTTGTTATAAGTAGCTGTTTGGACTCCATTGTTTGAATAAGCATTTGAAGCCCATACAAGTGGAAATCTTTG
>DEOR01000005.1:1861-2022 GCA_002358345.1 Proteobacteria bacterium UBA3413 | reverse complement strand
TCAGCACCAAATCTCCAAGAAAGAGCAGACGAGCCTTTATCTAAACCGTAGTTTTCAAAACCATATTCAGCTTTAAAGCCAGCGTTTTTAGGGGGAGCACTTCCAGTGACATCGTCGTATCTTAGGCCTAGGGTAAGCTCGAGGTTATCCGAGACTGTGAT
>DEOR01000005.1:0-1644 GCA_002358345.1 Proteobacteria bacterium UBA3413 | reverse complement strand
CCGCCTTCTTCTGTACCAACTCTTGAGTTACTTGCAGAATAGCGACTTGCTTTCTTAGCTAGGAAGTCATCATAGTTATTGAAGGTATAAGCACCATCCTGTGTTGCAATAAATACATTGTAAACATCAAAGGTTTCATCTGAATAACCTAAAGTTAGCTCATGGTTTCCAATCGCGTATGTTGCTTTGATCTTAAAGGTTTCATTGTCTGTGGATAGTTGGTTAGCACTTCTGAATACATCAACCCCAAGAAAGATGTCTCTCATGCCAAATGCATTGTCAATATTGAAGTTAGCTGTGTCGTGCCCGATTGGTGAGTCCTGACCTGTTTCAGTAGTTTTGTTGTTGTACTGAATCTCTGTTGTTAGCTCATCCGACCAGTTTGATACCAGCAAAAGACCTGTTGATTCTGTAACTTCTGGTTTTAAGTACTCGCTTGAAGCAAAGTAAAAAGTGTCTGTTCGATTGTTTGAACCTTTCAAAGCTTCTGATTCAGACTCTCTGTAGTTCAACTGCAATCTATGGATATCAGATAAATCAACATCGAATCTAGCGGATAGATTTTCTTGTGTTGAGGTATTAGAAGAGGTGTATCCAAGCGGATCAAAGCCATAAGTTGAAATTGTGTCTGCTCTAATCTGAGCAACGTCTGCTGTGCTGAGGACTTGCGATACGGGAGCGCCCGAGCCACTTGGCCCATAGTTAATTGGAGTTGTCTTATCATTCGTTTCAAAGGCGATAAAAAAGAAAGCTTTATCCTTGATAATTGGACCACCGAGAGTGAAGCCTTCGGAAGTATCATCAAAGGTTTGTGTAATTTTTTGACCACGAACATGATCACCGACATAAGAATCGCCTCGATCAAATGTATAGACAGACCCTTCAAAGTCATTAGATCCACCTTTTGAGACGATCTCGATAATTCCACCTTCAAACTGACCGTACTCTACTGAAACAGGAGAAACTCGAACATTCAGCTGCTCAATAGTATCCAGTTGGATTGGGCTAGATTGTCCAGGGTAACCATTGGCATTCAAACCAAAGTCATCATTGTATGAAGAACCATCAACACGGAGATTGTTAGTTTTAGAGTTAGCACCTGCAATGTTAATACCTGAATACTCGCCATCTTGAACAGTGTCCACGACTGCAAATGGGTTTAATCTCACAAAGTCCCTAATATCGCGCGTTACAGAAGAAAGTTTAGCAACATCATCGCTTGTAACTCTTGTAGAGAAGCCTGCATCTTGCTTGCCACTCATAGCGGAAGCTGTGACTACGACATCCTCAATAGTCTCTAACATCACGCTAACTTTTTTGGTATCACCAACTGTTAGTCTTAAACCATTGATTGTTTCATTGCCGCTAGCAGATGAAAAATTTACCATGTACGGTCCACCAGGTCTTAGGCCCCTTGCAATAAACTTACCATCTGAATCGGTAGATTTTCTAACCACTGAATTGGTAGGTTGGTAGGTGATAGTTACTTGTGCTCCTGACACTGCAGAGCCCGAAGCATCAACAACGGTACCTGAGAGGTCTGATGTGAGCTCTTGAGCAAATAGCGGGGTTGCAAGAAGTGACAAAAACAAGAATGTTTTGTTGGTGATTTTCATAATTTCCTCTAAAAAAATTAAAAAGACT
>DEOR01000031.1 GCA_002358345.1 Proteobacteria bacterium UBA3413 | reverse complement strand
GTCCTCTACCTCAATCCATATTTTGATACCAGGCAAAGAGTTTTTAATTTTATTTATTTGATCCCCATAGCACGCTTGATAGAAGAGGGCTTCACAATCTGAATTATCCAATAAATATAATAACTCTTCTGATTTGTACCGATAGTTCACATTGATGGGGATTCCACCTATTTTGAATATGGAATATTGTGCTTCCAGGTACTCATTTGAATTATGTAAGTACAACCCTGCTTTTGAGTATGTTTTGAGACCAGCTTGACTTAAACCAGTTGCTAATTTTGATGATACGACATCATACTCAGACCATGTTTTTTTCTGATCCCCACAAATAATAGCGGTTTCATTGGGTATGAGATCAGCAATATTCTCCCAGAGGCTGGCAAAATTTAATTCCATGTACTTACTCCTTCTTTGAGGCGAGATGTTGCCCAACTCGTCTACCTGAAAAAATGCAGTCAGCAATTGAAAGTCCAGAAACATAGATATTTGAACACACTCCTACAGCCGTCCTTCCAGCGGCATAAAGACCATGAATTTCATTGCCTGCTATGTTTAGCACCTCACCTGTTTCCTCGTTTACCTTTAGACCACCAAGCGTTAACGTGGTTAAAGGTGCCAGCTTAGAGGTAATAGAAATATCCATAATATAAAAAGGGCCTTTGAGCTCTTTGACGTCTTCTGCGGCCTTGCCAAACTGACATGGCACTGCATTTTTAGCAGAGTCGTTATATTGCTCTAGGGAAGCACGAAGACTATCAGAGGGGAGGTTATAAACTTTGGCTATCTCTTCGATAGTGGTTTTTTTTCTAGCATTGAAGTACATCAACATTCTGGCCATGTCTCTTTGAAAGGGAAGCGCAGTGCTGGCTTGCATTTTCGCTTCAGCAAAAAGAGAGGCATCAACAATAAGGTAAGCGATTCCATCATTGTTCTCGCACATAGCATCGCCTAACGTTGCTCCATACACCATCTCATTACAGAATCTCAATCCCTCTTTGTTAACAACCATCCCTTGAGCAAAAGCTAGAGGGGGATTAAGAAATCTCCAGGCTGTCACTCTATCCATATGATCTGTTTTGCCGCCGACACTTTGACCAAGTCTAATACCAGAACCCTGATCATTAGATGTTCCTAATGGCATGCCTGAAAAATATTTAGGCGCATATTCTTTGACCATAGGCCTATTAAAAATAAAACCACCTGTTGCAAGGCAGACACCTTTTTTTGCTTGTATGTATTTGACTTGCCGATAATTTCTTTCAAGCTTTTGCGCTCGCTTGATAAATAAATTTCCAAAAAATTGCAGGAAGTTTGCTCCAGGATAAGAGGGCGGCAGAAGCATTTGATAAAGATCCCCTTTAGCCATTAATTTTTTGTGCTTATCTGCAATATCGCCAGAAGGCAGCATTAATACCTTAAGCCCTACAACTCTTCCATCCGGTGTCACCACAAGTGACCTGGCTTCGGTTTGAGTGTAAAGCCTCAGACCTTTCCCTAATGCTGATTTTTTCATTGGGTAGAAAATAGTTCCGCCAACACCTATTGGTCTAAAGGGCCCTTCTTCCCACCCCCTATGGCCCCGCGCAGCGGGTTTAGCATTCTGCATATAACTTGGAACCAGGGAGTTATCCGAGTGGTAAAGGAAGTACCCTGCTCCAGGGTAGCTAGTTTTTGTTTTGTAATAGGATGGATCAAACTTAACGCCATTATCAATAAGCCATTGCGTATTTTCTGCCGAGGTATCACAGAATTTTTTTAATGTTGATGCTTTAATAATATCCCCAGTTTCCTCGATCAGGTAATTAAACATATTTTCTGGAGAATCCTCTATTCCAGCTGCTTTTTGTATTGGAGTGCCACCACCAGCATAAAAAACACCTCCGCTCTTAGCTGTTGCTCCACCGCCAGAGGTTTTATCAATACCAATAACTGAAAATCCTTGGTCCAATGCTTCATTTGCAACTGCTATACCTGCGCCACCAATGCCAGCAATCACCATATCAGCGTGATCGTCCCATTGAAATAAATTAGGGTCATTGATAATTTGAGGTGCTTCAACACTTGAGAGCCACAAATCATCAGATGGTGTTAGCTCAGTTTCCAGCATTTAAGTCCGCAGTTTTTCCACCGTCAACAACCAAGCTTGCACCTGTGATAAAAGATGAGTCTGAGCTTAAGAGAAAAGAAATAGGTTTTGCTAATTCAATTGGCTCAGCAATTCTTTTGAGTGGAATAGAATTTATTGTTGCTTTCATCATAGCCTCATCTGGGATCGCTCTTTCTGTAGCGGGGGTCAGAACAGCACCAGGTATCAGACAATTAACTCTGACATAGGGCGCTGCCTCTATAGCTGCAGCTCTAGAAAAATTAATTAAACCCGCTTTTGCAGCTCCGTAGGCTGACATATAGGCAACGCCTTTGAGGCCAACCACTGAAGCAATATTTACGATAGAACCTTTTTTGGCCTCTATCATCCATGGCAAGACTGTTTTTGTGGTTAAAAAGACAGCATCTAAGTTAGCTTTAAAATTAGTTTTCCAGGCCGATAGGCTTAAATCTACAATTTTGCCTGTATGAATGGATGGCGCGTTGTTGACCAGGCCATCGATCTTACCGTAAAGCTTATAGACTTCATTCAATGAATCCAGAATTGCCAACTCGTCAGTGACATCTACGTTATGAGCAATCACGTTTGGGGAG
>DEOR01000036.1:31179-47257 GCA_002358345.1 Proteobacteria bacterium UBA3413 | reverse complement strand
TCGGCATTCACCTCCGGACCAAATCCCGCTTGAATTACTAATTTGCCGAGCGTGACGTCATACGCCCCATCAGTTAATAGAGTGATATTTTCTGCAAAGACTAGTAAATCTCTTAATTCTTGACTGACTTTAATATTAGTATTTAGTGGAGCTTGATTCAACAAAGATAGCTCTGAATTAAGCTTATAATTTGAAGCAATTAAATCAATTCTATCCAACTCATTAACAATAGAATGCTTGATGGAGTCTGGGATATAGTCGGGCGAAACTAATTTCCAATAAGTCCCATAAATACTGCCACCAATCTCGTAGGTCGCTGATTTGTTATGGTTATAAGCTAGAAATACGCAGAGGAGGCCAATTGAGCCAGCCAGAATTTTTGATACAAGTAAACGATTCAAGCAGGTAGATTACCCACCAAAGTCATCAAGCATAATATTTTCAGGCTCGACTCCAAGGTTAATGAGCATATCTGTGACTGCTTTATTCATCATAGGCGGTCCACACATATAAAATTCGCAATCTTCAGGTGCGTCATGAGAGCTTAGATAGTTATCAAACAAGACTTGATGAATAAACCCTGTTAGCCCGCTCCAGCTATCCTCAGGTTGCGGATCAGATAAAGCTACATGCCAGTCAAAGTTCTCATTCTCTGCGGCTAGTTTATTGAATTCATCAACGTAGAACATTTCTTTCAAGCTTCTGGCGCCATACCAAAATGTAATCTTTCGATCAGCGTGAATTCGTAAAAGTTGATCAAAGATATGTGCACGCATTGGGGCCATTCCAGCTCCACCACCCACAAAAACCATTTCAGATTTTGTTTCTTTTGCATAGAACTCACCGAATGGACCAAATACTCTAACTTTGTCTCCAGGCTTTAGATTAAATGTCCATGATGACATGAGCCCTGGGGGTATATCAGACGAACCAGGGGGCGGAGAAGCGATTCTAATATTGAACTTCAAAACGCCCTTCTCGTCTGGATAGTTGGCCATAGAGTAGGCTCGAATGATCGCCTCTTTATTATTGGCAACGTTATCCCAAATCTTAAATTTATCCCAGTCCCCTTTGTATTCATCCCCTACGTCAAATGATGTATATGCAAGATTGTCGTATGCAGGAGCTTCAAGCTGAACGTAACCGCCAGCCTTAAAATTAACTTCTTCGTCTTCGGGAAGCTTTAGAATCAATTCTTTAATAAAAGTTGCAACATTGTCATTGGATACAACTTCGCACTCCCATTCCTTGACGCCAAAGACCTCTTCCGGGATTGTGATCTTCAAATCATTTTTGACAGCTACTTGGCAAGATAGCCTCCAGCCTTCTTTTTTTTCTTTTGAATTAAAATGTGACTCTTCGGTTGGCAGAATAGATCCGCCGCCTTCGGCAATCTGGCACTTACATTGACTGCAAGTTCCACCGCCGCCACATGCTGAGGATAGAAAAATCTTATGATCAGCCAAGGTCTGAAGTAATTTACTGCCTGAAGGTACCTTGATTGCATTAGCGCTATCGCCGTTAATCTCTATAGAGACTTCGCCCGAGCTCACTAGTTGACTGCGAGCCATTAGAATCACCGCAACCAATAATATGACTACACCGGTAAAAGAAAAGACACCTAAAATTAAATCAATTTGCATAATTACACCTTAAAGAGAAATTCCACCAAATGACATGAAGCCAAAACTCATCAACCCAACAATCAGAAAAGTAACACCTAGTCCTTGCAGGCCATCTGGAATATCGGAATATTTTAACTTCTCTCTAATCCCAGCCAAGACCACAATGGCCATTGCCCATCCAACTCCAGCACCTAGACCATATACCACACTTTCTCCAAACTTAAGGTCTTTCTCCACCATAAACAAGGTAGCGCCTAAAATTGCGCAGTTAACAGTGATCAGCGGCAAGAAGACACCCAAAGCGTTATATAAGGCTGGGACGAACCTATCAAGAAACATCTCTAAGATTTGAACTGCTGCCGCAATAACACCTATGTAACTAATCAATCCAACGAACTGTAAATTGACATCGGGTAGCCCAGCCCAAGCCAAAGCGCCATCCTTCAGGATAGTATTAAAAATAAAATTATTAAGCGGAACTGTGATTAAACAGACAGCAATAACGGCAACACCCAAGCCAAATGCAGCATCAATTTTCTTTGAGATAGCTATAAAGGTGCACATGCCTAAAAAGACAGACAAGGCTATGTTTTCAATAAAAACCGTGGTGATAAAAATACTTAGATAATGTTCAAGCATTTAATTCCCTCTTTGATAAATCTGGAGCTGTAGCATGCTTGGATAGCTTGTATTCGTTCGCTTCAACCTGATCACTTTTATAAGTTCTAATGCCCCAGATCATAAGCCCTATTAGAATAAAGGAGCTAGGTGGGAGTAATAATAGGTTGTTAGCTGGATACCAACCGCCGTTTGAAACCAATGGAAGTATCTCGTAACCCATTAAGGTGCCTGCTCCAAATAGTTCTCTAACAATCGCAACAGCAATTAGGATGATACTGTAACCCAAACCATTTCCTAGGCCGTCAAGAAAACTAATCAAAGGCTTTTCTTTCATTGCAAATGCTTCTGCCCTACCCATCACAATACAATTGGTGATGATGAGGCCCACGAAGACTGATAGTTTTTTACTTGTCTCATAGTCATAAGCCTTAAGCAGCTCGTCTACTACTATTACCAAAGAAGCAATAATGGTCATCTGGACAATAATTCTTACACTGCTTGGGATGTAGTTTCTAATAATGGAGATGAAAAGATTAGAGAATGACACGACACTGGTTAAAGCCACGCACATTACCAAGGTCACTGAGAGATTACTGGTAACAGCCAATGCAGAGCAGATGCCCAGGATCTGCAAAGTTATGGGGTTCTCTTCAAGCAACGGCTTGGTCAGCACTTCCTTATATTTTTTAACTGTCATAATTTATATTTTTAAGTGTTTCTTGGTAACCGCTCTCACTAAACCAAAAAGCCAGCATGTTAGTGACGCCTCTGCTGGTTAGAGTGGCCCCTGAAAGCCCATCGACCTGATAATCAGCCATAGTATTGGATGGGTCAACCTTGCCTTTGATGACTGCAATCTCAATCTCACCATCTTTGTATATTTTCTTCCCATTCCACAAAGCCTTCCATTTAGGATTATCCACTTCAGCTCCTAAGCCTGGAGTTTCTTTGTGCTCATAAAATTCGAGACCTCTAATGGTATTTAAATCTTTATCAATAGCGATGTACCCAAAGAGAGTGCCCCACAGTCCGTAGCCACGGATGGGTAAGATAATTTTTTCTAGCTCGTCATTGTCATCTTTCAGAAGAAATATTTTTCCGATATTTTCTTTATTTTTAACAATAGCGATATCGAGGTCTGAGGGAATGGGCGAAGAGAAATTAGCCTGCTTAGAAAAATAAACGGGATCATAGGTTGTGAGATCTAACTCTTCATACTCGTCCAATAAAAGGCCGTTACTAAAATCTACAAATTTAGGGGTGAGCTTGGTAAATTGGGATTCAACGGATTCTTCTGGATTATAAATTGCTGCGGTTTTAAGAATTTTAATCCTCTGATCATTTAGCTTGTTAAGGTTTTGAGCATCCCTAAGGCTTACAGCTGCGAATGACACTAACAGCGAGCAGACCAAGCAGACAACAAAAGAAACCGTTAGGGTTTTTGATACTGAATCATTCATGAGAAAGAGCCCTTTTTCGTTTAGCAATATTGCGTGAGACCACCATATGATCGATCACCGGAGCAAATAAATTCGCGAAAAGAATGGCCAGCATCATGCCTTCTGGAAATGCAGGGTTCACGACTCGAATCAATACAACGGTCACGCCAATCAAGCCCCCATATATCCATCGACCGGTATCTGTAGCAGATCCTGACACAGGCTCAGTTGCCATGAAGACTAATCCAAAAGCAAAGCTACCAATCACAAAGTGCCAATACCATGGAACTTGGAACATTGGATTGGTGTCAGAGCCGATGATATTCAGGATAGAACTCATGGCCATCATGCCAATAATAGTTCCTAAAATAATTCGATAAGAAGCGACTTTCGTTGCTAATAGAATAATGGCAGCTATCCCAATAGCAATAATAGAGGTCTCACCAACAGACCCTGGGATATGGCCAAAGAAGGCATCAAACCATGAGAAATTATTGGTCAAGCCATTCAATCCATCCTCGGCTGCATAGCCTAAAGGTGTGGCGCCACTAAATCCTGCAGGCGTTACTCCGGTATCAGATAGACCGGCAATCCATACTTTGTCTCCAGAGAGTTGCGATGGATATGCAAAATACAAAAAGGCCCTTCCCGTTAAGGCTGGGTTAAGAAAGTTTTTTCCAGTTCCGCCAAAAACCTCTTTGCCTATCACTATTCCAAAAGTGATGCCCATGGCCGCTTGCCATAAAGGTAAATCCGGAGGGCAGCTCAGAGCAAAAAGAATAGAGGATACAAAAAGCCCTTCATTAATCTCATGCTTGCGAACGACCGCAAATAAAATTTCCCACAAGATTCCAACGGCGAAGGTAACCGCATAGATGGGGATGAAATACACAGCCCCTATCCACATTTTACTAAGAAAGCTATCTTGGGAGTAACCGACTAGATTGATGATAATGTGATGCCAGTCGTTGGTATTGTTTGATCCAACCAGTGCAAGGTAATCCAAAGTTTGATTGCCAATGTTGTACATGCCAAAAAACATTGCTGGAAATGCAGCCAGCCAAACAATGACCATGATTCGCTGAATATCTATTGCGTCTCTTACATGAATTGGATTGCTTGTTTTGTTTGTTGAAGAGAAAATAAAATTTTCAATTGCATCGTAAATTGGAAACCACTTAGCTTTTGAACCACCAGGCATGAAATCATGTTTGATTTTCGCGTTTGTAGAGCGAAGCCAAGTTTTCATTTAAATTCCTCAAACATTTTCTCAAGGTTGCTATCCAAAATAGACTGATAGTCGTACTTGCTTGGGCATACATAACTGACTAAACCCAAATCCTCAGGAGCGAGCTCTAACGCCCCAAGCTTTTCGCCTAATTCAATGTCAAAGGTCACCAAGCTTTTTAATAGCTGAGTTGTTAGGATATTTAAAGGCATGACATCTTGGTATGAGGGAACAGGCACGATGGCTCTGTCACCACCGTTCATGGAGGCATTAAAAATAAATTCTTTTGGCTTCAGCCACGAAGATAAGAATGCTGGAATCTGAGAATGGAGTTTTGATCCAGGCATAGCCCAGTTAAATAAAATATCGTTTGTTTGATCCGGAATTACTGAGACCTGATTATCATAAGCCCCAAGGTAATTCATAACGCTCTCTGCTGTTCTACCGTTTAGGATTGAACCGGAAATGATCCTAGAGTCTTCGGTGATGGCTCCGGCTGTCATTTCTGAAAGATTTGCCCCATACCTCACTTTAAGAATTTTTGGTTCACGAACATTCGGTCCGCCCAGTGCAACGAGCTTATGAGCGCGCAGTGTCTTATTCTTTAGTAGGTAACCTAGGGAAATCACTTCTTGCCATGAGATCGTCCAGACCGTCCTGTTTTGACCGACAGGGTAAAGGAAGTGAATGTGAGTTCCGGTTAGTCCAGCAGGATGAGGCCCATTAAATTGATTGAAGCTAATGCCCTCAACCGATTGATCAAATGCATTGTTTTGATAGGAGCAAAAGGTTTTAGCTTTGGCACTGATAGAATCAATAAAGCTCAAGCCTGCATTAAATAACTCTTGATCTTCTTTGATCAGATGGTGCGGATCAACAGCCAATGGATTGGTGTCGCAAGCATTAACAAAGATGGCATCTGGCATTGCCTCAGCACTAGGAATTCTATTGTAGGGGCGGGTTTTAAAATAAGAAAAAGCGCCAGAATCAATTAAAAATTTGATGGATGAATCATAGGAGTTAAGATAAAATTCTTGAGCTTCAATGGAATTATCTATCTCAATCACCAAGGAAAGGAAACGTCTTTTTTCACCTCGATTGATAGATTGGACAACACCAGAGGATGGCGAGGTGATATAAACACCCGGGTTTTTCTTATCTTCAAATAGCTTTTGACCCGCGGCGACAGTTTCGCCTTCCTTGACAAGCATCGTTGGTTTCAAACCAACAAAATCTGGTCCCAATAAAGCGATGGAATTAATAGCGGTCGAGGAATCTATTTCTAGGCTGGGAGCTCCAGAAATTGGTAAATCGAGTCCTTTGTTGGTATGAATCACGCTGTCCCTTCAGTAAAAGATGTGTGAATTATAAAGGTAAAAAACTGTGGTTTCTATACTGAATTATCAATTGGCAAAGGAAATCTTGTGAGATTAATTTTAGCCACTTTCTTGGTGAGGTTTAGGACTTGTTTGGAGTATCCAAACTCATTGTCGTACCAGCAATAGAGGGTCACTTGCCTGCCTTCTGCAATGGTTGCCTGAGAATCGATAATAGCCGCAAAGGGGCTGGAATAAAAATCTGTTGAGACCGCTTCGGCTGAGTTTGTGTACCCGATGATCTCTCGATATTTCCCTGAGAATGCTGAAGTCTTAAGAAAATTATTTAAGTCATCTCTGGTTATATCTTCTTTTAAATTAAGGACTAGGACAGCAAGACTGACGTTGGGTGTTGGCACTCGAATCGCGTTGCCTGTCAGAATGCCCTTTAGTTCTGGAATGGCCTTAGCAACAGCTTTAACAGCCCCAGTAGAAGTAATCACCATGTTTAAAGCTGCGCTTCTACCCCTTCTATCACCTGGGTGAAAGTTATCTATAAGGTTTTGATCATTGGTGTATGAGTGTACTGTTTCAATGTGGCCATTTTGAATGCCGTATTTATCGCTAATGAGCTTAAGGACAGGAACAATAGCGTTCGTTGTGCATGAGGCTGCTGAAATGATCTTATCAGACTCAGTGATCGAGTGATCGTTGACACCAAAGACAATATTTCTAATGTCGCCTTTGGCAGGCGCAGTTAAAATAACCTTTGAAGCACCGCAATCAAGGTGTTTTGACAATGCTTCCTCGTCTCTCCAGATACCAGTGTTGTCTATAACAATAGGCTTATCGATGCCTAACTGGTCATAGTTGATCTCAGAGGGCCCGTTGGCGTATATAAATTTAACTGGGTTTCCATTAATAACAAGAAGATCATTGTCTAGATCTACTCTAATTGTTCCATGAAATCTACCGTGCACAGAATCTCTTCTTAATAGACTTGCTCGTTTAACCAAATCATTGTCGCCGCCCTTTCTAACAACAACTGCTTTGAGTCGAAAGTAATTACCGGGTCCGGTGGTTTGAATAAGAAGCCTCGCCATTAATCTACCAATTCGACCAAAGCCATAGAGAACAATATCCTGAGGTTTGTCAGGTCGATTGACGTTAGCAGAGGACACATTGAGTTGCTCTTTAAGATACGCGTCAATTTTATCTGGATTATTTGGTAGCTCTACAAAAAAAGGACATCTTACGGTGAGTTCACCAAGATCAATTTCACAGTCTGGTAGCGCCAAGGAACTTAATCTCTCCAACAGTGGGAATGTTTCTAATTCACTCAACTCATTGGATTCAATTTGTCGGACAAATCTATGGGCTTTCATAATATCAATAGGCGAAGCATTCACCAGGGATTGACCGTAGATCATGATATGGACACCGTGTCGGTATAAACGACCGACGATTGGTACCATTAATTCAGCCAGGCCCTCTCTCCACTTCCAGTCACCGAAATAATCATCGATTTTTTCTCTGGATCTCAGATCTGGATTTTTGGTGAGGTCACTCATAATTAAATCTTACAGCGTTGCGTACTTATTAATGTGGTGTTGAGTGTTACCGAACATCGAATCAATAACCGTGAAACGCTTGAGGTAATGTCCAATAGACATCTCGTTACTAACACCCATACCGCCATGAAGCTGAACTGCTTGCTGGCCAATGAATTTACCCGCCTTTCCTACCTGCACTTTAAGGGCAGAGATAGTTTTGGTGGCCTCTAAATCTTTTGAATCAAGTTGCAAGGTTGCTTTGATTAAAAGAGATTTTGTAATTTCCGTTTCAATAAACATATCAACCATTCTGTGTTGCAAGACTTGAAAGTTACTAATAGGCTGGGCAAATTGCTCTCTTTCTTTTGTGTATTGAACTGTTTTTTGATACGAGGCTGTCATGGCACCGACCGCTTCGGCACTAATGCAAAGCGTTGCAACTTCAACCATTTGATTGAACAATGCTTTGGCCTCATCGCCTGTAGCAATAATTGCATCTGCTGCTAATGAAACGTTCTCAAAGGTTAGCTCTCCGCAAGTTTGACCATCAAGGGTCTTAAAGTTTTGGACCGCTAGACCAACTGCATCTTTATCTACTAGAACTAAAGCGAGGCTATCAGCATGCTTTGCAAGAACGATAAATTTCTGAGCATTTGCTGCATTCAACACAATAGTTTTTGAGCCGTTGAGCGTTAAGTCATCGCTTTGACCCTCTAGAGCTGTAACGCAATCTAAAAAATTGTAGCCAATATTGGCCTCAGCGTATGCAACAGAGACGTGCTGCTCTCCACCAATGATGGTTTCAAGGAGCGCTTGCTTGCCTGAGTAATTAGAATTTTCTAGAATTGTTCCGCTCATCACTACTGAGCTAAGGTAAGGCTCAACCACAAGCGATTTACCGAATTCTTCAAACATCACGGTAAGCTCGATAGGGCCAAAGTTAAAGCCACCATTATCTTCACTAAAAGGAACGGCTAACCATCCAAGTTCTGCAAACTGTTTCCAATTTTCGTGACTAAAGCCATCGTCTGACTCTAATATTTTTTCTCTATCTGAAAAAGCGTAGTTTGTTTCACAAAACTTAAGAACCTGCTCACGCAACATATTTTGCTCATCTGAATAGTTTAAATTCATGGTTAGACTCCTAAGATAGCTTTTGCAATAATATTCTTTTGAATTTCATTGCTGCCTCCATAAATTGATGTTTTTCTAAAGTTTAAGTAATGAGCAACTGCATCGCTTGCATAGTCTGGTCCGGCAGGATTGTTATTGGATTCAAAGCCCTCAGGTCCCTCGTAAGGGAGAATGTATTGACCAGCTGCTTCAACAAACAGCTCGCTCAGTCTTTGTTGAATCTCTGTGCCTCTAATCTTCAGAATGGATGACTCTGCTCCAGGATGACCGCCGGCTGCAATGGCTGCAAGAGTTCTTAATTCAGTGAACTCTAAGGCCATCAAATCAATTTCCAGTTCAGCAATTTTTTTATTAAGATCCAGATCATTGTATGAAGCTGTTTTTTCTTTGAGCCTTGCTATCTGAACTTTCGAGACAGGAACAGCTGCAATTCCAAACCTTTCATGAGCCAGAAGAAATTTTGCATAGGTCCAGCCTTTGCCCTCTTCACCAATAAGCTGATCAGCAGGAACTTTAACGTCTGTGAAGAAGACCGTATTCACTTCATGGTCGCCATCAATCGTAATAATTGGCTTGACCTCAATTCCAGGGGTGCTCATATCAATAAGCAAGAAAGATATGCCCTCTTGTTTCTTTTGGGTGGTTTCGGTCCTCACAAGACAGAAAATCCAGTCTGCATTTTGAGCAAGAGTGGTCCAAGTCTTAGCGCCGTTAACGATGTAATGATCGCCTTCGAGGACAGCTTTAGTTTTTAAAGAAGCTAGATCTGATCCAGAGCCTGGCTCTGAGTAACCCTGGCACCACCAAGTATTGAACTGAAGAATATCTGGAAGAAATCTATCTTTCTGCTCTTGGTTGCCAAAGGTATAAATCACTGGTCCGACCATGCTGAGTCCAAAAGGAAGGATGGTTGGGCATTGGGCAGCAGCCAGCTCATTCAAAAAGAGATAGATTTGAACCGGGCTCCAGCCTGTTCCACCAAACTCCACTGGCCAGTTATACCCGGCCCAGTTCTTCTCGAAGAGAAATTTATGAAAATCTATCATGTCTACCTTAGTAAGAGATTCCCGCTTTAACTGCTTTTCTCTAATGTGAGCTGGGAAATCATTCGCTAAACCGGATCTAATTTCTTCTTGAAATTGCAGATCTTGTTCTGAAAAGTTTATATCCATGTTAGGGTTCCTTTTTTGGTTAATTAGTAGCTGAAAATTATACTTCACCATATGAAAGAACAACAGATGCATTTTGAAGCTTTTGAACTAGCCCAATCTGCAAAACAGCATCAACAAAAGCTTTTGTATTTGTGCGCCTCTGATAAAGAGGCAAGATTAATCAAGCATGAGCTAAAACTCTACCTGGCTGCAGATACTATCGGCTATTACCCCGAGCGAGAAATCTTACCTTACGACAGGTTCTCTACCCCCCAATCAATTCTCCAAGATCGCATTGGTTTACTGAACTCTAATAAAACCAGCCTACAGGTTGTAGTAACCAGCGGATTGAACTTACTGGAAAAACTCCCGCCTAAAGAATTTTTTTCAGCACGCAAAGTCCTGACTACTGGTCAAAAACTCTCCATCAAAGAGCTTACTGAAAACCTTATCGCTCTGGGCTATGAGCGAACCGACAAAGTGGAGGCTATTAATCAGTACGCCATCAGAGGTGGCGTGGTTGATCTCTACTCCAGTTTTTACTCAACCCCACTGAGAATTGATTTTTTTGGAGATGAGATAGATGACATTAGATGCTTCGATGTTGATTCCCAGGTGATGACTGAGAAGCTGACATCGTTTCAATTGTTTCATGGCTCAGAGATTGCTTTAGATGAAGAGTCTATCAAACAGTTCAAAGATAACTGGCGTAACTACTTTCAAAAACATGATGAAAGGTATTGTGAAATATTTAAAAATATAGCCGCATCAGTCTTGCCCGAGGGGTATGAAATATACATGCCGTTACTCCAAAGCAAAGACACCAACCTGATAGATTACTTTGACGGATTTAAGCTTTTGCATAGTACTAACTTGGATATTAGTATTGCCAAGTATCAGTCTTACATTAAAGAAAGATACGAGGAAGAATCCATTGATGCACTGAGACCGGTCATGAAACCTGATGATTATTTCTTCACCTTGCAAGATTTAAAGCCTTACTTGGCTAGCTCGGAGCACCCCAATGACAGGCACAGCAAGCATTCTCTAAATCTAAACCTCGCGATTGAAGAGCAAATCAACGATCTGGTAGCAAAGCATCGTTCAGGAGAGCTCACCACGTTGCTGGTGACAGCATCAGAGCAACTCAAATTGGATGAGCTAAATAAACAACACGGTTTTACGCCTGCAAGCCTCCCTTTAAAGGAAACCAAGGGTTTGTTTAGTGCACTCCACCATCCAACCAGAGTCTTTTTAGATAAAGCCAATTCTTTTGCCTACATAAATGTAGAACATTACCTCGGCCATGATACCTTCATTAATAAGAAAGTGAGCAGTATCCAAGCCTCATTAATTCACACCTTTGAAAATCCCTTTCACGATGATGAGTTGGTTATTCATGTTGATTATGGTGTGGGTCTGTATCGTGGATTAACCCTCTTAAAAACGAACGCGAATGAAGAAGAATTTATCCAAATCGAGTATTTGGACAAAGAGCTGCTGTATGTGCCCATTAGGCAAGCGTATCTTGTATCCAAGTACCAGGTGTCGCACGTCGAGAATATTCCGCTAGACTCTCTGTCCTCCCTCAAGTGGCGTCAGAAAAAAGAAAAAGCTGAAGCCAAAGCCAAAGACCATGCCGCTGAGTTGCTGGACATAGAATCTAGGCGATCAATCTCGACTTCTCCCCAGCTCATCTGCCCGCCCGATGAGTACCAAAAATTTTCAGATGATTTTCCATATATTCCTACCTCAGATCAGCAAAACTGCATCACAGATGTCATTAAGGACCTGGCGCTCATTAAACCCATGAACAGGGTGATTTGTGGAGACGTTGGATTTGGAAAAACTGAAATTGCTATGCGAGCTGCCTTTGTCTGCGTCCAAGCTAAGAAACAAGCCATGATCCTGGCTCCAAGTACCGTCTTGTCTGACCAGCATCATGAAACTTTCACCAAACGATTTAATAATTTTCCAGTCAACATTTCAATCCTAACCAGGCACACCTCACCGAAGGCTCGAGCTCAGCTGTACGAAGATTTTAAAAATAAAAAAATAGATATTTTGGTGGGCACTCATGCGCTGCTAAACAATGAGATTGATTTATCCAGCTTAGGGCTCTTGGTGATTGATGAAGAGCATCGATTTGGCACCAAGCAAAAAGAGATTATCAAATCTCGCCAAACCACAACGCATATTCTATATATGTCTGCCACCCCTATTCCGAGAACATTAAACTTGGTCTACTCGGGTCTCAAAGATTTCTCTTACCTCTACACGCCACCAATGGAGCGCTTGAGCGTCAAAACTTTTTTAAACGTTCATAACAATCAAATTATTAAAAATGCCATCGACCGAGAAGTGAGTCGAGGCGGCCAAGTCTTCATTGTGCAAAACGATATTAGCAAAATGGACAATCTAAAAAATGAAATTCAAGCCCTACAGCCCAACGTCAACATTGGCATTGCTCACGGGCGATTATCCAAACAAGAAATCAGTCAGACTATGGGCGCCTTTAACTCCAACTCTATTGATATCCTCTTGTGCACCACCATCGTTGAGATGGGTTTAGATATTCCAAACGCCAACACCATCATTGTGATTGACGCCCAGAACTTTGGGCTCTCGCAGCTCCATCAATTGCGAGGAAGGGTTGGTCGAGCCTTAAGACAGTCTTATTGCTACCTACTCATACCCACTCAAGACATTAAGAAAAATGCCAAGAATAAATTAGATTCCTTGGTGCGTTACTCGGCCCTTGGCTCGGGTTACTTTATTGCGCAAGAGGATCTAGAGATCAGAGGTGCTGGTGATTTTCTTGGCATTAAACAAAGCGGTCACATAGAGGCCATCGGGTTGTCGATGTATTTATCGATGCTGAAGTCTGCGGTGAACGACCTAAAAGGCATCAAAACAGAAATCGCCATAGACTCAGAGATTAATTTTAATGATCGAGCACTCATACCCGAGACCTTTATGCCAGTGGCCAATGAGCGACTTAAAGTCTACCGGTCTCTTAACGATGCGAAATCGACCACCGAAATTCATCAAATCTTTGAAGAGATCAAGGATCGTTGTGGCAAACCAAGTGAGGATGTATTGAATCTTGTAGAGAATTCAAAAATCCGAGTCCTGGCAAATAATATTGGGGTCAGGAAAATCTACAGCAACAAAGACACAGCCATGATGACGTTTCATGATTCATTGGACGACGAGGTCTATAAAAAATTAATTGAATTAATTCAATCGGGCTCAACAGGTATTAAACTAACAGGTACTAATAAATTAAACATAGATGTATCTAATCAAGCAAATAAAAGAGAGGCTGTTTCAGCCCTCTTGCATCAGCTGTCTTAAAACAGCGTCTCTGTTCTTAATCACTTTGGCTGCGACTCATGAAGTCCATGGCCAGGATCTTAAACAATACAGTGTTGAAGTCATCATCTTTGAGCAATTAGAAGTCAGCACCGCCGAGGATCTTTCACCTCATGCCATCGATCTCTCAACCATGAGCTTGATCTCACTACTTGAGAAGCCGCCCATGGAAGAAGAGGTAGTAATTGAAGAGATAATCGAGGAAGCAGAAGAGATAATAGAGCCAAGCTCTGAAGAAACTGAGGAGCTTCCTGAAGAAGATTTCGTTCTAGAAAACCCGCTACAAATAGATCAATGGTTTGAAAAGAATACTGAGCTGAAAGAATTAGATAATATTTACAGAAGGCTCAACAGGCGACAAGAATACAAGATTTTGCATAAGTTCTCTTGGCTGCAACCCGCCCTAGCAGAGCCAGACACGCCCTATATTCATGAGATATTTGATGAGCACGGCCTAGCCATTAGGCTTTATCAAAGCAGATATCTGCATCTTGATTTGTTGGGCTACATGAATGGCAAACTTGTTTCAGCAAAAAATCGAGAGTTAATTGAGTCAATTAAGCTGGCGGCTTCGCCGCCATCTGATCTTCTAGATGAGACTCCAAAGACCTCAAGCGAACCCATGACTGAAGAGTCATTGGTGTTAGAAGGAATAGTGGATTATGTTCTAAGAGAGGACAGGCGCATCTTTCAAAATGAGTCTCACTTCTTTGATCATCCGAAGATGGGGATCATTGTCTCGGTTTACGACTCACCGCCATAAAATGCATTCTCGTCCATGGTGTGATCTGTCATGTCTCTGACGCCTGCAAGTTCTGGTATCGACTCTAAGAGAGTTTTCTCAACACCATCTTTCAAAGTTACATCCACCATGCTGCACCCCTGGCACCCTCCTCCAAATTGGAGAATGGCAAATTTATCTTTGGTAATTTCTTTTAAGCTCACAACACCGCCATGGGATTCTAGCATGGGGTTAATTTCGTTATAAATGACGTAGTTAACTCTGTCTTCAAGCGGGCTATCAGGGGAGATGTTAGGCAAGCGTGCGTTGGGCGCTTTGATTGTTAATTGTCCGCCAAAGTTATCAATGTCGTAGTTGACTTCAGACTCTTCTAAAAAAGGAATGCTTCGCTCTTCAACGTAGACAGACAAAGTGGGCAAGGAGATCAACACATCTGAGGGTGTGAGCTCATCGGGCTTGCAGTAGGCCAGACAAGTTTCTGCGTGAGGCGTTCCTGGATCAGTAATAAAAACTCTAACGGCAGTGCCAGGCTCGTTTTTTTCAGAGATTAACTTTGCAAGATAATCCTCGGCGGTTTTTGTAATTGTGATAATCTGACTTTTCATACTATGTGGATCAAAAGAATATTAGCTTCGTTAATGGGCGTGCGTAAATCTAGCGATTTAGAGGAAGACTTGAGCAAGTTAACCCTGCCTAAGTTCATTGTCTTGTTTATCACATTAAACGCGGTCTTCATTTCATTTATTATACTCGCAATCAATTTGATATGAATAAGTTCTCTCAATTCTGCGCTGATTTAGCGCCATACACTGATCTAAAGCCGATCATCCACAACTCACCTGCTACTGGATATCGAGCTAGAAGTGAGTTTGGTTTCTCCAAAGATGCTTACACCATGATTCAGGACGGGGGAAAAGTTCACATGAGCGTCTCCGATCTTCCGCACAGCAGCATTCAAAAGATCATGGTTGAACTCCTACCTAAACTGCAAAGCTCAGACCTCATCAAAAAGAAATTATTTCAAATCAATTTTCGAACCTCCGGCGCTAAGATTTTGGCCACCCTGATTTACCACAAGCCCTTGGAGGACGACTGGAAGGCAGAAGCCCTGGCCATTCAAGATAGCATTGATAATTTATCTATTGTAGGGAGGAGTAAGAAACAAAAGGTCTTGATCGGCGATGAAGATTTGGAGGTTACCTGCAACTATGGGGATTCCAGTTTTAAAATCTTACAAAACGATCTGGTCTTCTTTCAGCCTAATATTTATCTTTACCCGCTCATGATTTCTTTTATCACCAAGCAGCTAAAAGAGCCTAGGGATTTATTAGAGCTGTATTGCGGCTGTGGAGGATTCACCCTGCCCTTGGCTTCAAAATTCAATAAGGTCTTTGCCACAGAAAATAACAGGCATTCCATCAGGCTGCTAAAAGAATCCATTGAACTTAATAAGCTTTCGAATATAGAGACAGCAAGGCTCTCGGATGATGAGACGGCCTCAGCACTGGCCAATGAACGGCCGTTTAGAAGATTAGAAAATATAGACATGCAAGCCTATGAGTTCAGTCACATTCTTGTTGATCCGCCCAGGGCTGGTCTGAGTGATGAAACGATCATTCTCTCCAAGCAATTTAAAAACATGATCTATATTTCATGCAACCCAGAAACATTTCTAAGAGATATTACTAAGCTGGATAGAAAGATTCAATCAATCGGTGTCTTTGATCAGTTTGCCAATACCAACCACTTAGAAGTTATCGCCTTTTTGCAATAAACCTCTAATCTTGAATAATAGCTTCATTTAATTGAGTGCTGGCATCATCTAACCCACCAATATTCTGCACATTAGTATAGCCAAGGTTTTCAAGCATAGTCTTTGCTCTGCCCGCCCTCT
>DEOR01000036.1:28738-31028 GCA_002358345.1 Proteobacteria bacterium UBA3413 | reverse complement strand
AATATCATCTAATAAATTTTGCATAGGGATGTGCGTTGCTGACTGCAAGTGACCAGCATCCCATTCACTATGGGTTCTAACGTCGACCAAAAAATAATCATCGGCTTGAATTAGACCAACAAGAAGAAGGGGAAGTAAAAGGAGAATTTTTTTCATGTCTGGGGATTGGCCTCGGTTTGATGTTGAAAATCTGTGATGTTTTGTCTATGGTGATTGCGTTCGGATTCGGCCAACATCAAGTTAACTATCCTGTCTTCTTGATCCTTGTTCGTTGCACTTAAGAGTTTCTGGTGAAGAAAGTCCATTGTTGGTGAATAGTTAGCCATCTCTAAATAATACACCAAGATATTGCCTTGCCAATAGAAGATGAGATACTTGTAGTTGAAATGTTAATACAGCTAAGCCCAAAACAAGCCAAATTAAAGGCAGAGCTTCAAGAGTACTTTGAGGGCTTGATTACGCCTGCGCTTAAGTCCGAATTAAATGATCCCAACCACTTCGAGGGTGGTGGCCCAGAATTTAAAAAGGCCATGCGAACTATGGGGGTCGATGGGTGGATTGGTTTGAGCTGGAAAAAAGAACTGGGCGGTAAAGAGCTCAGCCCTATAGAGCAATACATCTTTGTAGAAACCGTCATGAGAACGGGTTTCCCCTTCCCCTTTTTAACCACTGAATCTGTTGGGCCTATGATTGCAGAACATGGCTCTGACTGGGCCAAAGAAGAGATAGCCACCAAAATTTTAAAAGGCGAGCTGTTTTTTGGCATTGGCTATTCAGAACCTAACTCAGGCACGGACCTGGCCTCCCTCCAAACAAAAGCAATTAAAGACGCAGATGGCTATCTAATTAATGGTCAGAAGATGTGGACTAGCCTTGCAAATGTTTCAGACTATATTTGGCTGGCTGCTAGAACAGATTTTGAAGCCAAGAATCATAAGGGCATCTCCATGTTCATTGTTCCAACCGACGATCCTGGCTTCTCTATGACTGCGATCAATACCCTGGGCGATGTTAGAACCAATGCGACGTTTTATGACAATATCCGTGTGCCTGAAACACATCTGGTGGGTCAGCCTAATCAAGGCTGGTCTCTTATCACCAGTCAATTAAACCTAGAGCGACTGGCTCTGGTGAACCATGGACCTGTTGAAGAGCTTTATAAAAATGTACTCAAGCTTGCCGCAACCACCAAAATTAATAACGACCAGTATTTAACCGATCTCTCATGGGTTAAAAATAACTTTGCACAAGTATATTCTGGCATTGAGGCGCTCAAGCTTATTTGCTGGAAACAAACATGGATCATGGAGTCGGGACACTTAAACATGGCCGAGGCCTCGGTGGCTAAGGTCTACGGATCAGAGTTTTTTATACAAGCTTATCGATTACTGATGGAGATCATGGGAGAGCTGAGTCTTCTTAAAAATGATTCTGAGCTCTCGATTCTTAATGCAAAGCTAGAGCGAATGTACAGGACCGCTTCCATCCTTACCTTTGGCGGTGGAACAAATGAAGTCCAGCGTGACATTATAGCCATGGCAGGCTTGCTTATGCCCAGGACTCGATAATGGATTTTTCAGAACTGAGCCATCAAGGGGAGATCAGGGATTCCTTGGATAAGATCCTACTAGGGCACTGCACGCCTGAGAATCTTAAAAAATTTGATGCTGCTCTTAAGCACGATGAGGACCTGCTGTCATTGCTTGCAAGCCAGGGCTACCTGGGATTGGGGATTAACGAAACATACGGTGGCAGCGGAGAGAACCTCTACGACCTAGGCATTCTATTTGAAAAGCTGGGTTTTCATGCTGCACCTTTAAGCCTCTTGGGCTGCTTGGCAGAGGTAGCGCAGACCATCCAAAAGTTTAGTGAGCATGAATCTCATCAAGCTTTAATATCATCTATTCTTGCAGGAGACATTCACACCTCGGCTATTCTAGAGCCGCTGAATCAAGACCCCGAGAATCCTTTGACTCGAGCTCAGATTAATGGCGATCAATTAACCATTACAGGCAGTAAATATCTATCTGAGCTTGCTTCCATATCCAAGAGTCTCTTGGTTTCTGTCAATTCAGATGAGGGGGTTCTCTTAGTCCTTGTGGACACCCATCAAACTAATATCTCTGAGCTTGCAACCACAGCCAACACCCCTACTTTCAAGGTAGACTTTGAAGACATAACAATTAATCGCTCAGCCATCATTCATGCCCATGGCCGCGGCTTAGAAGCTTTAAGGTATCTGCTGCAAACAAGCATGGTCATGAGAAGTTACTTGGCGCTTGGTATTACT
>DEOR01000036.1:8303-28617 GCA_002358345.1 Proteobacteria bacterium UBA3413 | reverse complement strand
CAGGCTGTCTCCCACAGGGCTGCAGACTGCTTTATTGATCTAGAGTGTCTGCGATTAGTGAGCCAACAAGCGGCCATTAACCTAAATACCAATCTGGACTGTGAAAACGATGCCTTGGTGGCTAAGATCTGGGCCGGCAATGCCTGTCACAGAATTAGCTATTCAGCACAACACCTACATGGTGGCGTGGGGGTTGATAAGGATTATGTGCTTTGGCGCTATTGTTTACTGGCCAAAGAATGTGAATTAATTAATGGCTCAGCCAGTCAAAATATTGACAGGCTGGGCTTAAATATAACTGCAAATCAGTAGCTTATAGCGCTTCTGCAAGTTTCGGCAAGGCATCAAACAAATCAGCAACTAGCCCGTAGTCAGCAACTTGGAAAATTGGTGCATCTGCGTCTTTGTTGATGGCCACAATCACTTTAGAATCCTTCATTCCGGCTAAATGCTGAATGGCTCCACTGATACCTACGGCTATGTATAAGTCAGGAGCAACAATCTTACCTGTTTGACCTACCTGATAATCATTAGGAACAAAGCCTGCATCAACCGCAGCTCTAGAAGCGCCAACAGCAGCGCCAAGCTTATCTGCAATGTTTTCAATTAAATGAAAATTATCGCCAGATTGCATCCCTCGTCCGCCAGATATAACAATGCTGGCAGCAGTGAGCTCAGGTCTGTCGCTCTTGGCAATCTCTTCGCCAACGAAGGACGATAAAGAAGATGCGCCTTGTGAGGCCAAAGCCTCGATGACAGCTGACCCACCCGCGGCACTAACAGGATCAAAAGCCGTGGCTCTGACTGTGATAACTTTAATGGCATCATTGGATTTAACAGTAGCAATACAACTTCCTGCATAAATAGGTCGTTTAAAGGTATCAGGGGATACCACTTCTGTGATTTCAGAAATTTGCTGCACGTCTATCAAGGCGCTGAGCCTAGGCAAAACATTTTTTCCAAAGGTTGTTGCTGGGGCAAGAATGTGTGTGTAGTTAGAAGCAATCGATTGGATCAAGGTTGCAACGCTTTCGGCCAATTGATGCTCGTAGGCATCGTCGTCAGCCAAGAGGACTTTCTCAACACCCTCAACCGCAGCGCATTCATTTGCAACGGACTCACAGCCTTTACCTGCAACAAGCAAGTGAACCGAATCGCCTACAGCTTTTGCAGCCGCAAGCGTGTTAAGCGTTGAGGGCTTAAGATTTGAATTGTCGTGCTCTGCTATAACTAATGTACTCATGAAATCACCTTTGCTTCATTTTTTAACTTACTCACTAACTCTTCTACTGATTCAACTATAATACCAGCCTGTCTTGTGGCTGGTGGCTCAACAGATATCAACTCTAGGCGAGGTGAAACATCAATGCCCAGACTATCAACCGGATGAATGTCCATCTCTTTTTTCTTAGCTTTCATGATGTTAGGCAAGGATGCGTACCTTGGCTCATTCAATCTTAAATCTGTCGTCACAATTGCAGGAAGCGACACTTTAATGGTTTGAAGCCCCCCGTCAATTTCTCTGGTAACCGAAGCGAAATCGTGTTCAATAGATAATTCAGAGGCAAAGGTTGCCTGAGCATAGCCCAGAAGAGCTGCAAGCATTTGACCTGTTTGATTATTATCACCATCAATGGCTTGTTTGCCCAGGATCACTAACTGCGGGGCTTCTTTTTCAATCACTTTAGCCAAAGCTTTAGCAATAGCCAATGGTTCTAACAAGACATCTGTTTCGATGAGAATTGCTCTGTCTGCACCAAGCGCTAAGGCTGTTCTCAGCTGCTCTTGCGAAGCAGAGGTTCCAACGGTCACTGCAATAACTTCAGTGGCAGTGCCGGCCTCTTTTAGCCTGACGGCTTCCTCAATGGCAATTTCACAAAATGGGTTCATGGACATCTTCACGTTATTTAGATCAACATCGGATTGGTCGCTTAAAGGTCTAACTTTAACGTTATAATCAACGACGCGTTTAATAGGTACTATAATTTTCATATATGAAACTCGTTCAATGGATTGGATTGCGATATGATTGTAATGTTTTTTTACCACTAAAAAAAGAGGGAGACTAATCATGGAAAGAGAGGTTATGGAATACGATGTGGTCATCGTAGGTGGAGGACCGTCAGGTTTAAGTGCAGCAATCAAATTAGCTCAACTTTCCAAGGCAAACGATAAGCCTTTAGAGATCTGTCTTTTAGAGAAAGGCTCAGAGATTGGAGCGCACATCTTATCTGGAAATGTCTTCCAGCCAACGGCATTAAACGAACTGATTCCTGATTGGAAAGAAAAAAATTGCCCTCTCACTGTCCCAGTTAAAAAAGATAAATTAATGTTTTTATTTAAAAATTTTGGCTTAAGCATTCCGTCCTTTGTCATGCCTCCAATGAACAACCATGGGAACTATGTCACCAGCCTAGGAAACCTGTGCAGGTGGTTGGCCACGCAAGCAGAAGACTTGGGGGTGGAAATCTTTCCTGGATTTCCTGCCAGCGAGATACTTTACGATGGCGACAAGGTCATTGGTGTTAGAACCGGAGACATGGGTGTTAGCTTAGATGGTGAGCAGAAACCTGGGTTTGAAGCAGGGATTGATATCAAAGCTAAATACACGATTTTTGGTGAAGGGTGTCGCGGACATCTCGGCAAAGAGCTTATTGCAAAATACGAGCTTGATAAGGGCAAGGACCCTCAGCATTACGGCATAGGCTTTAAAGAGATCTGGAAAATTTCAGACAAGATGCATGAAGAAGGCTTGGTGATTCATACTAACGGCTGGCCGAGCGCTAAAAATACACCGGCTGGATCTTACCTTTACCATGCAGATAACAACGAGGTTTACTTAGGCTACGTGGTTCCTTTGGATTATGAAAATCCTTACTTGAGCCCGTTTGAAGAATTCCAGACATGGAAAACCCATCCGTCTATCAAACGCTATCTAGAAGGTGGTGAGCGCCTGACCTATGGTGCACGTGCTTTAATTAAAGGTGGCATTCAGTCGTTACCGAGCATGGAATTTCCGGGCGGCCTCCTTGTGGGCGACAATGCTGGAACACTGAACTTTTCAAAAATTAAAGGTTCTCATACGGCTATGAAATCAGGGATGTTAGCTGCGGAAGCGATATTCAATAACATGGATTCTAGCGATGGTCTGAATTATGATGAGATGGTTCATTCAAGCTGGATTCAAACTGAACTCCATAAATCTAGAAACTTTGGACCTATCTTCCATAAGTTTGGAGCTCTCTTAGGCGCAGCTTTTAATGCCATTGATCAGCTGATTTTTAGGGGCAACCTGCCCTTCACTTTGCATCACACGACTCCTGATTATGCATGCATGAAGCCTGCTGCTGAGATGCCTAAAATTGTGTACCCTAAGCCTGACGGTAAAATTAGCTTTGACCGTCTGAGCTCGGTCTTTTTATCTAATACCTCTCATGAAGAGGATCAACCCTGTCATCTAAAGCTTAAAGATGCCTCTATTCCAATTCTACAAAATCTGCCCATGTACGATGAGCCTGCGCAAAGGTATTGTCCTGCTGGGGTCTATGAGGTTGTAGAAAGTGAAGAAGGTCTTAAATTTGTGATCAATGGCCAGAACTGCGTGCACTGTAAGACTTGCGATATCAAGGATCCCTCTCAGAATATTACCTGGGTAACCCCAGAGGGAACTGGTGGGCCAAATTACCCAAATATGTAATGCGATATTTTAAATACATAGCGTTTCTCACCCTCCTCGCAGGGTGCTCCCCTCAATCACCCGAGTCTTCATTCGAAGATTTAATGGAATCTGAGTGGGCAAAAATTATCTCTGATAATCCTGTGTATGCCTCCAGCATGGGAGACCTTCGATTCAACAGAGACTGGTCAGATAATTCAGTTAGCAGGATCATTCAAGACTACCAGCATGATCAATTAGTTCTAGACCAACTCCATGCAATGGATCTGAATGGCCTGGATGAGCTGAATCGTATTAATTACAAATTATTTAAAAAACAGTATGAGAATTCGGTGGAGAGTTTTGATTATCAAACCTACCTCATGCCATTTAGTCACAGAGGCGGCATTCAGCTTGAGCACGAAACAGTCAACATCCTGCCATTACGAAACGCTGGACACTATGATGACTGGATTGCGCGATTAAGTAAACTTGAGGTCTTGGTTGATGCCGAGATTGAAAAGGCAAGAATGGGCATTGAGACTGGCACTGTCCCACCTAGATTTTTGATGCAGAAAGTCTTTGAACAAATTAAATTACAAGCCTATGTCTCTCCCGAGACAAGTCCTTTTTATCGCGCCTTTGAGTCGATGGATAGATCTATTGATCCGGGTGAAGTTTTGGCAATCCAGGCCAGAGCTAAAGAAGTCATAAAAAATCAAGTGATTCCGGCTTATCTTAAATTGCATCAGTTTTTTGAAGATGAGTATCTCGCAGCCTGCAGAACCTCCATAGGCATTAAAGATATTAATAACGGCAAGCAATACTATGAATTTTTAGCTAGAAAATTTACCACCACCTCTCTCACACCTCAGGAAATTCATAATATAGGACTAAGCGAAGTCGCTAGAATTAAAGCTGAAATGGAAGAGGTCATTCAAGAAGTTAACTGGCAAGGAACATTCAAAGGATTCTTGGATGATTTGCGTTCCAATCCCAAGTTCTACTATGAGACATCTGAGGAATTATTTGAGGCTTACTTAGCCACATCCAAGAGAATTGATCCTGAGTTAGTCAGCCTGTTTAAGGTCCTGCCCTCGATGCCTTATGGGCTGAAACCTATTCCCATCGAGAGCGCGCCTGATACAACCACTGCATACTACCAAAGACCTGCAGCCGATGGATCAAGAGCTGGTTACTACTACGTGAACCTTTACAGACCTGAAGTAAGGCCAAAGTATGAAATTGAAGTCTTGAGCGTGCATGAGGCTGTTCCAGGACATCATTTGCAGATAGCCCTTGCCATGGAACTAGATTTACCAAACTTTAGAAAATATGGTGGTGTCACAGCATTTGTAGAGGGCTGGGGACTTTACAGTGAAAGTCTGGGTTATGACTTAGGTCTTTATCAAGACCCCTACTCTCGATTTGGGCAGCTGACCTATGACATGTGGAGGGCTATTAGATTGGTGGTGGACACTGGCATGCATTATTTCGATTGGAGCAGGCAAGACGCCATTAATTATTTCTTAGATAACTCAGCTAAAACAAAGCAGGATGTGATGAATGAAGTTGATCGCTACATTAACTGGCCGGGCCAAGCCTTGGCTTATAAAATTGGGCAGCTAAAAATTCAAGAACTGAAAGACAGAGCGAAAGTAGAGCTAGGTGCAAATTTTGATATCAAAGATTTTCATCACGAGGTCTTAAAAAGAGGTGCCCTACCCTTAGATATTCTTGAGCAGTATATTGATCAGTGGATTCTTGAAGTTAAAAAGGGAAGTTAAGACTTACTCGATTAATCCAAGGCTAAACTTCTGCCCGCCGCTTGTTAGCATTAACTCGGATCCTGAAACTTGCCCTTGCTTTAAAGCTAGTTCAACCAACCCATAAAAAACAGAGCGCGAAATAAAACCTTCCAGCTCATCTCTGACCTGCACAAAAGGAATAGATTCTTTGCCCAGCGCTCTAAGCTCAATTGGATGGCATTCATCAAGTGGAAAATTATAATCTAGGTTGGTCTTTAGAATAATATTTTTAAGCTCAGCATCAACCTCATAGTCCACGATCATATAAGGCGCAATATCAACCTTCACGCTAACCTTCTCAACGGGTGTCACCAAGTAGTATTGGCCTTGTTCAACTTTCAAGATTCTTGAAAATAATATTTTGAGTTTATCTCTGCCAATAATAGAGTTCTGATAATACCAATTGCCTTCTCGGTCTATTCGCATTTCCACGCCTTCGCATAACTCTGGATTCCATAGATGCACTGGTGGGTAATTATCCTCTAGGGCGTTAATAGATTTTAATAGCTCAGAGAATTCCATAGATAGCCTGTGAGAGTATTAATAGTCCTAAACAAAGTATAAAAGCTGAGGAGGTAAACTGAATCCTGGTGTTGTATTGCTCGAATATATTGCCAAGCGCCTGGTGCGTCAAAGCATAAGACATAAACGCGAACCAAGCTGCCGTGGTCACAGGGAAATACAGCAAATAGATAATCGGCATTAAGGAGTTTGGCTGTAAATTAATAAAAGAAAATAGGGAGACCGTGAATAAAAAAGCTTTCACGTTAAGAATATTGGTGATCAGGCCAATTAAAAATGGATGGGTAATAATGGTAGCACTAGGAGTGACTGAGATTCCATTTTGAGGCAGTAAGGACTTCAGGCCAACATAGACCAAATAGGAGGCGCCTAAAACCTTAATAATGAAACGAGCTTCTTCGGTGCTGTATAAGAGTATGGATATGCCTGAGATGGCTAAGAGACAATGCAAGAAGATTCCAAAGCCTATGCCTAAGGCTGTGAAGATCCCAGCTCCTCGACCCTTATTCAGTGATTGCTGAAAAATAATTGCTGTATCTGGACCTGGGGACATCACCGCAAGCAAGTGAGCGATTGCAGCAGATAAAAACATCTAGGAGCCTATAATTTCTGGTTCAACACGTAATTGTACTCCATGCAAAGAAAGCACTTGCTGCTGGATCTCTTTTAAGAGTTTGGTTATCTCACTGAAGACTGCGCCACCCTTATTGATTAGCACCAAAGAATGCTTTTCATAGAAACCAAGTGATGGTGGAACCTCCACGCTATCTAGAACAAGCTCAACCAATCGAGCGGCACTGAGTTTCGTTTGTCCATCTGGCATCAGCCATCGATGGTCTGCTAAAAAATCTGCGGGAATAGACTCTGTCTCAACTATCGGATTCTTAAAGATGCTGCCAACATTTGGAATCTTATCTGGAGCTGGAAGTTTTGATTCTCTAATGGCTTGAATGGACTCGGAAAGCACTCTAGGTGAGATTGTGTCGTGATCAAGCTGATGTTCTTTAAGAAATTGAGCTAAAGATGGGTAGGATAGATTTGGTTCAAATAGTTGATGAAACTTGAATTGAACTCTCAGAATTAAGTAGTCTTTGGATTTAAAAATAGAGTCTCTATAGGAGAAGTTGCAGGCTTCGTTTGAGAGCGTTTCTATTTTTTTGGTAACAAAATTATAGCAGGTCACGCTATGAATCACAGACGAGACCTCAACACCATAAGCGCCAATATTTTGCACTGGGGAAGCTCCAACTAAACCTGGGATCAAGGTCAGGTTTTCTATCCCATATAAATCATGCGCCAGGGTATGATCAATTAAATCGTGCCAGTGGAGCCCTGCTCCCACCGATAGGATGCCATCTGTCTCCAGAACAATATCATCCATCAACACCTGAATCAGAGTGCCATCGAAATACTCATCTAGGATAAGGTTGGTCGCCGAGCCCAGGACCAGAAACTCATCAGCCTGAAGGTGATGAAGCTTTGGAATATCTTTGAGGGAAGAGATTGAAATAAACTGCTTGGCAGTGACCGCTAAATTAAATGCGTTATTAACTGTTAGTTGATGGGGGTTACTCATGGCTCTTGATAAACTCAATGGCTCTCTCTACATCTTCCGGCGTATCAATCCCTATGGGAGGCACGCATGCATAATCTTCTACAAAAATATTGTACCCGTGATCTAGAAATCTAAGTTGCTCCAACCTCTCCTGCAATTCATTGTCAGTTGGCTCAAGGGTTGTAAGCTCTTGTAGTGTTTGATTGCTGTAGGCATAAATCCCCAGATGTTTCAAAAAGCCATCATGGCTGGCGGTAAACTCATGTGGAATAACAGACCTAGAAAAATACATGGCACGCTTACTAAGTGACCGAACAACTTTCACTTCGTTTGGGCTGGCTATGTCCTCAGGGTTAGACAGTGGGACGCAGGCAGTGGCAATGGGGGTCAGCGAGCTCAGGTGACTTGTAAGCGTGTTAATGATGTCTAAAGGCATGAAAGGCTCATCACCTTGAAGGTTTAAGATATGGGTCTCTGGCGATAAACCAATTAATCTCGAGGCTTCGGCTATCCTGTCCATCCCGGAGATATGAGTCTGTGACGTCATGATTACCTCAGCACCAATCGAGTGTGCATGATCTCTGATCGCTTCGTTATCTGTGGCTATGTAAGTTGCTGTGGCATTCGAGGATTGTGCCAGCTCATGCACTCGCTCCAGCAAAGATTTCCCATCAATTTGAGCAAGAGGCTTGTTTGGAAGTCGGGATGAACCAGCTCTGGCCGGAACGATGATGACGAATTCGTTAGCCATCTAAAGAAAAAATACTCTCCTCAAGCATATGAGGAATATCTTCTTTAATGGGGTAGCCAATGTTGCACTCAGAGCATTTTAAATGCTCGCCCTCATCGGTGAGAGAAGATTTACATCTGAGACAGGCCATCACATCTAATATTGCTTTATCAATCATTTAGTTTTTCCTCGAGTCGATCTATGAATTGGGATTCTATTTTTGCTTCGATGCTAAGATACCAAATCTTAGAATTATTAAAATGCCTACATTTAGCCGCGTCCTTCTCTGTCATAAGAATAGGTAGATGGTCTAAGTAATACAAGTCTCTTTTGCTATATTTATGATGATCGGGAAATGGATTTTTATCAAACTCAAAATCTAACCTTGAAAGCAAATCAAAAAATCTATTCGGATTTCCAACGCCTGTCACAGCGTGCACTTGCTTATGCATGGGCCAACTATCAACGGCATATTCCTTGCCAGAGTTTAAATGGATAAATTTAGCAGGGTTCAGCGTCATCAGTATTTCATTCCCCTCCGTTGGGCCGCCATTGTTCACAATGAAATCTACATCTTTCAGCCTGCTCTTGGGCTCACGCAGCGGACCGGCAGGGAATGCCAAGCCATTTCCTAGTCTTCTAGCGCCATCAATCACAGCAATCTCTAACTTACGATCCATCTTGTAATGCTGAAGGCCATCATCTGAAATAATAACGTCACAGTCATATTTGCCTTGAAGCGTTCTGGCAGCTCTTGAGCGGTCCTTATCAATAAAGAAAGGTAATTGGAGTTTTGCCAGAAGCTGGGCTTCATCGCCGGTCTGTTTAAAGGTTGTCTCGCTGGTCACTTCCAGGGTGCCTGAGTACTTTCCTCCATAACCTCGACTTACCAGACCAGGTTTAAAGCCTCTTTTTTTAAGCTCGGAGGCGATGTATTTAACCAACGGAGTTTTTCCTGTGCCACCCATTGAAATATTCCCAACCACCACGATTGGCACTGCCGATTTCCAAACTTTAGACGGATTCTTGAGATATGAATTCTTTCTCCAGCGAACCAAAGTTAAAAATAACATAGTTAGGGGCGATAGCAGATAGAGCCAAACACTCTTTTTATACCAAGCATCGATCAGAAAACCTTGCTGAGTTGGCTCTTCTTTGAATGATGGCAAGTAATCTGGGGATGGGGACGTCCTAGACTTGGCACTCACCTCTACTGTGTCGCTAAATTTATTTTGATAGAGTTTCTTATAAATGCCCGCTTGCTCTAACAATTCATGATGGGTTCCAAACTCGGCAACAGTGCCTTCGTCGATGACCAATATCTTGTTTGCGTTCTCAATTGTTGAGAGTCGATGCGCAATAACAATCGTGGTCCTGTTGTTAATTAATTTCTCTAGAGCCTCTTGGACAACTAGTTCAGACTCGTTGTCTAAAGCCGAGGTTGCTTCATCAAGAATGATAATGGGTGAGTTTTTATAGAATGCTCTAGCGATAGCAATTCGCTGTCTTTGACCCCCCGAGAGCAGAACGCCATCATCACCAATTTCTGATTTGTAACCCTCGGGCAATTTATTTATAAATTCTAGGCAGCCTGAAATCTCAGCGGCTTCCTGAAGTTTATGCTGATCAATCGTTGTCTCACCATAAGCAATATTTTTTTCTATCGTGTCATTAAAAAGAGTTGGGGACTGATTGACAATAGAGATAGACTCACGAAGAAAGCTGAGCTTGTAATCCATGATGCTCACCCCATCAATGGCAATCTCACCAGTAAAGTCCGAATAGAATCTAGAAAGCAAATTGGCAATGGTGGATTTCCCAGATCCAGACTTGCCAACAATGGCGATTGTTTCATTCTGAGCAATTGAAAAATTGAGGTTTCTTAAGACAAGGTCTTGAGGGTTATAAGAAAAATTGACATCACGAAACTCGATTTGACCAACAATAGGTGTTTCAATCTGCCCAGAATCAACCTCTTCCTTGGTGTCAAGCTGATCAAATATTTCAACGGCTGCTGCTAAGCCCTTTTGAATCACAGCGTTGATGTTGGAGAGCTGCCTAATAGGCTTAGCCATGAGGCCTGCTGCGGTGATAAAAGCTACAAAATTTTCAGAACTGAGCTCAATACCCAGTTGAGCTCCAAGAGCAAAATACGCAACAATGGATAGGGAAATAGACACAAGTAACTGAATAATTGGGGTTGCGAGATTAGAGGTGGCTTCTAACTTTAAATTTTGATTTTTGTTCGATGCATTGGCTTCTAAGAATCTTTTGGTTTCATAGGCCTCGGCATTAAATGATTTAATCTCAAGATTTCCATCTACGGCTTCTGAGGCAAGATGCGTCACATCACCCATGGCAGTTTGTATAGTCTTGGCAAGCTTTCTAAGTCTTTTGCCAGCCACATAAACGATCAAGGCTATAAATGGAGCAGTCACTAATAATAGTAACGTTAGCTTCCAGTTTAATGACAGCATATACACCATCAAGCCGATCAGTAAAAAACCCTCGCGGACAAAGGTCTTGATTGCATTGGATGCTGCTCCAGAGACCTGGGTGGTCGTGAAGGTAATTCGATTGATCAGTTGGCCTGATTGATTTTGATCAAAAAAGAGTTTGGGTAAATTGATTAATTTCGAAAAAAGCTCTGATCGTAGGTCATGCACAATACCAAAGCCCACTCTAGACATAAAATAGTTTCCTATAAAGAAACCTATGCCCCTGCCTAGGGCAATAAATATTAAAGCCAAAACAAGGTAGATACTAAAGTCTGTTTCGTTGGAGTTGATGAAGGCAATAATGCGTCTAATCCACTCAACCGCCGCAATATCGGCAGCCGCAAACATTAGAAACCCTATGATGCTGACACCAAAAGAAAACTTAAACCTGAGGGTATATGTAAATAATCGCTTTAATGGGCTCATAACTAATCAGTATAAGTTTTAATTTGAAGATTTTGAAAACCAGCACCCTGTAACTGGTCCATCAACAAGATTACCCATTCGTGATAGGCCTTGTTTTCAATTGAAAGAATAATAGTTTCGGAGGTTTCAAAACTGGCTTGTATGCCAACCATAACCTCTTCAATTTGAGAGATATCAAACTCTTGGTTGTTAATCACTAGCGTACCTGAATCTAAGAGAATGATGTTCTGATCAGCATTCGTTAGATTTGAGGAGAAAGATTGCGAGGTTGGCAGATCAAGACTTAAATACTGATTGGTTTCAATCTTCGATGTCACCACAAAAAAAATAACGAGTAAAAAAACTATGTCTATTAATGGTGTAATTTCGATACTGAGAGCTCGCTCTTTGTTGGTAAAAAATTTCATTTTTTGTACATGAAATCTAAAAATAAAGAGGTATTGGCTTGAAGAAGGGACATCAAATTAATTGTTTTTTGCTCAAAGAAACGGTAGAAAACGATGGCTGGAACGGCAATAATAAGGCCGAATGCTGTGGTGATGAGGGCTTCGGAAATGCCCGCGGCAAGCAAGTCTGCATTTGCGCTCCCATTGACGTCAATATTACCAAACACGGTAATCATGCCCACCACTGTTCCTAGCAGTCCAAGTAAAGGGCTGATGCTGGCAATAGTGCTGAGCATAGAAAGATTTCTCTCGAGAATTAAGTTAATTTCTGAGGCTTTCTCTTCAGCCTTTGTTTCAACAAATTCTCTGGACTCAGACTTGTATTGATGGCAATAAGTTAAGAGCTCGCCCAATTGTGATGTGGAGGAAATTTCCTCCTGATGTTCAGCATGAAATACATTTTTATTAATTAAATTTTGTACTTGGCGTTGTAAGCCCTTGGGTGCAACGAGCCTTCTTTGCAAGAACCAGAGGCGCTCTATGACAATAGAAATAAGTAAAATAGAGCAAACCAACAAAGGCCATATAAACCAGCCGCCTGAAATTAAAATATTATTCATGATCTATTTTTTGTAATTTACTATTTTCAATTCTGTACACTTCATCAAGCTTGCTTGCATACTCCAAATCATGGGTTGCAACAAGTATGCCCATATTAAACTTTTTTGATAAATTTATGGTTAATTCTTGGATGATTGCTGCATTATCGGCGTCCAAATTTCCAGTGGGTTCGTCCATGAGCAAGAAGGTAGGCTTGTGTGCTACAGCTCTAGCGATCGCCGCTCTCTGCCTTTCTCCACCAGAGAGCATAAAAGGATAGCTATCTTTTAGATGGCCAATACCAAGTTCTTCAAAAATTAAAAAAATACTTTTTCGATTGGCCTCATGGTTTTTTGAGCCCATAATTTGAAACGAGAGCTCGCAATTCTCCAAAAGTGTTAGATCTTCAAGCAGGTAATGGAATTGATACACAAAACCAAATAGGCTAGATCTCAGTTGATTAAATTTTGCTTTATTGCGCTCAGATAAATTTAGATCATCATGATAAACGGACCCAGCTGTTGGCGTCTCCAGGCCTGCAAGAATTTGTAACAAGGTTGTCTTGCCACAGCCAGATGAACCAATGATGCCAATTGATCGGCCTTCAATTAACTCAAGTGAGACATTGTCCAGGACATTCACAGAATGCTGAGAATTACTAAAGCTCATGGAGATATTTTTTGCTAACAGACTACTCATGACGCAGGATCGTTACAGGGTTTAATTTCGCAGCCTTCGAGGCTGGAAAATATGAGAATAATAAACTTAATACAATGCAGCTAAGGCTGATTTGAATTAATTGTGAGGATCGAAACTCGTAGGGAAAATAATTAATAAAATAACTATCCATGAGAGTTCGGCTCATGAGACTCTCAGCAACATGGATCATGGAATCAATATTCGGTGTAATTATTAGTCCGAGAACCAAGCCGATAATAATTCCAAGAATCCCAATGATCATCCCCAGGGTGACAAAAATTCCAGTGAGTTGAGAGTTGCTGCAGCCCATGGTTTTCAAGATGGCAATTTCTCTCTCCTTTGTCTTGACCGTCATCACCAGCGTTGAAAGGATATTAAAGGCAGCAACTGTAATAATAAGAAACAGCATGAGGCTAATTAGTTTTTTTTCTAGCTGAATGGCTTGAAATAAAGTGCCATGGGTTCTTTGCCAGGATGTAAAATAGTAACCCTCATCTTGAGGCAGATAATCTTCAAGCAATTGATAGCCTATAGAATTAGCTTCGAATAAATCAGTGGTTTTAACTCTAATACCTTGCGTGGATTCTGATGAGAGATTTAAGAGGTTGGATGCTAGGTCGTGATGAATCAATACCAAGGATTGATCAAGTTCGGCTTTCAGTTCAAAAATTCCTACCACCTTTAAAGATAACGAACGTGGAAAAGACCCAAGCAAAGAGGATCTTAAGTTCGTTGTCATGATGGTGATGTCATCGCCCACAGTAATGCCCAAATATCTACTCAACCAACCGCCAATAACAACGCCTTCTGTGGGGCTTAAATCATCTAAAGAACCTGCATATATGTAATTAGGTAGAATAGAAATATCATCTTCAAGCTGCGGAATGATCCCTGTAACAAAGACGCCTCTTGCTCTGTTATTGGCGCTCATCAAGCCTTGGGTTTCTATGTAAGGACTGGCTGCCTGAACCTCTGGTGATTGCAGCAATTCACTAATGAGCTCATCATATTGACTTATTGGATCTTCATTTCTAATAATCAGTTGCGGCACTACGCCCAGGACTCTTGTTTGGAGCTCACGCTCAAACCCGTTCATCACCGACAGAACAATCACTAGGGCTGCAACACCCAGGGCAAGACCAGCAATAGCCATAATAGATGTAAAGGATGCAAAAGCACCCTTCTTAGAACGAAAATACTTGTAGCCCAAGTAAATAGGCAATGAGGACATGGCTTAGGTTAGCTGCTTCAGTACCTTCTCAATGTCTCCTTTGTAGGGAGGACGAATTGCAGACAGCAACTTGTCAAACCTTGAGCCGATTTGTTTATAAATTGCTTTTGCATTGCTGAAGGTTTTAAACCCTTCTTCACCATGATAACTGCCCATACCAGATGGCCCGACACCTCCAAAAGGAAGGTCCTCTTGCTGAATATGGCCCAGCACATCGTTCACAGTGACTCCGCCTGATGAGGTTCGACTTAAAACATGCTCTTCTTCTGTGTTGTTCGAACCAAAATAATATAAACCTAGGGGTTTATCATGGGCGTTGACATATGAGATGGTCTCATCGATATCCGTAAACTCTTTGATTGGCAGTAAGGGCCCAAAAATTTCTTCTTGCATGATCTCCATATCATCGGTTGGATTCATTACAAGCGTCGGAGGAATTTTAAATGCTTCCTGCTGAGAGAAGTCTTCATTTGCCGGATTAATCTCATCAATTTCAGCGCCTTTGGCTTTTGCATCTGCCAAGAGATTTTGCAATCGATCAAAATGTTTCTGATTAATGATAGAGGTGTAGTCATCGTTATGCTTTAAATCTGGGTAGAAATTTGCAACAGCAGTTTTCATAGCAGAAACAAGCTCATCTTTCTTATCTGAATGAACCATTACATAATCTGGAGCCAAGCATATCTGACCCGCATTCATTGTTTTACCAAACATAATCCGTGTTGCTGCGGTAACACTATCGGCTGTATTGCTAACAATCACAGGAGACTTGCCACCTAATTCCAGAGTCACTGGAACTAAATTTTCTGCGGCTGCTTTCATAATATGCTTAGCAACAGCCCCACTTCCGGTATACAAAAGATGGTCAAACTTCTGCTGCGTAAATGTAGCGCCCACATCTGGACCACCTAATATTGTTGCAAATTCTTCTTCATCAAAAGCGTTATCGCAAAGCTCTTTCATCAGGGCTGAAGTGTGCTCGGTATATTCACTAGGCTTGTGCATGATTTGATTACCTGCAGCAAAAATCGCAGCAGCTGGAGAAAAAGCTAAAAATACAGGAAAGTTCCAAGGTGAAATCATTCCGACTGTCCCCAAGGGCTCATAACTCACCTTAGCTTTAGCTCCTAATAGACCCAATGGGAAGTTAGGTTTTCTTTTTGAGCCTGACATCCATTTTTTTAAGTTTTTCTTCGCATACTCTATGCCAGGAATAATGGTGTAAACATCTGTGGCCATGGATTGGTTTTTTGATCTAACCCCGAAATCCTCATTCAGAGCATCCACCAATCTATATCGATTTTCCATAATCAAATCTTTCATTCGATTCATTCGATCAATTCTTAAATCATATGAAGGCGGGCCATTTTTTATAAAAAAAGCTTTTTGCTTATTTAATATCTGTTGTATTTGTGCGTGATCCATCGTTACCCCTTTTTTAAATCTTTGAAAGTTAGTTTATCAGTTAATCAAGTTGATCGTTTGAGCTTGTCTGAGTCGTTTGTTTTCTTAATCATACCTCTAATTTCAGCCCAATCATCCTCAGATAGCTTTGCTAACTGAGAGAACGTGCCTCCACCGGAAAGGTACTGAGCGCCATCAATGGCAATGGTCTGGCCTGTCAAATAGTCACACCCATCGGACATTAGAAAAGTGGCTAAATTTTGTAGCTCACTCATTTCTCCCATTCTGCCCATAGGAATCGTGTGATCTGAATCATTTTGCATGTCACCTTTGGGGCTCAGGCGCGCAGTCATTCCTTCTGTAGGGAATGGACCGGGCGCAATAGCATTCACTCTAATACCTGCGGGGCCCCATTCAACAGCAAGGGATTTCGTCATAGTATGAAGAGCGGATTTTGACATAGCTGATGGCACGACAAAGGGTGATCCCGTCCAAACCCAGGTAGCTAAAATAGAAATAATTGATCCCCTAATGTTATGTTCAAGCCATTTCTTGCCCACAGCATGAGTTACATAAAATGTTCCATGAAAAACAATATTAGCAATTGCATCAAAGCCTCTAGACGAGAGATCTTTGGTCGGAGAAATAAAGTTTCCAGCGGCATTGTTAACCAGTCCATGTAACGGCCCTTCTTGAAAAATTGTATTAATAAAATCATCTACATCTTGAGCGGAACGGATATCCAAGGCCTGGTATCTAACTTTTGCATCATACTTATCTTTAAATTCATTCGCGGTCTCTGCTAGAACACTTTCTCGTCTGCCACAAATAACTACTTCAGCGCCATGCTGAATGTAATGCTCTGACATCTCTTTGCCAAGCCCGGTACCGCCCCCGGTAACTAAGATTTTTTTTCCTTTTAATACATCATCTTTAAACATAGTTATCGCACCTTAGAATTAACAATCTCTATAATAGCTTGAACCCAGGAATCAGAGAAATTTAGAGACTCAACATAATCCAGCTTTTGACCACCCGCCGCTTCAAAAAGTTCCTTGTACTCGTGTCCAATCTCAATAATGGTTTCTAGGCAATCGGCCGTGAATGCTGGAGAAAATACCAAAACTTTTTTTATTCCCTGGCCTGGGTAGGACTTGAGCACATCATCTGAAAAAGGCTCTAGCCAATTGTTGGTCAATCTTGATTGAAAAGAAACCTCGTACTTGTCACGCGGGATGTTTAACCCCTCTGCTATAAGCTTAGAGGTTTCATATACAGTGGCCTTGTAACAGTAATGATTGTCTTCATTAATTTCATGCTCGCAGTTTTTTCCATCGCACTGCATATCAGAATACACCTTATTAACCTGAGATTTTGGAAGGCCATGGTAGCTAAAAAGGATCTTGTCATAATCATCTAGGTTGTGTTTTTTAGCGGCCTCAATCCAAGCTTGGATAAAAGCAGGATGATCATAGTACTGAGCAATAAAATTAAAGTTGGGTATCACCCAGCTTTTGGATAGTTGCTTGGCAACCTCTTGGTAGACGCTTCCAGAAGTAGCGGAAGCATAATGAGGAAACAGAGGCATGACAACCAGATCGCTTGGGTTAGTTGCCTGAATAAGCTTCAGGGTGTTTTTAATGCTTGGGGTTTGATAGCGCATCGCATAAAAAACATTAAACCTATCTTGCGCTGCATCTACTTTAAGGGCTAGCTCACGGGTATTTTTCAGTAGAGGGGACTCTCCACCAGATAAATCCCACAGTTGTTTGTAAATTTTTCCCGAGCTATAGGACCTCAATGGACAAATTATTAATGTGACAAGGATGAATCGGAAGAAGGCGGGAACATCGATCACCCTGCCGTCCATTAGAAATTCTCTCAAGTATTTAAAAACATGAAAGTAAGACGGGGAATCTGGTGTCCCTAGATTAACTAGTAGAAGCGCTGGTTTGTTCATGATCTCTTAATATTGGGTGTCCTATTATAAATAATAAGGCGATAAAGCACAGGAAAGCACTGAAATAATATAAATAATGAGGTGCGTATTGGTATATTGGCATTGCAACCAAGGGGGTTAGAATGTGACCGATAGGGATAACAGACCCTAAATATCCTGCCGCTGTGCCCTGATCATCAGGCGTTTGAGCAATAGACAATGCTGCAGCATTAGCTGGCCGCACCATTCCAGCGCCCATACCATTAACCATCATTGCAAGATAAAACAATGCAATAGAGGTAGATAATCCTGCCTGAATATACGATATGGCAAGAAGAAAAGTTCCGTATATCAGTAACTTATTATTGGCAATGGGTTTTAAATCAGTAAATATGTATTGACTTACCACTGTAGATATTGAAAGCAGGCCAAATGTGAGGCTGATCACCAAAGGCAAGTCTTTTTCAGTGGAAAACACATCGGTGATAAAAAAACCAATGGATTGAAGCAAGGATGCTTGGCACAAAGAGAACAAAGCAGCTAATACTAAGAATGGCCAAACTGAAGAATCTTTAAACGAGAGTTTGGAGATAACTTTTTCAGTGGTCTTCTGTTTGATGTTTTTTGGAAAAGTTAGAAGAATTCCAATCGCAGCAATACCTCCGCAAAGTGCAAAAACATAAAAAGGTAATGTCTTGGAGTATAAAAACAGAAACCCGCCTATCATTGGGCCCATAATTGTGCCTATTAAGAAGCTAGATTCTAGGCGTGCAAATTTCTTAGTTCGCTTTGATCGATCTGAAATATCTGCCATGTAAGCAAATGCAGCGGGTCTAGTTGCAGAGCCTATCAGGCCATTAATTAGTCTACCGAGGACTAACAAAGGTAATAGATAGGCAAAGTCCAGCACATTTTTCTCAACAAGAAATAAAGGTGTGATCAAGGCAATAATAGAAACTGAATAACCAATTAATCCTATGATTGCAATATTTCTTCGGCCATATCGGTCCGACGCCCTTCCCCAGGATGCGCTGGTAACTGCCCAGGCTATAGCAGAAATTGCAAAAATTGAAGATGTCTCGATAACTGACAGGCCAAGATCCCTTGCTAAAGGAGGGACCAACACAAAAGCGAATGATTGACCCAGACCAACTGAGAATAAACCGAATTTTAACCAGCTTGTAGGGTTAGACAATTTTTGAGATGCCCACCAATTCTCTGACTTGCGACACTAGCTGCTGCGCTTGAGGTCGGACCTTCTTAGCGCCATCAGCAAACAAATCATTTAGGAGGTCAGGCTGCTTGCTTAACTCAAAATATTTTTCACGAATCGGCGCAATCTCTTTGTTGATCACTGCAAATAGCTCTTTTTTAGCATCGCCCCAACCAATTCCATTTACATAGGCTTCTTGCATAGAAGCGACCTGATCTTTCGATGCGAATAAGGAGTAAAGTT
The DNA here is from genome assembly GCA_002358345.1 of Proteobacteria bacterium UBA3413. Lineage (GTDB taxonomy): Bacteria > Pseudomonadota > Gammaproteobacteria > Magnimaribacterales > D2472 > D2472. The sequence goes on along the minus strand of DEOR01000036.1, from coordinate 9,708 downwards.
GAAATAGATTACAGTCTTCTGTGTCTTTGGCTTGTCCTGGCTCCAAGGAATTAGTAATAATTCTTGAAATAGCTTTTTGCAATGCTTTCTCTGTGCATAAAAAGGGAATAATATTATTGTAAGACTTACTCATTTTTCTTCCATCAAGACCAAGAACTGATACTTCATTTTGAATTAACGCCTCAGGCAATACGAATGTATTTTTGTATGTATGGTTGAACTTGCCTGCGATATCTCTGGCCATTTCTAGATGCTGGGCTTGATCGGGGCCAACGGGTACATGAGTTGCATTAAAGATTAAAATGTCTGCAGCCATTAATACTGGGTAAGAAAATAATCCCATGTTAATAGCTTTGTCCTCATCCGCATCATTAGAAATATTATCAGCGACTACTGCTTTGTAAGCATGCGCCCTGTTCAGTAGGCCCTTGGCGGCACTGCAGGTAAGAACCCATGTTAATTCATGGACCTCAGGGATATCAGATTGTCTATAAAAATTTGAGTGCTCAGTATCAAGACCTGAAGCCAGCCAAGCCAAAGCAATATCTTTGACACTGCTTTGAATTAAAGCAGGATCTGTTTGCTTAATTAGTGCATGATAGTCGGCTAAAAAGAAATAGGATTCTGTTTCAGGACCCGATAACTCAAGGGCAGGTTTGATGGCTCCTAGATAATTTCCAATATGAGGAGTTCCAGTTGTCGTAATACCTGTTAAAATTCTTTTTTTCATTTAGATAATTATAAACTTCATCAAGAAAATATTGTGGAAACTCAGAAAATTTTATTCGAATCACTAATTAAAGCTGAAGGGCATTTTGAAGCTGGGCAGATTCGCAGCGGCCAAAAGCTGGTGAACGAAGTTTCTAGAGCCATGAAATCAGAAGGCAAGGTCTCCAATAAACTAAGACGCAGGTTTAACCTAATATCGGCACAGTCGCGTTATTTCAACGATATCTCGTCTTTTGCTACCAACCCCAAAAGAAATGAAATTATTCAAGAGATTGAAGCTTTAATTGCAACCCCTATTGAAAATCCAAAAAAACATGCAAATGCAATCCATGGACTGCAAACTAAATGGCAGCAATTAGATCAAAGCTCAAAGCCAGCAGGCAGAGAGCAATGGCAAACATTTAAAAAATTAACTGAAACAGCTTGGGAGCCTTGCGCTCAATATTACGAAGAGCTTAAAACTGTGAAGATTTCTAATGCCAAAGAAAGAGAGCAAATTATTATCAACATTCTTCAATACACAGAAGAGAAATCAGCAAAATGGCCTGGGCTAATCGAGCTGAGTAAATACCTCAGTCAACAATTTCAACTTTGGCAAAACTTTGCGCCTGTCCTGGATGATGATTTTATTAAGCTAAAAACAGCCTACCAGGATGCTAGAAAACCAATCAATGAT
>DEOR01000036.1:1218-8120 GCA_002358345.1 Proteobacteria bacterium UBA3413 | reverse complement strand
TTAAGGTCATCAATGATGAGGATACCCAGCTCTGCATTCAAAAGTATCAGCGATTAAAACGAGACTATCAAAACATTGGTCCGGCGGGCAAAAAGAATGAGCCGACGCTCTGGAAAATACTCAATGAAAGTGCTGATCGGTTCTATGAAGCAGAAAAAACAATTGCCAACGATGAGATAAAGATTATAGGTGCTCTTTCCAAGGAACTTGGCCAAGATGGGTTTTCTCTTTCTAAAATTAAAGAGCAATTAAGAGAGCTAACTAAAACAAGGAAATCGCCTGAGTTCTTAAAAATACAAAAAGCTATAAAATCTTATGAGGGCAAGCAAGCTGAAGAAATTATCTTACAAAAGGTATCGGGTTACATGGATCTACCTGCGTTGCTTGAATCAGAAATTCTAGCAAATTCTTCTATAGACAAAGACATCTTAAAAGCATTAAACAAGCCTGCTTATCATAATAATGTTGATGAAGTTACAAAAACCGTGGTCATGATGGAGTTGATGGCTGGGATTGAATCGCCGGATAGTGACAAAGCTATAAAGCAATTATTAACCTTAGAAATGCTTCAGAATAAATTTTCTCAACAAGTTGGTGAAACTGAAAAATTAAAAGGATTGCTGATTACTTTTATCAGCAACGTAAAGGCAAAAAAATTAAGCGCTGCGGAATCAAAGTTATGGAAAAGAGCCCAGGCAGCTCTAAGCGTGCTTGCTAAGCATCTTCCCTAAGCTTCATTGCCTGCATCCACTTATTTGATCTAAACCTCGCTACATACAAAAAGCCTTTGACGATATAGTCTGCAACCAATGTGGAGAAAATAATTTCTACACTTGCATCGAGCATGTAGAAAATTAGAGCAAGCAACACCCGGATAAACAAAAGACAGGTTAGCGTAATCATCAAAGGTGTCTTGGTATCGCCGGCTCCCCGCAGCGCTCCTCCCAAAGAAAACTCAATTGCCATTAATGGCTGCATGGACCCAAGAAGCCATATAAAAATGACTGACAGCCTGACAACCTCATCATTATCAATCATGAATCTTGCTAAAGGCTCTGCAAATAAAGTGATCAAGATACCAAAAAATGTCATGGAGACAATGGAAAGCCTCATTGCGCCCCAGCCAGCTCGTCTGGCTTGGTCGGTATCGCCAGCCCCTAAATGTTGACCGACTAAGGTAGCCCCAGCTATTGAAAAACCAAACCCAATAACGAATGAAAAAGAGAGTATTTGAACTCCTATACCATAGGCTGCATAAGCCTCTGTTCCATATAAAGCAACTAGGATTAAAAATGCAGTAATGCCCCCTTGGAAAATTACCTGCTCTAAAGCGGCTGGCAATCCTACTTTAAAGATCTCTTTTACTCTGTATGTATCAAGGGTAAAAATCGATGAATATTTGACTGGCAATTGATTGGATAGCCAGAAAACAATTAGAAGAATGGCTCCGATCAAAAATGAAAGCCCAATTCCAAGCGCAGCTCCACGAACACCATACTCTGGAAAACCAAGCCATCCATTCACAAAAACTAGCATAAAGAAGATTGCAAAGAGATTCATGATAACGCCGATAATCATTGGCGTCTTGACATCCCCCACCGCTCTTAAGGCTGTGATCAAACCAAGGCCACAACCAAAGGCAATATAAAAGGGTGCAATGGATCTTAAATATTCTATTGAGAGAGTGAGAGCCTCTCCCTTCAAACCAAAGAAGGTAACCAAGGGTTCTGCAGAGTGCCAGATTACAACGCTCGTTATCAAAGCAATGAAAAGAACAAGCTGAACCGTTCTGGTAAAAAAAATTCCAGCCTCTTCTTTGTTTTTGGCGCCCCAGTTTCTTGCAATTAGAGCAGTGGAACCAGCAAGGACGCCAGTGAGAACAGCTTGCAAGATGAATGTAACCCTTTGACCCGTCACTGCCGCTGCAATTGCGTCAGGACCAAGGCCACCCACAACTTTAATGGCCACTATAGAGCTGGTCGCGTAAAAAATATTGGTAATAATGGAGGGCCAAGCAAGGGTCCACACACCCAAAGAGCCCCTAGGGATCTTGCCCTCTTCTGACAGGACCTCCACTCTTAAGAGTCTTTCAGCGAGCCAAGATATATGACACCAAACAACAGGGTCATAGAAAATGCCACCAATGGCGAATCTTTAGATTTAAGAATTTTGTCTCTATAAACAAAGCATTCAACCACATGAGCAATTAGCAGGAGGTAGAAAATAGCTGAAGAAATATAAAACAAGGGTCCATTAAATGGCTCAAAAAGATTGACGATGCCAAAAGCCCAGAGAATAAGTGTTATGTAGTGAGCTGCTTTCATATGGTTTTATTATATTTGGTTGAGTACATTCTATCTATCATATTTTCAATAAAAGGCTGGATATGGTCATAGGTCGCACTATCCTTAATCGAATACCACCGATGTAGATAAAATAGTGAGCCGAATAAAAAATTACGCTGCTCTGAAGGATTGCCTTGAATGATTGAGCCTTCTAATTGACCCTTTCTAAACCATCCACCCCAAACCTTATATTGATCTTCCTCGTTTGCCTTGATCTCATGATATCTAGCAAAATCCGCAAGAGACTTAGGAAGTTGCATGAGCAGCGTGAGGCCATTGATGCTCATTGCATGGTTGGTATATTTCTTAATTTTAATGAGGTGATCATAGTCTTTAGCATCAATGCTTTTGATCAACTGGTTGAGTTGGGCCTGAATTGAAAGAATAGCCTCTATAAACAAATCTCCCTTGCTGTTGAAGTAATAATAAATAGATTTATCTGTTAGATGGAGGGCGTCTGTTATTTGCTCTAGGCGAGTATTGTGATAACCATGAGCAGCAAAAATTACGACCGCTGATTCAATTATCGCATCCTTCTTTTTTTCTCTTTTTGGTGTAATTTTATTTGGTACATCCATGCTCTCTAGTATATAAACTATTTAGTCATTACCTAGCATCAAGCGCTTTAATAATTTTCGCATGGTGGTGTCGATCAATTTTATAAGTATAAAAAATAATAAATGGGATGGACATGAGAAAGCCTGCTAAGGGGCCTTGAACCATTGCGAGGCTAAAAAGCTCTTGAGACGATGGATCGACTGATGCGCCTTGAGGAAAATTGATAAGCTCCAATGCCAAGCCTGCAATCAATATACCTATGCCAGTATTGAGCTTGCCTATCAGAGAACTTGCTGCATACATCAAGCCCTGTTGCCCTATGCCGCTATCTAACTCTACCTCGTCGCTTATATCGCCTAGCATGGACTCTCGAATGATTGAACTTGAGGACAAGCTCAAGTTTGCAACAAAAACAAAGGGAATGGTAACGGCAAAGAGATCCCAAGTGCCCATCGGCGGCAAATAGCCATAAATTTTTAACAAGATTGGGATGGGAGGAATGACAGCAGCTAAGGTGATCGCAAGAAGGAGGATCGTTCTTTTTTCAAGATAGCTTACCAAAAAAGGTGTTAGCAAAAAAGCAGAAAAAGTTGCTGCCACATAGACTCCCAAATATGATGCGAGCATTGATGATTTAAATTCCCAAAAGTAAGTGGTCATATAAATCTGCAAAGAGCTAGACATGCTCCAACTAACAGCTATAAAAAGATAGCCAAAAAAGAAGGTAAGAAAAGATTTATTTTTTAAGGCGATTAAGATTTGGCTAAAAATTTTTTTTAAATTAAAAATTTGACTGTCTTTAATCGGATTATGTTTGTATTGCAAGGTTCCAAAATAGGTGACCAATACAGCAATGCACATAATTGTTGCTCCAGTCATTCCATAGAATATCCAAGGGTCAGGATTTTTAGTGCCTGGGATAAAATCTGGTGTATCTCGAAAAAATACCGTGTAAGCTAGCAAAGCGTTGAAAAGCCCTCCAAACCAACCCATCAATTCTCTCGCAGCAAAAATCTTAGTTCTTTCTGTATAAGAGCGAGTCATTTCACTGCCCAAAGACCGATGAGGAACATCAAAAATGGTCATCCCTAATCGGGTCAATAGAACAAAAGTGAGCATCCAGAGAAATAAAAGATTTTGAGGTAATTCCCATGAAGTTTGAATGGAAAAAAGCATAAAGTAGGATAAAGCCATTGGAATAATGCCCAGCAAGAAATATGGATGTCGTCTGCCCAGCCTATGTTTAGTTCTATCGGATATAACCCCCATCAAGGGATCAGTAACCGCATCAACCAGAAGAGCGATAAAAATTGCAAGACTGGCAAGTCCAGGTGTCAGACCAATGACATTGGAATAGAAGAAAAGCAAGAAAAAAGTAAACGCATCACTCTTCACACCATTGGCAATGGCCCCTGATGAATAAAAGAATTTTTCCTTAGCCTTAATAGTCATAATCAGTTCAGCGAAATGAAGGATGCAATAGATTGTAGCCAGCAGAGAATCTATTTAAGTTAGAAAACCATTTGATCATAACAAAAATTTTACGCTTGGGTAAATCATTATGAGCGGGGTCAGCTATTGCTTTAAAAACTTAAATAACTGAGATTGAAATTGATTGTACGAGGCAGTATCTAGTAAATGACCCATGCCCTCTATGATAAGTAGATCGCTACCTGCAATCAATTTATTGGTCGCATATGCATTTTTTACCTTAATCAGTGGGTCCAAGTCTCCATGAATAATTAAGGTGGGAAGTTCTATGGATTGGGCTAATTTTTTTCTATCCTTAGAGCCAATAATGGCAGCCATTTGCCTAAGAAACCCACTGTCGTCACCACCTCGCTTAATGTATGAGCGCATGTTGTGCCTAAATTCAGGGGTATCATAATTTAGCCCGGGTCGCCCGATCAAATCAAATAGTTTGATAGATTGATCAATTCTACCCTCTAGATCATCTTTCTTTGCTGAGCGCTTGAGCAGCTGCTGAGTGACCTTGAATTTTGGCCCGTTAAACGGATTCGGGGTCGAAACCATGGAGGAGATCATGGTAAATGACTTAGCGCGATCAGGATGATTGGCAACGAGAACTTGGGCAAGCATGCCTCCCATCGACATCCCTAAAATGTGAGCCTGGTCTATCTCTAGAGTATCTAGCACAGCCACGCCATCATCAGCCATGTCCTCGATGCTGTACTCTGAATTAATGGGTAAAAATAAAAAATACTTTACGTAATTAATGAGCTGGGAAGGCTTGGACTTAAATCGAGAAGACAAGCCAACATCGCGATTATCAAACGCTATGGGTCTGAAATTATGAGCCTGTAAATCCTTGATCAAGAAATCAGGCCAGAGGGTCAGTTGCGCTCCAAGGCCGGTGACCAATAAAATGGGTTCTGCATTTGCAGGTCCGTAATCCCGATAGGCTATTTGAACCTCTCCATTGGTAGCAAAACCTTCTTCAAAAGAATGGGCATTAAAACTCAAGGCGAGAGCAAGTATAACAATAAATTTATTTCTTAAAGGCATGCGCCCTCCTCTTCACATTTTCTCTAAGGGCACCCCAGAACAGTGAGACGTCAAAATTATGCAGATCGCCGTCTACAGTAAAGCTTTTTACCTTATCAATGAGGGAGCCTCTAGCCTCTATCATCGAATGCTCTGATTCCCTGGTCTCAAGACTGAGATTTGCCATGGATTCAATTGAGAGCTTAGCGTGAGAGTGAGATGTGGCGTGGTAATCAGCTAAAAATAGATTGCTAGATTTCAATCGAATGGAGATATTAGTTTTATCTGATATCCAAGAACTTCCCTGCTCCCAAGATAAGGGGTTTTGACAGACAAGTGGCTGTTCCATGGGCTCCTGACACCACCCCCCAGGGGACCAAAACATTGAGTGAGCTCTGCTTCTGTTGAATCCTTCAACGCCGGTGCACCAAGATATAATTGAGTGATAATCTTCTGGGCCAGTCGACACAATCAGGTCGGGATACATGGCATCAAAATATTTAAGCGGCAGTATGTAACCAATGAGATACGCGGCAATAAATTGCTCTTTAATTATTTCTTGGGAGACATGTTCATGGACTAAACGCTGTCCATGCAGAGCCCCTTGACTGTGACCGGCGATAAAAAAAGGCCTGCCATTATTATGCTGCTCAATATACACACTAAAGGCTTTTGAAATATCTGAATAGGCAATGTCCTGAGCAGAATTGCCGTTGGTTTCTTTGTCAAAAAAAGAATAGTAGGTTGCTTGCCTGTAATAAGGAGCATAAACATTGCAAGACGCTGAAAAAGCCGATGCTTGAGTTGCCAGATGGCTTTCGGTTCTCTCAAAAGCAGCAGACTCTGGGTCTAGAGGGGCATTCCAATGAGGTTGAAAATAGCCTGTGGGATGAATGTAAAACACATCGTAATCCTTCAGCTCTTCAGAAGCTGTTTCATCAGGAGATAGGAAGTGAGCTCCGTGTCGACCTGGCAGCGCAGCCCAGCAATCTTGGCTGAGGTAATCTGGAGCCTTGGGCTTGTTATCCTCTTCGAAGCTAACTTGAGGTTTAACGCTCTGAATAAATTGAAGATATTTTTCTTTAGGAGTCATGAGGTTGGAGGCATCTTCAAGAGTTTATTGGTAGCTGTAGCAGTAGCCACAAGCCTCTCGCCCTGAAAGAGTTCCGCCGATGTAAAGGCAATGCTTTTGCCCATTTTAGTCACAATGGCAGAGGCGATGAATTCTCCAGGCGCCCCCGGCGCTATAAAATTAACATTGATATTAAGAGATAAAGGGTTCACTTGGGCCTTGAGCTTCAAGATAATCAGATGCGCCATGGCCGCATCGAGCATGGCAGTAATAAATCCCCCTTGGACAATGGTTCCATTGGAATGGGTCAGGTCCTTGCTAATAATAAACTTCATGGAGGACGTATCGGCCGCCTCGTCATATTCAAATCCCTGGGATCCAAGCAAACTTAAAAATTTAGGCGGTTCATGAAGATTGAAGTT
>DEOR01000036.1:0-995 GCA_002358345.1 Proteobacteria bacterium UBA3413 | reverse complement strand
CTGGTTGTATTTTTAAGTTTTGCACCGCTAGCTATTGCTGGCTCACTTGATATAACTGACCAAGAGAGAATTGCCAAGCATTTTGATACATATGTTGATAGTGGAAAAATACCCCATATTTCTATATTGGCTCATCAAGATGGTAAAGAAATTTTTAGGCACACCTATGGCCATGCAGATATAGAGAGCAAGCAAAAGATCACCAAAGATTCAATCTACAGAATCTACTCTATGACCAAACCCATAACTGGTGTTGCGATTATGCAGTTAGTGGAACAAGGTAAATTAAGACTAGCCGACAAAGTTTCAATGTATATCCCTGCGTTTAAGAATACTCAGGTACTTGATCTCGACTATCAAGATTATATGGTCAAACCTAAAAGAGAAGTGACTATTCGAGACCTCCTCACTCATACCAGTGGTTTAACTTATAGTTGGGCTGGAGAAGGTCCGGTTCAACAAGCATACAGAAAGTACAACATCCGCCCTTACTTTTTTGGAGCATTGGACTCTAAAATGACTAAATTTCCAGGTGACACCTGCGCCTTTGCTTCTGCAGCAGCCATGGCCCCTTTGCTTCATAACCCAGGCGAGCAATGGTCTTATGGCATCAACATGGACATTCTTGGCTGTGTTGTTGAGGTGATATCTGGTTTGACCTTTGCGCAATATTTGCAAGACAATATTTTTGATCCGCTAAAATTAAGCAGCATGGGCTTTTCTGTTAACGCCAAAGACAAGAAATCTTTTACAACCCTTTATACCTCAGGTGCTTTTAGCAGAGATGGAGAGATTATTGGAGCAGCTGGAATTAACCCTGCTGATTTGATGTTTTCAAAAGAACTTAGGCCAATTGATTCGCACCGTGAATCTCCATACCTGAGCGAGTCAAGCAAGCTCTACGATGGTGGCTCGGGTTTAGTATCCAACATTGATGACTATGCTCAATTTGCTCTCATGCTCATGAACAAAGGCGAGTTAAACGGCGTGCGAAT
>DEOR01000007.1:10313-15318 GCA_002358345.1 Proteobacteria bacterium UBA3413 | reverse complement strand
TGATTCAGTTCTAACAGAGAATAAGATTTCTTGTTCTGAAATGCCTTATGAAAACTTATATAAAATCTAATATATTTCTCTTCCATTTAATACCCTTTGTTTTAATCTTCTAAAATGCTCTTTTTTGCATATCTTTCAACAATGATGATTTCTTCAATTTTCTGTTAATTAATAGATATTTAAAGTCATTAATATTGTCATACATCAACTGTTTTTGATAATAATTTACATATTCAAGAACATAGAAAAAGTGAGCAAATAAACCCCAAAATAAGAAAGAGTCTGTTTTGAATTCGTTTAATATAAGGTGAACTGGCAGTGTTAGCACTATTGAAGATAAGAGGATGGGGTTGGTTCTTGTCCATTTCTCAAATTTTTTAAGGTAATAATCATTATCTATTTCTTTCCCGGTTATTTTTCTCAATTTTATACCCCAGTATAGTTGTCCTTGGTAAAGAATTGCAGAACATAAAATCAACCCTGAGTTAATCAATACTGTTTTTTCAAACCCATAATAATAAATTAGAAATCCAATTAAAAATGGTACGGTAACAAAAGTATGAAATCTTTCTAGAGGGTAATACCAACTCAATCTTTCAACTAATTTTTCTTTTCCCATATTACAAATCTAATTCTCTGTTTGAACTACTCTACCGTGACTGACTTGAACAAAACAGAGAATTAGATTTTTTGTTCTGAAACCCTTTGTGGAAACTCTGATAAAACTTAATGTATTTCTCTTCCATTTAATTCATCTTGTCGATAGATAATTTTTATTTTACTTGTCTTTTCTGTTTTTTTTAAAATAGGGAATGCTAACCCCTGCCAAGATAGGAAAAAACCAGGCAGGCAAAACATACCAATCCTCTTGCCATGTAGACCAACCCACAGCAAAGTTAAAAATAATTAATAATGATATTGATACTAAAAAAATATTTAACCATTTTTGTTTTTTGTTTTTTTCATCTAGTTTCATTTTGTTTAAATTCACCTTAAAAACTTCTCCTATTTGATTTAAAGAGTATTCTGAGGGTTCAACTTCATGATTTTCTATTCTTTGAATAGTTCTTTGTGTTAAACCTGTTTTAAGGGCAACATCTTCTTGTGTTAATCCGCTTATTAGTCTCAACTCTTTTATTTTTTTTCCGAGCATTTTAATTATCAAAATTTAAACTTAACACGACATCTTGGCGACATGCTTTGTTATTAGCAAGGCGACTTTAATTCTCTGTTTTGCTCTACTCGACAGTCACAGAGTAGTTTCGAACAGAGAATAAGATTTTCATCATTTTTGAACTTTTTATGAAATGTTTTATAAAACTTAATATATTTTTCTTCCATCTTAAATCCACCTTCTTGTTTTTTTCTTATACCGAATAAATTCTTTTCCAAACAATCTCTCCAGTACTGTCTCTTCAGGAATAATTTGAAATTTTGTAATAAAAGCAATGAACGCAAAAATTATTAAGATGCCTCCAACAAAATTAAATTTTATTGTCATCGATATCAAAATTAATAGCATGCCTAAATACATTGGATTCCTAGAATATTTAAAAATGCCCGAGACAACCAAAGAAGATGCTTTTTCAGGTTGAAGTGGGTTAACAGTGGTGCTTTGTCTCCTAAAAGACAAAACTGCTGTGATTAAAGTAATTATTCCAAGCAGCAAAAATGATGCTGCAATAATATCAGTTGAAATGTAATTATATTTTGGAAACAGGGGTCTAGAAAAATAAATACCCAGTCCACATATCAAAGTGATAATGGGTGGAGGTATTTTGTTATTCATAGTAATACACTGTAATTATCTGTTTTGTTCTATTCCAAGGTGACTGATTGGTTTTGAACAAAGAATGAGATTTCTTGTTCTGAAATGCTTTGTGAAAACTTTTGTAGAACTTGATATATTTTTCTTCCATTTTCTCCTTCAAATACAGTTACCTTATGTGGGATAAAGTAATTTTGTTTCATCAACAAATCTTCTATCGTATTTCTACTCCACCTACTTCTTGAGTAATACCAAATATTCTTAACTCTACCTATATTGATACCTTCTTTAAGTTCCATGAATTTGGTTCGATTACTACTCATGGCGCTGCTGTTTTTTGCTTTAACTAACGGCCCTGTTTAAATAGGGTTGGTGTTGCTCTTGGCGGAGCTATAGATTGAACTCTCAGAAAAAAGATAAATAAAACTCGAGCCTTCCCTATTAAAAGGGAGAGCTCGAGTTAGCTTAATTAATCTCTTACAGAAACTCCGTCAAACTCTATTCCGGTGATTCCTTCTGCCCCACAAGTTACCATGTCTGCTGCTTTTTGAGGTAGGTGGGTTGCCTCCCAAATAACGTTGTCACTTGCTTTGGCTTCATCGCTTGACCAAATGTCTAACCATATAAAGTCTGCTGGCATTTCTGGTTCAAACATCGGCTCAAGAAGTGTATACCAGTGATTTTCAGAAAAGTCTGTAATAGCATTTAGATCAGCTCTGTAATCGTGAAGAGTTTTTTCATCTGACCCCTCATTAAAGTTACAAAAATAATAGGTATGACTAAAAGTATCAGAATCACTCCATGATTTTGGAAATCTGCCCACTTCTTGACTAAATAAAAATGCGCCATTGTCTATATCATTTGACATGATTCCAGCTATGTCTTCTTGCCAGCCGTCTTCATGGTCTAACAACCACTCTTCAAAACAAGCATCTCGCGCTCCTTCTGATGGCCATTCAAGCATCCATATAAAATCAAAATTTTCATTTTTTACTTTTGGTGTAAGAACACTAGCTCCGTTTATATTGCATGAGGTTTGATTAACACGGGTGTTCCATTTCTCAACAAGCATATCGAAGTTTTCTTGAGAGTAATTTGGTCCTTTTGAGTGCCAAAAATACTCTATAAGAGGTGGGTTAGAGTTTGGCCATAATGTATTTCCATAAAGAGCTTCAACAACCAAAACATCACTATTGTACTCATCGAGTTCTATAATTTTTCCGTCTTTAAACTTAAAGGTAAAAACATACTCATTGTCATATTCTCCATAGGCACCCTCAGCATCCCCAACCATGATTACAGCAGCACTATCTATATCTGCTATAACATCTAAAGGTGTTAAAACAATGCCTCCGGGCAATAAGGCGCCCACAACATCTAAAAACTCTGTAAAGTAAGTTTCTTTGTCATAAGACTTCTTTATAACTGAGCTTCCTTGAGCATATACAGGTATTTTCCCCATATACCTAAAAACAAAATCGTCGTGCATAAACTTCTTTGCTTCTTCTGGCTCATTTAAAACAAGATAAATAAAATTTTCTGCAGCATCAGCATTTTTTTTAATACTGTTATCTGCCTGTGAATTAGTACATGATGCGATAAAAACTATCGCAAGCGGTATATAAAAAAATTTTTTCATGAATCTCTCCTCTAAAAAGTTCTTCAAAATTATTACATAGGTTTTATATTCTACAAAAAAAAATATAGTATTTAAATATAAGGTATTTATATTTAAGTCTTATATATATTTAACTCTCACAAATAAATGGGGTGTTAACTCTCCATTTAAAACCATTTCTATTTGAGGAGATTGGATGTGTTGAGTTGTTTGTGAGTCCCAATGAAAAAAATCACCCTCAAAGAAATCATTAAAATGAAATCTTTTATCTTCTTTGTCGGATTTTTCAAGATCCACAAATAACAAATATGAATCTGAGTTCTTACACCTATACTTTCCTTCACGAACAAAAGACAAAGATGGTTGATCTAATTTCTCTGAAAGATCTCCTTTTGTATATTTACCACCAATCTGTAAAACTTTATACGGATCCATTAATTAAAAACCGTTACATACAAAATCATTCGACCGTCACTGACTTGGCTAAGTTCCTTGGTTGGTCAACGTCTGTTCCGCGTTGACAGGCTACTTGATAAGCGAGTATTTGAAGTGGGATGGTGTAAATGATTGGTGCGAGCAATTCACTGCATGCCGGCATTTGAATAAAAGCTCCACGCTCAATATGAATTTTAGAGTTACCGCCGCCAAAGACATAGAGGGTTCCACCTCTGGCCTTCACCTCTTCTAAATTAGAGACAAGCTTTTCTGTCAGAGTGTCCTCTGGTGATAGTGCAACCACTGGAATTTGATCATCCACTAGCGCTAATGGTCCGTGCTTAAGCTCTCCGGCTGGGTAAGCTTCTGCGTGAATGTATGAAATTTCTTTGAGCTTTAAAGCGCCCTCTTGAACAATCGGAAAGAACATTCCTCGGCCAAGAAACAACGCATTCTGCTTGTCAGCAATATTGGGAACAATTTTTGAAATTTCATCTGAAAGCTTTAGGGTTTCTCTAATGACCCCAGGCAAAGCTCTGAGCTCGTTGGGTAGATTTTTTCTGAGGTCTTTGTCTCGACCCAAACTTTTTGCAATCGACATGGACAGCAACATCAAGCCTGCGAGTTGGGTGGTAAATGCTTTGGTGGAGGCAACCCCTATTTCAGGACCAGCGTTGGTAAAAAGAACATGTTCAGATTCTCGAGCAAGGGAGCTTGTTGGAACGTTACAAATTGATAGGGTGCTGAGATAATCTTTTTGCTGCGCATACCTTAGGGCTGCCAAAGTGTCTGCTGTTTCTCCAGATTGAGAGATGGTGACAAACAGCGTGCCCTCTTCAACCAAAGGATCTCTGTAGCGATACTCGCTTGCAAAATCAACGTAGCATGGGATTTGGGCAATTTTTTCAAACCAAAATCTTCCAACTTTTCCTGCGTGAAGACTGGTGCCGCATGCAACAAACTGAATTCTTTTGATGTCTTTGAATGCTTCAGACGAGCCTAGGCCGAAAATATTGTCCAGCACATCGTCTTCTCCTAACTTGCCATTAATGGTGTTGGCAACAGCGTCAGGCTGCTCGTATATTTCCTTCTCCATAAAATGAGAGTATTCGCCCTTGGTCACAGCATTTACCGCTATATCAATTTCTGTAATCTCTCGGGTTACTGAAACACCCTTGGCCGAA
>DEOR01000007.1:1210-10100 GCA_002358345.1 Proteobacteria bacterium UBA3413 | reverse complement strand
TGAATGCATGGCATCCAATAGATCTTCGGACGCTTTGAGGTGTTGATGTAATAAATGAGCTATGACCTCTGAGTCTGTTTCTGATGTAAATGCATAGCCTGCAGCAGTCAGTTTCTCTCTGAGCTCTAAGTAGTTTTCAATAATCCCGTTGTGGACAATGTGTACTTGCTCGGAAGATGTATGGGGGTGGGCGTTTGCTTCAGAGGGCTTGCCGTGAGTGGCCCATCTTGTGTGGGCAATGCCTAGCTTACTTTTTGGGCGCTCTTGAATCATACCGGCTTCTAAAAGACTGACCTTTCCAAGGCTTCTTAAGCTGTAAATACTATCTTTTTGGTGAAGGGCGATACCGGCAGAGTCATAGCCGCGGTACTCCATTTTGTGAAGACCTTGAACCAGTAACTTGCCAACGTTGCGAGATGAGGCCGCGCCTATAATTCCACACATATTATTTTTTGTTTTTTGCCCAGTCTTCTTTGATTACTTGTTTGCCTCTGCCAACAGCAAGGGCATCATCTGGAACATCTTTGGTGATGACAGAGCCTGCGCCAACGTAAGCTCCCTTGCCAATATTCACTGGGGCAACCAATGAAGAATTGCTGCCAATAAAGCTGTTGTCTCCAACGGTTGTTTGGAACTTGTTGACCCCATCGTAGTTACAGGTAATGGTGCCGGCCCCAATATTAGCATTGGCTCCAATGTCTGCATCTCCAAGGTAAGCGAGATGGTTCGCTTTTGCGCCTTCGCCGAGTTTTGTATTTTTTGTTTCTACAAAATTGCCTATTTTGGCATTGTTTCCAATATCAGAGCCTGCTCTTAATCTTGCGTAGGGTCCAATGCTGCAGTTTGATCCAACCCTTGCTGAGACCAAGTGAGAAAAGGGTTCGATCACTGTGTTGTCGCCAATAGAGACATTTTTGAGAATAACATTTGATTTAATGGTGACGTTTTCACCCAAAGTTACGGTGCCTTCAATAATAACATTCACATCAATGCTGCAATCTTTGCCTGCATTTAGTTCGCCGCGAAGGTCTACACGGGTGGCGTCTGTTAGTGTGATGCCTTGGTCTAAAAGTTTTTCTGCGTTCATGGCTCTTAAAATAGATTCAATGTGGTGTAGCTCTTTTTTGTTGTTTACTCCAATAACCTCTCGTGGGTTTGCTTGAATACAGTTTATTTTAACTCCTTTTGTTGAAAGTATCTCTACAATATCGGTGAGGTAGTATTCAGAGGCTGCGTTATTGTTCTCAAGGCCCTCTAAGGCATCTGCTAACAACTCCCCATCAACCAACATGGTTCCGGTAAATACTTCGCTTATTTTCTGCTCTTCCTCTGAGGCATCTTTCTGCTCAGTAATTTTTACAGCATGGCCTGAGGTATTTTTAATTACTCTGCCATAGCCGGTTGGATCGCTTAGGACCATGGACAATAAACAACATTGGTCTCCCTCAAAAATTAATTTATGTATCGTGGGCTCAGAAATTAAAGGCACATCACCATATAAAATTAATACTTTTTGGCTGGGTGTAATTAAATGAGCCGCTGTTTTTAAGGCGTGCCCTGTGCCCAGCTGTTCATTTTGATCTGCTGAGTTGACCAAAGGATGATGGTTTTCAATGTATGTTTTGAGAATGTCCTTTTGATGGCCTACCACCACCGTTATATCATCGCTGATTTTTTGGGCGGTGTGTATCACATGGGAAATAAGGGTTGATCCACCCAAAGGCTGCAATACCTTGGGAAGGTTGCTGTTCATGCGGGTTCCTTTGCCTGCTGCAAGGATAATGGTGTGAAGTTTCAAAGCGAAATAAGATTAAACTTGATACAAGTACTTTACTTGTTTTTTCTTAATTTTTGAATGGTTTTAATTCTTGCGGCTGCTTCTGCTAATTGAGCGGCGGCCTTGGTGTAGTCTAGTGTGGACTGTTGGTCGTGCATATTTTTTTCAGCTTGCTCTTGCGCTTTGATCGCCTCTGCCTCATCCATGGAGTCAGCTCTTTCTGCGCGATCAGATAAAAAAGTTACCAAGTCTGGTTGAATTTCAACAAAGCCGCCTGAGCAAAAAAAGGTTTGCTCCTCGTCTCCGTTTTGAATTCTAACCGGTCCCGGGGCTAAGCCTGTGAGAAGAGGTGTGTGCCCTGGAGCAATGCCAATTTCTCCAAGCGAGCCTGTTGCAAAAACCATGGTGCCTTCGCCAGAATAAATTTCTTCGCTAGATGAAACAATGCTGACTTTAATAGTAGACATGATTTATAAACTATAAGGTTTTAGCTTTTTCCACTGCTTCTTCAATGGTCCCGACCATATAAAAAGCCTGCTCAGGAAGATCATCATAATCCCCCGCTAAAATCCCTTTGAATGATTTAATGGTGTCTTCTAGTTTTACGTATTTCCCCGGGGAGCCTGTAAAGACCTCTGCGACTGTAAAGGGTTGTGATAAAAATCTTTCCACTTTTCTGGCCCTAGAAACAGCTAATTTATCTTCCTCAGATAGCTCATCCATACCTAAAATTGCAATAATATCTTTAAGCTCTTTGTACTTCTGCAATACACCTTGGACGCCCTGGGCAACATTGTAATGCTCTTCACCAACAATCAGCGGATCTAACTGACGGCTGGTTGAATCTAATGGGTCCACTGCGGGGTAAATTCCAAGCTCAGCAATTTGTCTTGATAAAACAACAGTTGCATCCAAATGAGCAAACGTTGTTGCTGGAGATGGGTCTGTTAGGTCATCAGCTGGAACATACACAGCTTGAATAGAGGTAATAGAGCCGTCATTCGTTGAGGTGATTCTTTCTTGCAGCGCGCCCATTTCTTCAGCAAGTGTAGGCTGATAGCCCACAGCTGATGGCATTCTCCCTAGCAGCGCAGATACTTCTACCCCAGCAAGTGTGTATCGATAAATATTATCAATAAATAACAACACATCTCTTCCTTCGTCTCTAAATTTTTCCGCCATTGTTAGGCCGGTCAAGGCAACCCTTAATCTGTTTCCAGGAGGCTCATTCATCTGTCCGTAAACCATAGCCACCTTTGACTCACTTGGTTTTTCTATATTCACAACGCCTGATTCCTGCATCTCATAATAGAAATCATTCCCCTCTCTTGTTCGCTCTCCAACACCCGCAAACACAGAAAGACCTGAATGCTCTGTGGCAATATTATTAATAAGCTCCATCATGTTGACAGTTTTTCCAACACCAGCTCCACCAAATAAACCCACCTTTCCACCTTTGGCAAAAGGACAAATTAAGTCGATAACTTTAATGCCTGTTTCTAGCAACTCATCGGAAAGTGATTGGTCTGTGTAGCTAGGAGGCTTCCTGTGAATGGGCATGGTTGTCTCTGCGCCAATAGGTCCGCGGTCATCAATGGGATTCCCTAAAACATCCATGATTCTGCCAAGCGTTTTTTCTCCCACGGGAACTGAAATAGGCGCATTGGTTCTGGTCACAACCAGGCCTCTTTTAAGGCCCTCGGTGATGCCCATGGCAATAGTTCTAACAATTCCATCTCCAAGTTGTTGTTGGACCTCCAATACCGTTCCGGTGTCTGAGATGACAAGTGCCTCATAAATTTTGGGGATATTGGTTTTTTCAAACTCAACATCTATAACCGCTCCGATAATTTGTGTTATTAAACCATTGGTCATTTTTTTCTCCTTAAACCGCTGCCGCGCCGCCAACTATCTCAGATAATTCCTGGGTAATTGCTGCTTGCCTTACATTGTTATATAAAAGTTCTAATTCTTTGATCAAATCCCCTGCGTTATCCGTAGCATTTTTCATTGCCAGCATCTTTGCTGCTTGTTCGCAGGCATTATTTTCAACCACCGCATGATAGATGAGAGACTCGATATACCGCGTCATCAATCCTTCCAGCAACTCTTTTGCCTCGGGCTCATAAATATAATCCCAGTGAGTTGAGGTTGACCCATCATCAATTATGGCCGGCAAAGGAATTAGTTGTTGAACCATGGGCTGTTGGGTCATGGTGTTTATAAATTTGTTGCTGCAAAGATAAACCTCATCAATCTCTTTGTCTTTGTGAAGATCAAGCACTGTTTTGGTGAGGCCAATTAACATATCTGGATCAGGCTTATCTCCAAGTTTTTGAACTTTAGCGACCACATTTCCACCCACAGCCTTAAAAAAGCTGGCTGCTTTGACGCCAATTAAAGCAAAGCTAGGCTCAACACCTTGGGCGTTAAGATCTGCTGCTTTGTGAATCACACTTTTAAAAAGGTTGATGTTTAGGCCCCCGCACAAACCCTTATCTGAGCTCACAACTATAAAGCAAGCTTTTTTAGCCGCTCTGCTTTCGTAAAAAGGATGGGAATACTCTGAGCTAGATGTTGCGATGTGAGAAATAACCTCTTTAATCTTTTCAGAATAAGGTCTGCCCAACTGCATTTCGCCTTGGGTTTTTCTAATTTTACTGGCAGCAACCATTTCCATAGCCGAAGTAATTTTTTGCGTGCTTTTAATGCTCGCAATTTGTTTTCTAACTTCTTTGGTGTTTGCCATTATTTATCTAAATTAAAACGTTTGTGTTTTTTTGAACTGCTCAACCACGTCTGTGAATTGCTTTTCAATGTCATCGTTCCAATCACCTGTATCATTAATTTTTTTCTCTAGGTCTGCTTTTTCAGAAGTAAAGAAGCTATGCAGGGCCTCTTCAAAACTCCCTACTTTTTCTACTGGGACGTCGTCCATAAAACCTCTGTCTGCAGCAAATATGCTGAGCGATTGTTGTGCAACACTCATGGGCGCATATTGCTTTTGTTTCATGAGCTCTGTGATTCTTTGTCCTCTTGCGAGCTGAGCTTTGGTCGCCGCATCTAAGTCCGATGCAAACTGTGAGAAAGCTGCAAGCTCTCTGTACTGGGCCAACGCAGTTCTAACTCCCCCGCTGAGTTTTTTCATTATCTTGGTTTGCGCTGCTCCACCAACCCTTGAAACAGAAATACCTGGATTAATCGCCGGTCTTACACCTGAGTTAAATAAATCGGTTTCTAAGAATATCTGGCCGTCTGTAATAGAGATAACATTGGTTGGCACAAAAGCTGAAACATCTCCTGCTTGGGTTTCAATAATTGGCAAGGCTGTTAATGAGCCTGTTTTACCTTTAACTCTTCCATTGGTCGCTTTTTCAACATAAGCTGCATTTACCCTAGCGGCTCTTTCTAATAATCTTGAGTGAAGATAAAATACATCTCCAGGATAAGCCTCTCTTCCTGGGGGTCTTTTTAGAAGAAGTGAAACTTGTCTATAAGCTACAGCCTGTTTTGAAAGATCGTCATAAACAATTAAAGCGTCTTCACCTTTGTCTCTAAAGTATTCACCCATAGAGCAGCCGGAATAGGCTGATAAATATTGCATTGGGGCAGGATCTGATGCAGAAGCAGACACAATAATGGTGTGCTCAAGCGCACCATGTTCTTCCAGTTTCTTCACCACATTTACAACCGTGGATTGTTTTTGGCCAATAGCAACATAGATACATTTAATGCCGGTACCTTTTTGATTAATAATGGCGTCAATAGCAACCGCTGTTTTGCCTGTTTGCCTGTCTCCAATAATCAACTCTCTTTGCCCTCGTCCAATTGGCACCATTGCATCAATTGCTTTGAGCCCAATTTGAACTGGCTGATCTACTGATTGTCTTGCGATAACCCCAGGCGCCACAACTTCAACAGGGGCTGTTTCTGTTGTTTTTATTTCACCTTTTCCATCAATTGGTGCGCCCAGCGCATTAACAACACGTCCAAGCAAAGCCTCTCCAACTGGAACTTCTAAAATTCTACCTGTGCACACAGCTTTTTGACCCTCAATAAGATCCAGATAGTCGCCCAGTACAACGGCGCCAACAGAGTCTTGTTCTAAGTTTAGAGCTAAACCAAGAATTCCGTTTTCAAATTCAATAAGCTCGCCGTACATGACGTCGCCCATGCCGTGGATTCTTATGATGCCGTCAGACACGCTGACGATAATGCCTTCATTTTTTCTTTCTGCTGATAGGTCAAGACCGGCAATCTTTTCTTTGAGGACGCTGGATATTTCTGATGGGTTTAATTGGCTCATTTTTTTACCTTAAAAATTTAATTGGTTGACTAATTTTTTGACTTTACCTCGAATGGAGAGATCTAGCGTTTCATCTCCAATCTTTATTGAAAGACCACCCATAATGGATGGGTCTTCTACAAATTCTATGCTAGAACCCTCACCATAAGAGGTGGTGAGTTTTTGCATTATTATATTTTTATTGTCTTCTGATGGCAGGCTTGCCACATTGACTACTATAGAGCTTGTTTTATTGTGTTTTTCTAAAAGGTCTTGATAGCTTATACAGATAGCATTGATAAGATTTAGCCTTTTGTTTTCCGCTAGCAGCTCAATGGTGTTGATGGAAATTTTACTTAAATCGTCTTTGCATAACTCGATAATTGTTTGGGCAATTTTTTGCTTTGAAAGCCCTGGGTCTTCTATTAGGGCTGTAACCTCTTTGGTTTGTGAGATTAATGATAATATTGATAGTTCAGCAGCCACCCCGTTGTGCTGACCAATATCCAGGGCTGCTGAAAAAACAGCCTTAGCGTAAGGTCGAGCAAGTGGTGACAGTTCAATCATTTTTTATAACTCAGATGCTGCTTTAGCAAGAAGCTCTTGATGTTTGTCAGTGTTAATCTCGTCACCCAGAATTTTTTCTGAGGTTTCAATAATTAAGGCTGACATTTTTTGTCTTAACTCTTCTTTGGCTTTATTAACATCATTTTCAATGGTTTTAGAGGCAGAGGTAAGTATCTTCTCAGCTTCTATCCCAGCTTTTGCGGTTGCATCAACAACAATTTGTGATGCTCTGGCGTTGGCTTTTTCTAATAGCTCTGCTGCCTCAGCTTTTGCTTTGTTCATCTCTTGATCAAAAGCTAGTTGGGCTTCTTCCAAAGAATCATCAGCTTTTTTGGCGGCCTCTAAACCATCAGCAATACGCTTTTCTCTCTCTTCCATTATCGCAATAATGGGTGGCCACACATACTTCCAGCAAATTGCTATGAAAATAACAAATGCTACAGTTTGGCCAAAGAGTGTTGCGTTTATATTCATGTTTAATTAAGCAGCAAACATCAAATAAAGCCCCAGACCAACACCAATCATTGGAACGGCGTCAACAAGTCCCATTACAATAAAAAGTTGTGTTCTAAGCATTGGAATTAGCTCGGGCTGGCGCGCAGCACCTTCTAAAAACTTTCCACCCAAAACCCCAACACCAATCGCAGCGCCAACAGCGCCCAATCCAATCATTAGCCCTGAGGCTATATATATAAGTGATTGTTCCATTCTATTCTCCTAAAAATAAAGACCTAATGGTCTTGGGTTTCATGCGCCATTGCTAAATAAACAATGGTAAGCACCATAAAAATAAACGCCTGAAGAGCTAATATCAATATATGAAAAAGAGCCCATATTAAATGCAGACCGACGCCAAGTAAACCTACAGATATTGAGCTGAAAGTTAACATCAACGCGATTAATATAAATATCATCTCACCAGCATATAAATTTCCAAATAATCTCAACCCAAGTGAGATGGGTTTTGCGATCAGGTTGACACCCTCTAATACCAAATTAACTGGCATCAGGTATTTGCCAAAAGGATGAAGGGTTAACTCTGCCAAAAATCCTTTCAAACCTTTAATCTTAATACTGTAAAAAATAATCAAGATAAAAACGGCCAAAGCCATTCCCAGAGTGATATTTGGATCTGTTGTTGGGACCACTTTAAAATATTCCAAGCCAACGCCTTTGGCTAGTTCGGGTAGATAATCAACTGGGATTAGGTCCATTAAATTCATTAAGAACACCCAAACCAAAACCGTTAACGCCATTGGGCCTATTAGGTTGTTTTTAGCAGAGGTAAAAATACTTTGAACATTTTCATTAACAAACTCCACACACATCTCAATAAAGTTTTGGAGCCCAGTGGGCGCCTCAGATGCTGAAGCAAGTTTTGGGAGGCCCCAGCGAAACAGGCCAATAAAAAGTATTCCAAGAAAAATAGACCAGCCCAAAGAGTCAACATGAAAGGCCCAGAAACCCATTTCCTCTGAATAATGTGGATCACAAGTCCAGCCGTGGCTTTCTGTTTTTCCACACACCAAATTCGTCAAGTGATGTTGAATATACTCTTGGCTGGTAATGGGTTCGTGTGCTTCAGAGGCCATGTTGAGAGATAACTAGTTTTGGGTTAAAAGTTGTGTTCAAGTATACAAGTAGAAACAGGGCAATGAGAGTGTTTTCTGGTATATATGTTAAAGAAATGATACTAAAAACGACAAAAAGGGCCCACCGCGATAAAAACGCTAAGTAAAGGTTTAATAACTCGCTTTTTGGGACGCTGGATAGATAAACAGCTGCAGCAATAGCGCCAAGGTATATCACAAAAATTGGTTGGATGAGGATTGGAAATATAACCAAAGCAACCAAAAGCCCTAAGATCGATAAGGTGTTTTGTTTTAAAGTTTTTATAGCTTTATTAAATAAGTTATTACGGGGCGCAATTATAAAAATTAATAAGGTTTAGGACAAGCTTAATTATTCGTTAATTTCAATAATTTACTAATTATTGTCTCTCTCTCATCGTTTGAGGTGTAGGAGATAGAAATTTTGCCCTTGGATTGAGATTGTTGTTCAATTTCAGTTTTATGTCCCAGGTTTTCTGAAAGCTCCTGTTCTACATTAAGGAGATCGCGGTTTTTGGTTTGGCGTGGAGATTTTGAAGTATTTTTTGGTTTTTTTGTTGCGGCTGCGTCTTTGACTGTGAGGCCCAAAGAAACAATTTTTTTTGCCAACTCCTCAGCCTCAGCAGCCTCCATGGATGCAAGAATTTTTGC
>DEOR01000007.1:0-996 GCA_002358345.1 Proteobacteria bacterium UBA3413 | reverse complement strand
GCCAGTTCGAGTGATAGTTGGTCTTCTGCTGAATCTACTAAACAAGGTGCTGTTTGGAGCCCAGCTTTTTTTGCAGCTCTTAAACGTCTCTCACCAGCGATTAACTCATACCCCCCAGCCCCGGTTTCCCTAACAAGTATCGGGGATAAGATGCCATGCTTAGCAATAGATAGGGATAGCTCGTTCATTTTACCCTCATCAAAAGCTTGTCTTGGCTGAAACCTATTGGGTTGAATTTGGTTAAGATCTATCTCTTTTATTGATTGTTTGTTTGGGGCCACTACATTGCCAAGCAGCGCATCTAAACCAGTATTAAGGATTTTATCTACCATTATTTATTCTCCTAATTAGCTCTCCTGCAAGCGCTAAATATGCTTTGGCTCCATATGAAGATGGCATGTATTGTATCGCGGATATTCCATGGCTTGGGGCTTCGGCAAGTTTTACATTTCTTGGTATTAAGGTGTTAAAAACCAAGGATGGGAAGTGTTTTTCTAACTCCTCAGAAACCTCTTTGGCTAGGTTGTTTCGCATATCTACCATGGTTCTAATAATACCGAAAACACGGTTGTTTGTTAGGTTTTTATTGTTGAGTGTATTGATGGTGTGGATTAAAGATGAGATGCCTTCTAATGAATAGTATTCACATTGGAGTGGTATTAATGTTGCGCTGGCCGCAAAAAGTGACTCGAGGGTTAGTTGGTTGAGAGATGGTGGTGTGTCAATGATGATGAAATCATATTCTAGGCCGAGCAAATGTTTTTTAAGCTCACCTTGTTTATTTTCTCTTCTAATAAAAACCTCAAGGGCTATAAGGTTTTCCCCCCCAGGGACAACGTCATAACCACCAGATGATTTGAGAATAGCGTCTTGGATATCAAGGTTTTGAGCGTAAACCTCAAACAGAGTTTTTTCGTTTTTTGCTGCTCCCGCCGCTGTGCTTGCGTTGCCCTGTGGGTCTAAATCAATAAGCAGAACACGCCTTTTGGTTCCAGC
>DEOR01000028.1:8259-11666 GCA_002358345.1 Proteobacteria bacterium UBA3413 | reverse complement strand
ATTTAGAAGGTTTCTTATTTCCAATGAAATCTTTAGCATGGATGTATCCAATTCAAACTCTCTGCCGTATACAAAATCAATGGTCGTTGGAATTTGCTCAATAATATCTGGCAAAACATCCAAGCCTCTTGCTCTCACCCTGTCGCTCACGTGATTGATAATCAATGTAGCTTGTGAATTAACAGCATAATCATCATAGCCAAGCTGGATATTAACAATATTATCGGCCTGTCCTTGTAATCTTGAGTCCCTACCATTAGCTAGCAAGGAAGCGGCAGAAGTAACAACCCCGCCCGAGTTAAGGTAAGTATCGCCTGTCTCTATAATGATTTCTGAATCAGTAAAAGTGTAGTTAAATTTAACCATAAATTCTTTGCTGGAAGCCCAGGCTGAGTTAAAGCCATCAAAGATTCTTTCGTATTCAAACTCAAACCCTGAAATCTCTGCCTTTGGAACATTTTGATAAGTGGTAACAATCAAATCTCCAATCTCATTCACAGTCTCTTCGATCGGCTGATCAATATTTTTCATGAAAATTCCCGCTGTGACAAACTGATTAGGATTAAAGTAATACTCTGCTCTAAGATCAAAGTTCTCAATCTCAGAATTCTCTAAATACAGTGAACCAGCAACCACTCTATCGGTATCTGGGTCAACAAATAAAGTTGGGGAAAGCTCTCTAAAAGTAGGTCTAGCAATAGTTTGTGAAAGGCCCAATCTAAACTGAAGGTTTTCATTGTCTTCTGGGAGGTAGGTGAGAGTAATCCCTGGAAGCAGGTAATCCTCATCGATGGCTTTATCAACCACCCCGTCTTTTCCAGTAAATAGATCGTATGTATCAATTTCTTGCTTGCCATGTTCTTGTCTAACGCCACCTGAAAATCTTAATTGCTCTGAAAAGATTGCCTCCAGGGAAACATAAGCCGCTGATGTTGTAAGGAATCCTTGGTATCCTGCTGGAGATGAAGAGGCCGTATTCTCTATTACCAGGAGTCTGTTAGGATCAAAGTTCTGATCAGCAAAGATATAATCAATTCTTTGGGTCAGAGCTTCTGATGGCAAAGGGCCACCCGCTGGAGAAAATCTAAAACTTCTCACTTGAGCATCTCTCTCATTTTCACGATAATCAATGCCAGCTTTGATCAGTAACTCACTTGATTCCAGCTGCACAGGGAAAGTGAAATCAATTCCAAAATTCTGATCATCATCATCAACATTGCTAAACTGAGTTTGATTTTTGCCAGTATTCACATCGTACTCCCATGCATCTGGAATCAAAGTTCCAGTTATCCCGGAAGTATCTTGATAGAATACTTCTCTTTCATATGGAGCATCTCTGGTGGCCTTTCCACTCGCAAGTCTAAGAGCAAGAGATGATCCGTTATCAAAGAATTTAGAATAATTTAACTGGTGATTAAATAAAGATCTTTCAAAAAACTGAAGATAGTCTTCTCTCACATCCTGAGAGTCACTGGGATCATACCCATAGATAATTCTAGCTTTTTTAGTGCCTTTGTGGATGTATAAACCTGTATATTTAAATTCAGTGGTGTCACCCTCTATCCCAAAAACACCCATTGCATAGGAGCTGACATCATTGGAAGTCGCTCTGGTTTGCTTGTTTTCTGAAATAATGACATCGGTTCCCCCACCATCTTTCGCCTGCAAATCTCCAGTCTGACGAACCCCTTCTTGAGTCTGCCAGTCACTTTTCATGCCAGCTGTAAAAAAGATCCCTGCCTTGCCATCATTCATACCAATGAGTGAGCCTAGGTCCCAATCTAGCTCATTGCCGTATGTGAAGTTTGCGGAATTATTAACTGGTACATCACCTTCTTGTATGACCCACAGTTTGGAATTTTCAAACTGTCGACCGAAATTGGCTAGTTGATATGGCGCATAGTTAGAACGATCAACCTTTGTTCCCGAGGCGATAGATTCACTCAAAAAGGCAGGAAAATTTCTAATTCCATCATCATGACCAAAATCATCATCACTGCCACCGTCATATAAAAGACCCTTAGTAAGTGATGTGGCATCGTTGTAACCAGATGAGAAAGAGAAAGATAGGATTCTTTCGGATGGAACGGCTTTAGTTTTGATGGCAATCATCCCGCCGCCAAACTCACCGGACATTTCTGGTGAAAAGGTTTTCTGTACCACTGATGACTCAATGGCTGAAGTTGGAAATATATCCAATGGGACAACTCTTTTTAGTGGCTCTGGGCTAGGCATCGTCGAACCATTAAGCGTTGCAGATGAATACCTTTCTCCCAAACCTCTAACATATACATACTTACCCCTGACCAAACTAAGGCCCGTTAGTCTGGTTAAGGCCACCGCGATATTATCATCGCCCGTTCTTTCGATATCTGAACTATCAAGAACGACATTAATTTCAGTTGTATCTCTCTTTACATCTGGGATAAAGGATCCGCTAACAACAACTTCTTCCATCACCTGAGCCTGAAGGCATAAAGAGACAGTGACTATTGGTAATGCAAGAACCCAAAAACCTATTTTATTTATAGTTTTATTTTTCATGTGTAACTCCGTTAATTACTAATAGTTATTAATCTAAGCTCCCAGGTACTGTCCAATCTTTATACCAAGTGTCTGTAGAATCTTTTACAGCGCCAATGTATGTCGTCGTGGTAAAGAAGCTATCAGTTTCAGCGGTTACAGTGACTGCATTCTCAGCTGTTCCATTTATCACCCCTGAAAGAGTCGGGACATAGCTTCCACCGCCTGAGTCAGCTGAATAAAGATTGTTGGAGCCAGCAGTTGCCAAAGCCGCTACCTCTGCAGCGGTAGCTGAATCATCGCCTGCTGCACCTAAAGCTTTGCAATCAAAAGCCACTGAATTAAACGTTACTTTAGGAGTCGTGATACCGTCTCTAAGTGTTTCAGCGAAGGTGTGCTCCAGGCAAGCTTTAGAGTTAGTGGCATCAACCACAATCCCATTTTTGTAAATACCTGAGACCCCTTCTTTTAACTTGATGACATCATCTAAGCCGTTTGATAGAAAGGTAAAGTTAGAGATTTGGGGTTGCGATCTAAGCTCGGTTAAGTAACCCACTGCTTTGTCTGAATTAACGTTATCAGATTCAACGACGTGATCACCTCTGTCTGAAGCCTGCTTCACAATAACAAATTGCATTTTACCTCTGTACCCCCAATCAATATCTAGATTATCGTCACCAGCGGCTGTACAGATTAAATGCTTAACATTCACAGTTCCGCCAAAGAACTCAACACAGTCATCTTCGTTGTTGTGAACCTGAACGAAATCAACTGTTGTCCCTGAGCCAACACCACCAAAAGTAATACCGTTGAGTTCGTTGCCCTCAAAGATTTCATAACCGGCATACTGGACTCTGACATACTTGAGAATCCCGCTATTATCA
>DEOR01000028.1:3977-8013 GCA_002358345.1 Proteobacteria bacterium UBA3413 | reverse complement strand
GTGGTTGTAGTTTGGCCGTTAATATCTGCTTTAGCGGTCATGATGATAGGAGCGGATCTTGTGCCAATGGCATTAATTTTAGAGCCTCTCATGATGACCAAGTAGTCTGAACCAGACTCACCAAATAAAGTTACGCCAGCTTCGATCGTTAAAATTGCAGCAGCGCCACCAGACTTTGTTCCATCAGAACCCATATCTATACCAATTTGGATTTTGCCATCCAACGCATAATAGTTACCCCTTGAAAGCGTAATATCTGAAGTGTAAATTCCCTCTAATGTGCAAACTTTCTTGCCTTCAATTAAACCAGTTTCTGTAGTTCCTGTTGGGCACACTGGAGCTGTGAACAATCCTTTCGTCCAGCCTGCTGCCCAGTTATTTTCTTCATCAGAGCCAGGAGCAAATGCACCTATGTAGTTAGCGGCAGAAAAGAACGAATCAATTTGAGTGCCATTAGGGCACAGTGGGTTTGTTTGAGCGGTTCCACTCCCAGTGGCACACACGGCAATTTCATTGTTATGAGCAGATACAAGGGCAGATTCATTGGATCCCAAAAAATAGCCCCCAACCAAGGTTGAAGTTCCAAAGATTAGATTGGTAGCCCTCTCTTTAATTGACTCGCCTAATGCATCAGAAGTAACCGAATCATCTCCTGCGGCATATTGTACTGGAGCAGTGATATAAACAGAGTGGTTGGCAACTTTATCAAACCCAGGAGCATCTTGAGTTGTTTCAATGAATGTATGCTCATAGGCGGCTTTTGAGCCTGAAGGAATATTTATAATTCCATTCATGTAGATGCCTGAGACACCTTCTTTTAATTTAATAGCATCGTCAACTCCATTGGATATAAATGTAAAGTTGGCTATTTTTGGGCTGGATCGAGGGGTAGTCAGATATCCAACAGCTTCGTCAGAGTTCACATTATCAGATTCAACGATATGGTCGCCTCGATCATCTGCAGTAGATTGCTTGACAAGAACGTACTGCATTTTACCTGTGTAACCCCAATCAATATCTAGATTATCATCAGCGGCATTTGTGCAAACTAAATGTTTCACATTTACAGTTCCACCAAAAAATTCTACGCAATCATCTTCGTTGTTGTGGACTTGTACGTAATCAACCTTAGTACCTGAGCCAACAGCACCGAAAGTAA
Organism: Proteobacteria bacterium UBA3413; assembly: GCA_002358345.1. GTDB lineage: Bacteria > Pseudomonadota > Gammaproteobacteria > Magnimaribacterales > D2472 > D2472. The sequence goes on along the minus strand of DEOR01000028.1, from coordinate 6,854 downwards.
TGCCGTTTAACTCATTGCCTGTAAAAATTTCATAGCCAGCATGCTCAACCCTGACAAACTGAAGTGTTCCTGAGTTATCTTCGGGCAATGCGCCACCCATGTAGCCATTTGTCATGCCTTCAACTAAGTTTTCACATCCAGCAGTCCCTCGAAGTGCATCTGAGCATTTATTGATAGGCGCCCTTCCAAGGATAACAATACCGCCCCATAGGCCTCTTGCAGTCTCAGCATTTTGAATGGTTCCATCTAAAACTGTGGAATGAGTGAATACAATAGGTTTGGAAGCTGTGCCTTTGGCTTGAATTTTTGATCCTCTATGAATCACAATATAATCATCTGCTGTTTTAGCAACAACAGTAACGCCAGCAGGGATGCTCAAAGTAGCAGCATCGCCACCAGCCTTAGATCCATCGCCACCAACATCAACGCCGATTTCCACTTTACCAAAAAGTCTCCAAATCACATCATCGGTTAAAATTAAATCATCTTTGATAGTTCCTGATATTGCGCACACAGTATTGCCGGCAATAGCAGCGTCAGTGGTGACGCCTGATGCAGTGGGGCATGACCCAGTTAAAACTGTTCCGCTCACAGCGACTGTTTGCGTTGTAGCTGTTGGGGCTTCAATCTGAGAAAGCTCACCTGGTGATGCGATACCCGTATCAGAACCGCCGCCACATGATGAAAGCAATAATACAGAAAAAGAAATCAAGCCTAGAAATTTATATTTAACCATTTTAAAAAATCCTCCAATTGATGTGGAGTTATTTAATAAAATCAATGAGTATTACTGAGGGCGAAAGAGAAACAATTAAGGGAACTTTTGCATCGATTCTGCAAAAATTAAATGTTATTTTTGAAACAGATAAGCAACAAAAAAGGTTACTTAATTGGAATGGTGAACCAGAATTCAGAGCCACTTTCTTTAGTGGAGACAACACCCACCTCTCCATGAAGATTATTAACTAAGTTTTTAACTATTGCTAAACCAAGGCCGCTGCCTTTTTGCATATTAGCCCTGGCTGACGCAGTTCTAAAAAATCTTTTAAATACAAGTTCTTGGTCGGCTTCTGTGATGCCCTCGCCCTGATCAATGACGGATATGCGGGCTAATTTACCTTGCGTTTTTAATTTGATCTTAATGGTTGAATTCGATGGGCTGTATTTAAAGGCATTATCGAGCAGATTATTAATTACTCTTTCAATTGCCGAGGCGTCACTATTAACAACTAGCTCAGATTGACCCTCAAACACAAGATTGATATTTTTTTTCTTAGCTTTGTTTTGATAGGAGAGAACAATAGATTCAATAATTTGGTTTAACACTATGTTTTTATTTATAAACTTAAGCTCGCCATACTCAATCCTAGATAGGTCAATCAAAGAAGTGACCATTGTGCTTAAACGATCTGCATTGTGTAAAATTGCCTTGGAAAATATTCTGGCATCCTTTTGATTCTCTAAGGCTCCATCTAAAAGCGTTTCTGAGTTTGCCTTGATAACGCTCACCGGGGTTCTCAGCTCATGAGAAAGATTTGAAATAAAATCCCGTCTCATAGAGTCCATTCGCCTCAATTGAGTGGTTTCATGAACCACCAAGATGAGTTCTTGCGTGCCCTTGGCTTTATTCATACTAGCTAAAATCCATCGAGTATCATCATTTAGAGTCTCAAGCTCAAACTCGCTATTAGATTGACCTTTCTTGAGAGCTTGTTTAAACATATTGCTTAAGACTGGCAGCTCTATATCGTGAATAGATTTGTTGATAATTTCTTTTAAACCAAGAATTTGCATGATCTGATGATTGCGAAAGTTTATCTTTCCACTCTTATCTAGCACCATGATGCCATCACCCAGTCCATCTAATACCAAGCCAAATTGATCTCTTTGCTTGGCTATCAGGGAAATCTGATGCTTCAGGTTACTAGAGATGGTAGAGATATTTCTAGCCATGGATCCAATTTCATCAGATCGTTTTAATGGGAGTGACTTCAAACCTTTCCTCTCGTAAGATCCTTGGGAGATTGCTGACGCCACTCTCTCAAGATCCATTAAGCTTTCTCGAATATAGTTGCCTGAAATAAAGCTTGCTAGAATTGCTACAATTAAAGCAACCACTACAATCAATGTTACAGAGTTGTCTAGTGAGGCAATTGATTTCTCTAGGTACTCATTTGGAACAGAAATTCTTATAATCTTTCCTTCTTCGCTGCTTCTATCGAGCAATGCAAAATAAAGCATTTCTTGTTGAGTGGTATTGCTAAATCTTTTGCTTGAGCCCACACCATTTGTAATTGCCGCAGCAACCTCGGGTCTGTTTGCATGATTATCAAGGACTTTGAGATCTTGATTATCTAACTCTGAATCAACCAATACCTCTCCGTTAATCGCGATGATCGTAATTCGAGCGCCCGATGATTGAGAGTAATTATCGATTTCAGACTTAAGGGTATTAGGACTGAAGTTTAATGGGTGGTGGCTGAAAGATTGCCTTAGAATCTTTGCCTGTTTAGATAATTCATTTTCAATTTGCTCTTGCAGCCCTTCGGAAAGGTCTCGCTCAGCAACAACAAAAGCTAGTGAAATACCTATAAAGAGGCATGAGAGGATGATAAAAAAAATACGGGAACGGATGCCCATGAAGGACTAGTCAGGGGTTTTAGAAAAACGATAACCAACACCGCGAATTGTTTGGATGTATTCACCCGCAGAGTCCAATTTTTCTCTCAATCTTTTGATGTGAGTATCAACCGTCCGAGTTGTAACTTCAGCACTGTAGCCCCAAACCTCTTCTAGCAATTGATCTCTGGACTGGACTCTTCCTTTGCGATCAATCAGGTGCTTGAGCAGTCTAAACTCTAAGGCTGTAAACCCAAC
>DEOR01000028.1:1889-3805 GCA_002358345.1 Proteobacteria bacterium UBA3413 | reverse complement strand
TAGTCATCAGCGCCCAGCTCAAAACCTATCACTCGATCAAGCTCATCAGCTTTGGCTGTTAAAAGGATGACAAGAGTATTTTTAGTTGCAGGATCTGACTTAATATCACGACACAGCGTTAAGCCAGAGCCATCGGGCAGCATTAAATCTAGGATAACTAAATCTGGTTTATGTTGCTGAATCGCTTGTTCGCCCTCAGCTATAGAGGCAGCTTGAAAAACCTCAAAGGATTCCCTGGTGAGATTATAATCAATCGTTTTTCTTATATCAGGTTGGTCTTCAATAATTAAAATACGTGAGGCCATGATTTGTTAGTTAAGTATGGTTCCTTTATATATTAATTATAGGGTAGAGTTGTGTCATTGGTTGGAAGTTTGCACAATTGATACAAATTCTTTTCGCAATTCTTTCTTATCAAATTTTCCAGAAGCCACCCTAGGCAATTCCATCAAATCAATTTTTATCATTGAAGGGATTTTATAAGCAGCAATTTTATTGTGCAAGAATGCTTGTAGTTCTTCTTCACTTAGATTCGAGGATGGCTTCAGGGATATAGATGCGCATAGAGTCTCGCCAAGGCGTTCCTCTGGAATGCCAAACACCGCCACTTCTTGAACTGAGGGGTGTTGGTATATTGCTGCCTCAACCTCTATGCATGCAATATTTTCTCCGCCACGAATTACAAGATCTTTCACACGATCGACGATAAACACAAAGCCATCTTCAATATACCCAAGATCGCCTGATTTAAACCAACCATCGTCGTTAAAGACCTCTTGGGTTGCTTCTTCGTTGCCCCAATAACCAACCATGTTTGCAGGGCTTTTAATCACTATTTCTCCAACGTCGGGCTCTGTTAAAAAGTTCCAATGCTCATCGATAATTGCCACATCCGTTACAGGGGGAATGGCTCTGCCGCAACTGCCGGGATGGATTAAATAATCTTTGCCCAAATTGAGAGTGCCGGCGGCATTAGTTTCTGTTAAGCCATAACCTAGAGAGGGCTCAGAATCTTTAAACCCATCTTTTAATTTCTGAACATGCTCAGGGGGTCTAGCAGCACCTCCGCCACTTAATTCCTTAAACGTGGAAAGGTCAAACTTATCTTTGTCTGGGTGAGTCAAAAGATCCCAAGTTTGAGTTGGCACACCTGTGATGGCACCAATTTTTTCATCTTGAATTAACTGCAATGCAGCGCCTGGATCCCACTTAGTCATCATCACCATTTTTCTTCCAGCAATAATGCTCATCAAAAATCCTGAGTGACTGCCAGTCACATGAAACAAAGGCACGCAGTGCAAAATTGCTGATTGATTGACTGGAACATCAGATTGAATTGCATCTGTCTTAGGCTGATCACCCGCCTCCACTGACTCGACTTCTCTTTTTAGGGTGGTGACCAGAGCCCAACTAAAGATAGTGGCCAAAATATTTCTGTGAGTGGACAAAACACCTTTAGGAAAACCTGTCGACCCTGAGGTATAAAAAATAGTTGCATGATCATTAGTGTCCAGCTCAACAACCGGATATGTTTGAGAATGAGAGTCAATAAAATTATTGAACTCGATAGCATCAGAAGTAGCCTGGGGTCTAACAACAATTTTCTGAACATTTGCAAATTTTTCTAACCCGCGCAGGCGTTTTTCATCAGCAATCAACATCTTTGCTTGAGAATTTTCCAAGCCATAGCTCACTTCATCTGGAACCCACCATGAATTTAGAAGAACACAGACTGCTCCCATGGAGGTTAGGGCCATATAAGCAATAATGTATTCGGGGTTATTGGCCATACAGATAGCCACCCTGTCGCCTTTTTGAATCCCTGATTGCTGAAAAGCATTGGCTGCTTGGGCAGCTTTATTGTGAATGTCCTGAAAGGTGTGCCTTTCACCTTCAAATACAATGAATTCCCAGTC
>DEOR01000028.1:1207-1713 GCA_002358345.1 Proteobacteria bacterium UBA3413 | reverse complement strand
GGGAATAGCAATCCAAATTCAAAATAACTAGCTAGCGTTTTCGGGGTGTTGGTGAACTCTCGATATGTGACGCCGGATGAATGTTTAACTTCCTCGAATGCAAAGATTTGGTCAGGGGCTGTTAAAGTTGCAAGAACTTGCTTATAGATCTCTGACATAGTATTTTTTGTTGTATATTTGATAAAATACTAAACTATTATGAAACAAAACAAAACTCTCCTTTTCAGTTTATTTATTCTTTTATCTTGTGGTGGTGGTGGTGGTGGTGGTGGGCAAAATGCGCCTCTTGTTTCGCAGACTCCGACCCCTCCAACTCCCCCTGCTCTTTCCTATGAAGAGCTCAAAACTCAGTATGAAGGTTATTATGAATATCAAAATCAATGGGGTCTTGATCTAGTTAATGCGTCAACGGCATACGCCAGGGGTGCTACAGGCTTAGGAATAACGATTGGCATTACTGATTCAGGATTAGATAGTACTCACACAGAAATTAGTGCTGGCAGACT
>DEOR01000028.1:0-924 GCA_002358345.1 Proteobacteria bacterium UBA3413 | reverse complement strand
AGATAAATCTAATGCATCCCCAATGCATGGGGTAGCCTTTGAAGCCAATGTATTGTTTATAGCAATTCAGCTTGCTGAACCAGACCCTGACTATGAGCCTGTGGATCTTGGGACCGATGATGGGTCTGGTACAGTCTCTGGGGCCCCTGACTTTTCCGGCATTGATGGTTTTTTTAGTCAATTATTTGAAATTTACAACGATTATGATGTTGATATCGTAAACAACAGCTATGGCTATTCTGGAAATATTATCGATTACACAGAAGCTCAAGTACGAAATGCGTTTCCAAAAACCATTGCTGAAATGTCTCAAGTGGGAACGCCTGATTCTGAAAAAACTATATATGTTTGGGCAGCAGGCAATGCTGGTGGGTATGCTGATCAAGGTGTTGATTTTTCTAGCCCAGAATTATTGCCAGGCATGGCTCATTACATTCCTGAAATCCAGGGCCATTCTATTGCAGTGGTCTCAGTTGATGAGAATGGTTCCATTAGCGCTTTTTCTAGCAGATGTGGTGTGGCTCAAGATTACTGCGTTTCGGCTCCTGGCGGAAGAGTTACTGCAGCTTATCCAACATCCAGCTCAGACACTGGAATCTACATAGGCAATCCAAATGACGACGACTACAATTCCTGCATCCAAGATAATTCATGCTACGCAGTCACAAGTGGGACATCATTTGCAGCACCATTTGTTTCCGGGGGTCTAGCGGTCATAGCTCAGTACTTTGAAGGGCAGCTCGGTAGCACAGAGATAGTTAGTCGACTCTTCAGCACTGCAAATAAAAAAGGCGTTTATGCAGATAAAGCAATTTATGGTCAGGGTCTAATGGACTTAGGGGCTGCGACTGCGCCAGTGGGTCAAATGACCGCCATGCTCACTGAAACATTAACTGGGGCTATGACCCCCGCCGCATTTACAAG
>DEOR01000027.1:2318-2903 GCA_002358345.1 Proteobacteria bacterium UBA3413 | reverse complement strand
ACATAATTATTGTAAACAGGGGGGAGTTCTTTACGGTGCTCTTTGCCATCACTGAAACTTTGATCAGAGACTTTGATTGGACTTAAGGTTAATGAGTCTGCAGCTGGAAAATAACCAAAAAGTCGTTCTCCAACATTCAAACCTTCAATATTTGAATGGGTAATTTCAGCAAACCCCCACATAGGTATGCAACCCCATTCATTCTTTTCATCTTGCGCTGCTGGAAAAAATTTCCAATAACCAATCGTATCTCCCGCAACACCATAAGTTACGTTATTAGCTGTAAAAGCAAAGCTTTCAATCTTGACTGCAATCTCACCATCATGAATAGAAACTGAATCAGTATCTACAATTCTTGAATGAGTTAAATCAGATTTAAAAGTTTGAAATTGACTCATAATTTTTTCCTTTGGATTATTTTTTTTGTATTAGTGAAAGACTAAAAAGTATTATTAAAAGAAAAGTAATATAAGGAGCCCCAACTGCCCCTGGAGTTGCTCCAACGGTATAAATGCCTTGCACAGCTATATCTTCTCTTATCAATTGATAACCGAAAGTTCTGAAGCTCCATTCAAATAACCACAG
>DEOR01000027.1:626-2113 GCA_002358345.1 Proteobacteria bacterium UBA3413 | reverse complement strand
AAAATTAGCTATTTCATGAAACCCATACTGCTCAAATAACATGTGAATGATTGATCGCCATGTCATCAAAAGCGTGAAAGCTATAAACCCCCATAGCGCAATCTTGTGACCTCGAAAATCATTGTTAGCACTTTCAGGGAAGAGTTTATTCAAAATTCCATTCATCTTCGATGACCTCAATATTTAGTTGTCCAGCTAAGCCTGCTGTCCTGTGCTTTTCACTTTCTCTGTACTCGTCACTTGTAGCCATGTTAAACATAGCTTTTCTACTGGGATATCTTACAACTGCGACAACATCCCAGAGCTCTTCGACCTCACCAAGAATCAGTCGATTAACCTCTCCACCAAATATTGGTTCAGCGCCAACTTTGGCTAAATGCCCCCGAACCTCATCACCATAAATAGCATATGCCTCTCTTCCAGTAAGATCAGTTTCTCTTCCATCAGCATATTCTGCCTTTTCTTTGAACTTAAGGAGATTGACTGCTAAAAATGGAACATCTTCTCCTAGTGCAAATCCTGCAACTTGAACTGGAGATGGAGTCACCGCATTCTTAAAAATCTTTTCTTCGTTATTGTTAGAATTTCCCCCAACGAAAAAGAGAGAAATTACAATTAATAATATTGCAGTAAAAAAAATAAATTTCTTCATAATAATTCGCCTTCTTTAAGTTCGATATTTAACTGGCCTTCTAGACCAGCCGATCTATGTTTTTCGCTCTCTAAGTAATCAGGGTCCATGATCATTTCAAACATGGCTTTTCGACTTGGGTACCTTGCAATTGCAACGCTATCCCATAAATCTTCAGCCTCTCCAATCATGAGGCGACTTACTTTTCCAGATAAAACCCAATTTGCTCCTACTTTTTTAAGATGCTCTACAACCTCTTTACCATAAATAGAATAGGCCTCTTTTCCGGTAAGATCTGTTTCCCTTCCATCCTCATATTCAGCTTTTTCTTTAAACTTTAAAAGATTCAGCATTGTTATAGGCGTGTCAGTATCACCCTCAAGAAATCCCTCAATCTGAGTTTTATGAGGTTTTAAATGGTTTTTTACCTCCATAATTATTCCCCCATCGTAATAGCTTTTTGAAAAGCAGGCCTTGCATTAATTCTTGCAACATAGTCCTTGATATTTTGCATTTCCTCACTTACACATCCGAGTCTATTGGCCATAAAACATGAATGTCCAAGCATAAGATCTGCGGCTGAGAAATCTCCAATCAGATAATCTTTATCAGCAAGATTTTCATTCACTGGAGCTAAAGATTTTGTCAGAAGATTTTTTGCTTGATTTAAAACTGTCTCGTCTCTTCGATCTGGTGGCAATAAAATAGTCTGGACAACTATTTGATTCATTGGAGGCATGACCATCCCCTCGCAATAATGGTACCACTGGAGATAAAACGGAAATTCAGAAGAATCTGAACTAGGCTTTAATCCTCCATTCTTATGTCTCTCAAGAACATAATCAATGATGGCGCC
>DEOR01000027.1:0-357 GCA_002358345.1 Proteobacteria bacterium UBA3413 | reverse complement strand
GCTCTAGTTCCTGCAACAAAATGTACTTTTAGCATCGCTTTCTCCTGTTTATTTTTTTACCATTTTTTCGGCATTCTTTGTAAATTCTTTCATTTTCTCATCGTCATCTAGCAAGCTTTCAATTTTTATAGGAACTGCAATACCTTCAACTATTCCAGGCTGCTCATACATTGCTTTGATCCATCGATCAAGATGATCCAATCCCTCAACTGAAATTCCTGACCATTTGTGAGTCCTGACCCAACACCAATTTGCAATATCGGCAATTGAATAATCGGTTGCAAGCCACTCCTGTTTAGCTAAATGAGTATCAAGAACTTCAAACAGTCTTCTGCCTTCATTTTGGTACCGATCTAT
>DEOR01000012.1 GCA_002358345.1 Proteobacteria bacterium UBA3413 | reverse complement strand
ACATCATCTGCAAGGCTTTATTATGAGAATGGACCAATTGGTTTTAGTTTTAATAAGATAAGCCAACCGATGGCAGGCGCGATTTTTGAGAATGAAATTGCAAGACCTCCTAGGGCTCATGCAGAAAAAATTTATAATATTGCTCAGTGGAATCAATATCCAGGAGGGCATTTTGCAGCCCTAGAAAACCCAGATATTCTTGCCGGTGATATCTTTAGCTTTGCAAAGACATTAAAAATTTAGAAATTTTTTACAAAGTAGTATGTAAAAATAGACTATTTACAATTTTCTTTTTTCTAATAAAGTGTAATTAATCCTGATTTGATCTTATTGCGGGGATTTAAAAGAAAGTGCTAAAACGGAAATTTTCCTAAGATTTAATTTTTTACTTATCAAGCTTTTTAGCTTATGGAGAACTTATGACAATTGGCAATAATCAAACTTCAAAAATTCACAGCGAAGTGATTTCCTCTAACAACCTTTATAAAGATAGCTTTACAAAAGGCGAGCTACCTATTTTTCCAGGAAGAAAATTTGCAATCTTGACATGCATGGATGCAAGGCTGGATCCGGCAAAATTTGCTGGATTAAATGAGGGAGATGCCCATATAGTTAGAAACGCGGGGGGCAGAGCCTCTGAAGATGCAATTCGATCCCTTGTAATATCACACAAGTTGCTAGGAACTAACGAATGGTTTGTTATACAACATACCAACTGTGGAATGGAACTCTTTACAAATGAAATCATGGCTTCTCTTTTAGAGGGCAATTTAGACACGGCAACATTTGATGGCCAGGAATGGAGAAATAATGAAGCCTCTGGCAACTCCTCATCCAAACCTGGTACAACTGAGGGCCACAACATCAACTGGCTTACATTTAAAGGGCTTCATGATACTGTCAAACACGACGTCTTAGCTATTCAAAGTCATCCCCTGGTCTCAGATGCAATTTCAGTCTACGGGTATATTTATGAAGTTGAGTCAGGATCCTTAATTCCAGTTACTTAATATATATTTCAACCGTGATTTGACCCTATGGCCATCATTTAAAAGACAACACTAAAAGGAAATTTCCTAGGACTTAAAAAAAAATTGGAGAATTTCTCCGGAGAAAAAAATGACTATTCAAAAAAAAAATCTAGATATAAAAAGCATGTTTTCAATTCACAGAATAATCATCCCAGCGTTCATGTTAATAATGGTCACTTTCGTTCCTGCAATACAAGCATACGAGAAGGGCGATATTCTTCTTAGAGGGGGCTACACAAACATAGCTACCCAGTCAAGTAATGGCACCACCGTGAATGTTGGAGATAAGGGGAATCTTACCGCAGCAGTATCTTATTTTATCAGCAACCAATGGAGCACCGAGATTCTATTAGGGTTGCCTTTTGAGCATGATATCTATCTTAAAACTGGAGAAAAGATTGGTACTGGAAAGGCACCTTCCACCCACGATTTCACTCCAAAGGCACTTTAATCTTTCTACAAAGTTAAACTCTTACCTAGGCATCGGCATAAATCATACATTCTTTTTGTCTGAGAAGACCTCAGGTCTTTTGGCTGGAACGCCGTTAGATATTACAAGCTCTACTGATCTTGCAATTCAACTAGGTTTTGATTATTTAATCTCACCAACGACAAGGGTGAATTTAGATATTAGAAAGCATCGCATTAACCCTACAGCAATTTTAGGATCTGGAGCTTCTGCAATAAAATTTGACGTTCCTTTGAATCCAATCACAATAGGAATCAGCGCAGTGTATAAATTTTAATATTAATCAACACAAGACCTGATTTGTAATTACATCTTGGGCTGATTTTTTATAACCAATCAGGGCAGGGGAGATTGTTATTAATTAAGAAATTTCTGTTGTATAGTTTTGTCTGATATCTGGACCCACTATCGCACAGAATTGTTACGATATTTTTTCCGGGGCCAATTTCTTTGGCTAACTCAAGAGCTCCTGCAACATTAATCCCGCTGCTGCCACCCAGGAATAAACCTTCCTTCTCTACTAACTTAAACATCACTTCTAGAGCATAGACATCATCAATTTGTATGGGAAAATCTACCTCTAGTTTCTCAAGGTTTTTTGTAATTCTACCTTGCCCAATCCCCTCAGTAATTGACGAGCCTTCTGATTTTAACTCTCCATTTTTGTAGTAATGATATAGCGCTGCTCCCATAGGATCAGCAATAGCAATTTTTACATTAGGGTTCTTATGTCTCAAAGCCATTGAAACACCTGTAAGAGTGCCTCCTGTTCCACAAGAACAAACAAAACCATCAACTTGATTATCTAGCTGCCTAAGTATTTCTGGGCCAGTATCATGCAAGTGTCCAATATAGTTAACCTCATTATCAAATTGATTCGCCCATAAAACACCATTTTGATTGCGCTCCTTTTCCGCTACTTTCTTGGAGTATTTAACATAATTATTTTCATCTCTATAAGGAACCGCAGGCACTTCAATTAACTCAGCACCACATGCTCGTAAGGTTAGTTTTTTTTCTTCTGCCTGAGTATCAGGGATGACAATAATAGTTTTTAGACCGTATGCATTGCCTACCAAGGCTAAACCAATTCCAGTATTCCCAGCTGTTCCTTCTACAACTGTGCCACCTTTTTTTAGTAAATTTTTTTGTATAGCATCTTCGATAATGTATTTAGCCGCCCTATCTTTTATGGAGCCTCCAGGGTTCATAAATTCAGCTTTGCCGTAGATGTTGCAACCAGAAATTTCTGAAAAATAATTAAGCTTAATTAACGGCGTATTTCCTATAAAATCAGTAATCATAGACTTGAGTCTCCCGGATCCCATTCTGCTTTATTTTGCCTTAAACCCCTAACTCGTCTAGCGGGTATGCCAGCTACAGTCTCATTTTCTTGAACGCTTTTTAGAACTAGACTTCCTGCCGCAACAACTGCATTCTTTCCAACCAATATATCTCCAAGAATAGTGGACGAAGCAAATATTGAAGCGCCCTCGAGGATACTGGGATGTCGCTTGCCACCACTTTCATTTCCTTTGCCGCCAAGAGTGACCCCTTGAAAAATTGAAACCTTAGATTCTATAGTACAAGTTTCCCCAATTACAACTCCAGTTGCATGGTCAATCATTATGCCTCCAGCAATTTTTGCAGCAGGATGAATATCTATACCCAAGACTTCTGAGGCTCTATTTTGAAAAAATAAAGCTAGGGTTTTTCTATTATTTATCCACAATGCATGTGAGGCTCTATAGCAAGCCAATCCAAGGAAACCTTTATAAAATAATAATGGAGTTGAAAGATGATGGCATGCAGGATCTTCATTTTTAAAGAATAATAAGTCTTGCTCTATTTCTTTAATAATTTTTGTATTTGATTGCAATGCTTCTAATAATAGCTCCTTAATCTTTGATGTTTTCAACGCATCAGTCTGTAGTTTAGACGCTAATATAGATGCAACCGAACTTAAAATATCAACTTGAGACAGAATCAACAATTGAAAATAATCTTTTAGACTTTTTTCTTCCTCAATCCGCAATAAAACTTCGGCCTTGATTTGATCCCATATCATTTGCTTGACACTATGAAGGATCTTTAATGAACCTAAGATATGGTTTAGGCGCCCTCCATTCACCAAAAATTTCTTTTGCCTCTTCATTTTTTACAGCTGGAATAATTATGACTTCATCACCTTTTTTCCAGTTAGCAGGAGTCGCCACTTTATGACTGGCTGTCATCTGGCATGATAATAACAATCTTTCAATTTCATCAAAGTTTCGGCCTGAGCTCATTGGGTAGGATAGGGCTGCTTTAATTTTTTTATCAGGCCCAACAATATACACAACCCTTACTGTAGAATTATCAACCGCAGTTCTGGTATTAGATGGCGCATCATCAAAAGGCAGCATATCAAAAGCTTTTGAAAATTCTAGGTTGGTATCAGCAATAATAGGGAAGTTCAGGTCAACTGCATTGACCTCATTGATATCTGGAATCCATTTATTATGATCCGCAATGCTATCAACGCTGATAGCAATAATCTTAGTATTTTGTTTTTTAAATGCACTCTCTAAATTGGCTAATGCTCCTAGCTCTGTTGTGCACACAGGAGTAAAGTCTTTTGGGTGAGAGAAGATGATCCCCCAGCTTTCTTCGAGCCACTCATGCATATAAAAGTTTCCGTGAGTTGTTTGAACAAATATGTTCGGTATTTCAGTATTAATGCGTAATGACATTTTTTGTACCTTTGCTAGTTATATGTTGAAGAAATAAGATCTTACAATGTGGAGTGAAAATAACAAGTAGACAATTAATTCATACTAGGTTATAAAACATACTGTGATAAGCCTATGCCCAGTTCAAAATTCATTAAAGCTGATAGGCGGTAAATGGAAAATTAGTATTCTTTATAACTTACGAGAAGCGCCGGTAAGGTTTGGAGCTTTAAAACGCCTGCATTCGCCAATCACCCCTCAGATGCTGTCAAAACAATTGCGTGAGATGGAGGCTGATAATTTAATTTATCGCAAGGTTTTTGAAGTCATTCCTCCAAAGGTGGAGTACTCATTAACTAATTTTTCGAAATCGTTGATTCCTATTTTTGAATCATTATGTGAATGGAGCACAGAACACGAAGAGTTTATAGAGGCAATCATCGAAGATAAATTTATAAATTAAGTAAAATTTTTAATATTAGTTTCTGAAAATACGAAGTCAAATCGTATATCATGCCTCTCACTAATCTCTGTATTTATAAATTGAAAATCATAAAGCAACCCTATAATTTTTGGTCTTCTTTTACTTTTCATAATTGGCATTAGGAATTTATCATAGTATCCGCCCCCGTACCCAAGCCTGAAACCATATCTATCAACCCCTAACGCAGGCACTATTATCAAATCATGCTGCGCTACTTCTATAACCTCGCCATCAAGAGGTTCCGGAATATTAAATTTATTTAAAGCTAATTTTTTTTCAAAATCGAGTGTTATTAGTTGCATTGAATCATTTTCTGCAATCATTGGGACGGTTGTGATGAGATTCTCATTGGCCCTATCTTGAAATAAGCTTTCAAGATTTACTTCATTATTTATCGGCATATATGCTCCTAATACTTGAATATTTTTCCATGGAAAAAACGAAAAAAATTTTTCTTGAATCTTAGATGAGAGATCTAGTTGCTCTTGAATACTCAAGGCCTTTCTTTGCTCAAGAATGGATTGCCTGTACTTATTTTTCACATATCTCAAAGTTAAGAACCAATTCACCGCTACCCATCGTTACCTGAACCGAGAGGTCAGGTGGCGAAGCTCTTACTGCATCAGGCTTCCCTAAAGGTAATGCACAACAGCAGCAGTGGAAATTCACCTTTTAATTTATTATCGGTTCAAAGAATCTCGATAAGTTGGCAAATGAACCAGTTCGATTCATTATAGATGATCGGAGCAATAATGCTAAAATGAGACTCATTAATCTTGTAAAGACTGATCCACATGGGAAATAAGATTAGCAATTTCGTGAGTTAGATCTGGATTTACCATTTCTCCTGAAGTTTGTTGTGTAGACTGAAATGCTAAATCTAGACTGGCTAGAATAAGAGCGTTTGCTTTATCCGGAATAGATGCAATCTTACTATTTAAAATTTCTGCAGCCACAATGAGGCCTGCTTTGTCTTCTTCTGGACATGCAATGGAAATTTCTTTTGTCATAATTTTTAAAGTCAGAATTTCTTTATTGCTCATGACTGCCCTGCGCTTTGGTTAGCTTCTTTAATTTCTTTTCAAGCTCTACTATTTGATTCATCTGAAGTAACTTATGTTTCTTCCACTCTCTCTCTTTTTGAACATATGCTTGCACGATACCTTTTTGCTCATCAAAGCGATTTAATAGCTGTTTAACTTTATGCAGCAAATGCTCAATCGTATTGTTTTGGTCATCGTTCATAGATTTATATTTAGTTTAAGTCTTCATTTAGAATTAGGGAAGTTTGAAAAAGAAAAGAGTAGAATAAAAGCATGAAAAATGAATTTATTAATCGCCGGAAAAAACTAGGTAGTATTTTCCCTTCAAACTCAGCAGTGGTTATTTCTGGGGCCTCTATCCAACTGCGCAATGCAGACTCTTCTCATGCTTTTAGGCAAGATAGCAGCTTTTGGTATCTGACAGGTTTTAATGAGCCTGATTCCACTCTGGTCCTTTTGATTAATGGAGCCCATGAAGTTCAATCTGCTATTTTTGTTCCTAAGAAAGATAAGGTTAAAGAAATCTGGGATGGTTATAGAGCTGGCCCAGAGGGCGCTAAAAAAGATCATGGGTTTGACCAGGCATTTAACAATACTGAAATTGATGATCGCCTGCCTGAATTATTGACGGGCTCAAATACAGTTTTTTATCCATTTGGCAAGAACCCCAGACTAGATAAAAACATGGTTGATTGGATTAAAGCTGCAAAATCAAAAGATAGGCACAGCCCTGCCATCGATATTTCAGATGCTGCTTCTAAAATTGGTAATCAACGATTGCTAAAAAGCGCTTATGAAATTGAGCTAATGAAAAAAGCTTGCCGTATATCTGCTGAAGCACATGTAGAGGCAATGAAATTTGTAAAATCAGGGATGACCGAACAAGCAATGGAAGCATTTTATCTATATGAATTTGCTAAAAGAGGGGGCAGGTTTTCTGCGTATACTCCTATTGTTGCTAGTGGAGAGAACGCCTGTATCCTTCATTATGTTGAGAATTGCAAAACCCTAAATAATGGGGATCTTTTGCTTGTCGACGCAGGATGTGAATATGATTTTTATGCCTCTGATATCACTAGAACTTTTCCCGTCAGTGGAAGATTTACCGATCCTCAGCTTGCTATTTACGAGATTGTGTTAGAAGCACAAATCAAATCAATTGAATCTGTCTCAGTCAATAATAACGTTATGGATGCTCAGATTATTTCAGAAAAAGTTATTACCCAAGGCTTGATAGATTTAGGAATATTAACTGGATCCTTGGATGCTCTTCATGCAGAAGGAGCCTTTAAAGATTTCTATATGCATAAAATTGGTCACTGGTTAGGCCTTGACGTCCACGACGCCGGTGATTATATGGAAAATAATCAATTTATGCAGTTCAAACCAGGAATGGTCACAACTGTTGAGCCAGGCATCTATATACCGGCTTCTGCTGAGGTTGAAGACAAATGGAAGGGTATTGGCATCAGAATTGAAGATGATAT
>DEOR01000057.1:15685-42734 GCA_002358345.1 Proteobacteria bacterium UBA3413 | reverse complement strand
CCCATTAAACCTATATTAATCAGTAACTTACCGTCTAAGTGCGGTTCCCGCCGCCTCCACCATCTTTATCTCAATACAGTCCTGTTAAAGTGCTCTAACATTTTCTTATATAGCATCAATCTATTCTCAGGTTTTCTAAAGCCATGCCCTTCCTTTGAAACTATAATCAGCTCGTGCTCTTTTCCTGCTTGCTCTAGGGCGTCAGCCAAGGCATAAGCATGTTCAACTGGCGCCCTTTGATCATCTTCACCAGACACTATGATGATTGGAGCTTCTAACTTCTCTGCTTGAAAGACTGGTGACATTGCCTTGATTTTCTCAGGATCTGTTCCAAGAGTCTTATCAAGATATTTGCCGCCCCATTTAATGCTCCTGATATCTCCTTCTTCATAGAGCATCTCTAAATCAAAGACTCCAATATAAGCAACTGAAGATTTATATAAATCAGGCCTTAGCATGGGTGCCATGGCTGCTGAATAGCCTCCAAAACTTCCACCATATATTCCAATTTTCTTTGCATCAGCTATGCCTTCGTCAATAGCCCATTCAGTTGCTTCGATAATGTCTTGCTGAGTATCAGCTCCCCACTCTCCGAAACCTAGTTTGGTAAACTCTTTTCCATAACCAGTAGAGCCCCTAAAGTTAACTTTTAAGACCGCATATCCAGCTTGTGAAAAAATATGTGTATCTGGATCAAAACCCCAAGAATCTCTTGCATGAGGGCCACCATGAGGAATGACTATCATAGGAGCAGTCTGACCTTCTGGCTGATCTTTTGCTCGAGTGTAATATCCATGGATGACTACCCCATCCGAATTTGTAAAGTTAAATGGAATTTCCTCTTCCAGTCCAGCATCATCTATTTCAGGCCACATGGTCAGTAAATACTTCATCTGGCCTTTCTTCATATCATAAAGGTAGTATTTTGGTGAGGAGACAGAATCTCTGATTGCTAAAATAGCTTTATCTCGAGCTTTTGTTAGGGCGACTATACCAACCTCTTTTGTATCAAAGATATCAATATTCCCGTTAAACGAATGAACTGCTTGCAAGATGGAATTTTGCAAAGGGCTGTCAATATCAAACCAATAAGCTTGAGTATATCCAGGATTCACGGTTGCTCCCATGACCACATCATCGATGATTTGGGGGTAAGCATCAAATTTGGGATGATGAAAAACTACTTCAGATGCTCCGGTTGTCGTATTAATTTTCTTAAGCTGATATGTCGATGTTTCTGTGCTGTCCAGCATATGGATTATTGAGCCATCCTTAGAAATATTCACAGGGAATACCTCTCCTTCGCCATAAGGAGTTCTGCTTAAAACTTCCCAGTCATCCTTTTCAGAAGCACGGTACATAGTGACAATATTGTTATCACTATCGCTTCCATTGGCAAAGCGGGGAACACCTTTGCTGTCTGTGCGAACTTGACCCCCAGCCAAAGGTGACTTCCCAAGTTTCTTTTGCTGACCATTGTAAACATTAAGTCGAATTGACGTCACAAAACTCCCAGTGTTTGATTTGGCAAAGGGGTATGCAGAGATCACTACATGCCTATCATCATCCTCTAAAATATTCTCAACATAACCAGCGGACATTTTATCTAGCACAGATTTATTGGTCTTATTATTTCCTTTTCTCATACCAAAGACATAAGCAGGTTTTGTTGAGTCGTAATTAATAGAGAAGAATTCTCCTGCCGAGCCTCGTCCATCTTTTTTATCATAATAGCCAACCTGAATTAATAACCTTGTATTATTTGCCCAGTAGTAGCCTGCTATCTCTTCGTCGTTCGTTAGGGTAATAGTATTAATCAAACTTAAATCTTCAGCATCGAAGATAGTCAGTCCTTTCTTATCATCCGGCATTTTTGTTATAACGCTAATCATCTTGCCATCTGGTGAGAGACCAACATCTGTATAAGACGGAAGCGAGCTAAATCTCTCGATAAATTCCTCGGTCACGCCAAGATCTGCTGACACATTTATGCTAAAAAGAAACGGCAGGACATAAAATATATTTTTCATTTGTAAAGTATACTTGACACCAATAATTTGTTCAAGAAAAAAAAATTCAGAAAATATATTTAATTAATACAGTGGACAGATGAAATGAACATCATTAAACTACCGCATCTAATATTTAAAGATATGGCTAACAGTAAACAATCAATTAAAAGAGCTCGTCAGAATGCTGACAGGTATAAACTCAAGCATTCTCAAAGATCTCAAGCTCGAACAGCAGTTAAAGCTGTAAGAAATGCGATTGCAGAAAATAATAAAGAGTCAGCAATTAAGTTGCTTAAAACTGCTGAAAAAGTTCTAGACTCTACTGCGGCAAAAAAAGTTATTCATAAGAATGCAGCTGCAAGAACTAAAAGTAGACTTGTGAAAGCTGTTAAAGCAATCAACTAGTCCTCGCCCTCACCCCCCATCATCTCTCTTGCAATCATGCCGAGCAATTCGCTTGTTTGATCGCCTGTAAAACCTGAAATTGCAATCACTCCCTTTGGATGAATATCTAAAGATGCCAAAGTTTTCTTAAGAGTGGACTGTAATTCTAGGATTGCATCCTCTGCAAGGGTATCTTTTTTATTCAGGGCAATCCAGATAGTTTTTTCTAAGAGGCTAGGGTCATAGGTCCTGAGTTCATTTAGTAAAATTGTTAGTTGTTGTTCTATCAAACTCTCAGTATTCTGCGGATCCAGTAAAATGAGTAAATGACCAGTTCTTGAAATGTGCTTGAGGAAGTCCAAACCTAAACCAATGCCCTCGGAGGCACCCTCAATCAAGCCAGGAATATCGGCAATAATAAAAGAAGTATCATAAATCTGGACAGTGCCCAAATTTGGTCTCAAGGTTGTGAAGGGGTAGTCTCCAATCTTTGGCTGTGCGGCTGAAACACTTTTTAAGAAAGTAGATTTACCAGCATTAGGGAAGCCAACAAGGCCTACATCTGCCAATGAGCGTAACTCTAGCCTTATAGAGATCTCATCTCCTGGCCATCCTGGGGTATGTCTTCTTGGGGCCTGATTAGTGCTAGATTTAAAGCGACAGTTTCCAGCCCCGCCTTCTCCACCTTTTGCTACCAAATAGTCCACGTCTTCATCACAGCAGTCATAGACAATCTTTTCTGATAATGCATCAAATATTATTGTTCCCTTGGGGACTAATACAACTAAGTCATCAGCATCTTGGCCTGTTTTTTTTTTACCTGAGCCAGTTTTACCATTTTTAGCAATTAGATATTTTTGATTTCTGAAATGAACAAGAGTGTTGAGGTTTGGGTCGACTCTAAAAATAATATCACCACCCTTACCGCCATCTCCTCCATCAGGGCCACCGCGCGGGATAAACTTCTCTCTTCTAAAGCTTGTGCTACCGGCACCACCGTTTCCAGCCCTTACTTCCAGCAGAGCCTCGTCGATGAAATTCATGAATTACTGAGAAATGACGTTAACTGTCTTCTTTTGTTTGATACCTTTATAGGTAAATTGAACATGGCCACCTGAAGTAGCAAATAATGTGTGATCTTTTCCCATTCCAACATTAATACCAGGGTGGGTATTTGTTCCGCGCTGACGAATAATAATTTCACCCGGCTTAACAAGCTGGCCACCGAAACGCTTTACTCCAAGTCTCTTGGAGTTGGAATCACGACCGTTCTTACTGGAACCACCTGCTTTTTTATGTGCCATTACTATTTACCTACGTTAATTTCTTTAATTTTAATTTGAGTATATCTTTGTCGATGACCAATTTTTCGCATGCTATGTTTTCTTCTTCTGAACCTTAAGATAGAAACTTTCTCTCCCTTAACCTCGTCCACAACCTCGGCTATCACCTTGGCATTTTCAATGTATGGTTGGCCAATCTGAACATCCTCTCCATCGACATACAGCATGACAGTTTCAAACGCATGTTCTGCGCCTGACTCTTCATCCATAAGATCGATCTCCAGGGTTTGTCCTAGCTCGACTTTGTGTTGTTTTCCACCTGCTTCTATTACTGCGTACATAGTTATCTCTAAAGGTGGCAAAATATACGCTGAATACAACAAATTATCAATACTTATCTAAAGGAAATCATCAATACTTATCGTATAATTTAAAGCGTCCAATTATTTAAGATGTATCAAATCAATCACACTGCCAAGAATGAACTTTTACAAGTTCAGAAAAAAATAACGAAAGAACTGGCATCTGAAAAAATTATTCAAGATATCTATGAGTATATTTTTCAAGCTGAAGGAAAAAAAACGCGCGCTTTAATTTCATTGCTTGCATCTCAATCAAAAGCGATTAAACCCATGAGAAGAATAGAACTTGCAAGCATTATTGAGCTCTTGCACACCGCAACACTGGTGCACGATGATGTTGTCGATAACTCTAACCTACGACGGGGTGAGCAGTCAGTCAATCGAGTTTGGAGTAATTCATACAGCGTTTTGATAGGAGATTTTATATACTCTAAAGCTTTTATGCTGATGGTAAAGGTCAATCAACCGCTTATCTTAAAAGAGCTAGCTGATGCTACAAATGATATTGCTCGGGGGGAAATAATTCAGCTTAGTCTATATAAAAATTCTTTTAGTCTTGAGCTCAAGGACTTACTCAAGGTAAGTTACCTGAAAACAGGCCGTCTCTTTGAGGCTGCAGCTAAATCAGGGGCAATGCTTGCGCATGCTTCTGATATTGACGTAAAAAACTTTGGTCTTTTAGGTAAAACACTAGGAATAGCCTTTCAAATTCAAGATGATATTTTAGATTATGAATCCCTTCATATTGATACTGGCAAGACAGCTTTGCAGGATTTTCAAGAAGGCAAAGTGACCTTTCCACTTTTTTTTGCATTGCATGCATCTACAAACGAAGAAAAAGAATTTTTATTGCGCCATCTTGGAAATAAAAAGCTGTCCAAAACTCTTAAGAAGAAAGTATTTGCTATTGTCAGGGCCAAGGCGCCAGCTCTAGAAGCAGAATCACTCCTTAATACTTATCTAGCAAAAACTAGAAAAAGTTTAGAAAAGCTTAGCCACCATACTTGCTACCAAGAAATGTTAAACTTAATTATATTTACTAGTCAACGCAGATCATGACATTTAAACCAGCTCCTACTTACAATAAAGAAGAATTAATTTCCTGCGGAAATGGAGATTTATTTGGGCTAAGTAATGGAAGGCTACCCGCAGATGAGATGTTGATGTTTGATTCAATTGATCAAATTGATCAAACGTCAGGTAAATACTCTAAAGGAAAAATTATTGCGCATTTAAACGTGGAAGAAACATTGTGGTTTTTTAATGTGCACTTTAAATCTGATCCTGTTATGCCGGGGTGCCTAGGTTTAGATGCGATGTGGCAATTATTAGGTTTCTATTTATGCTGGCTAGAACTGCCGGGTCACGGGAGAGCTTTAGGGTCAGATAAGGTTAAGTTTTTTGGTCAAGTAACTCCGAGTGCCAAGCTAGTAAGGTATGAAATTGATATCAAAAGAGTTGTGAATCGAGGGGCTGTTGTGGGGTTTGCAGATGGAAATATGTATGTAGACGATCGGCATGTCTATTCTGCAGATGGTCTCAAAGTTGGTTTATTTAAAGATACGAGTAATTTTTAATGAAGAATGTTGTTGTCACAGGCATGGGTATCGTCTCTTGCATTGGGAACGGGTTAAATGAAGTTCTTGCTAGCTTAAAAAATGGAAAGTCAGGAATTACACTAAACCCAATATATAAAGAAATGGGCTTTAGAAGCCATGTCTCTGGATCCATCAATATAAATCTCTCAGACTTAATTGATAGAAAAGTTCTGAGATTTATGAGTGAGGCATCAGGTTATGCATATCTCGCTGTCCAAGAAGCTTTAATCAATGCCAACTTAAATCTTGAGTTAATAGATACGTCTAGAATTGGGATTGTTGCAGGATCTGGTGGCGCCTCATCTGCTGCACAAATTGAAGCTTCTGATATTACTAGAGAGAAAGGCCCGAAAAGAATTGGACCTTATGCGGTCACTAAAACAATGGGAAGCACAGTTTCAGCAATTTTGGGTACCACCCTCAAACTTAAAGGTGTGAACTATTCAATCTCGTCAGCTTGCTCAACAAGTGCTCACTGCATAGGCCATGCAGCTGAACTAATTCAGCTAGGGAAACAAGATATAGTTCTGGCGGGTGGTGGGGAGCAAGAGCATTGGACCTCCTCGTCAATGTTTGATGCAATGGGCGCTCTCTCCTCTAAATATAATGAAACCCCAGAAAAAGCCTCAAGAGCTTTTGATGCAAATAGAGATGGCTTTGTCATTGCAGGCGGATCTGGAATGCTAATCCTGGAAGAAGAGGAGCATGCGATCAAAAGAAATGCTCCCATTCTCGCTAGATTAACTGGCTATTGCGCAAATTCAGATGGCTACGATATGGTCTCTCCATCTGGAGAGGGTGCAACAAGATGTATGGGTGAAGCATTGAGCATTCACGGCAGTCAAATTGATTACATTAATGCGCATGGAACAAGCACGCCTGTAGGTGACTTGGCTGAGTTAGTTGCAATTAAAAATGTCTTTGGGAGTCGCGGGCCTATTATTAGCTCAACAAAATCTTTGACTGGGCACTCCCTAGGAGCTACAGGGGCTCAAGAAGCAATTTATTCGATCCTGATGATGCAGAATGATTTTATCGCCCCCTCTATCAATATAGACAACTTGGTTGAGGAAGCTGAGGGATTGCAAATTGCTCAAACTATGATTGAGATGAAAATTAAAGCTGTGATGAGTAATTCGTTTGGCTTTGGTGGAACAAACGCTAGTTTAATTTTTAGTAAGTAATGTTCAGGGGATTCTGATCGAAATTTTATACCCAATGTTTGCGGTTATTTCTCTCTCAGGAATCAGCTTCTTATTTCTTTCTGCCACAAGAGTCCCATTCATTATTAAGCATTTTGGCAATTTGCAAGCCGGAAAACATTCAGAGGAACTTAGGCCCCATTTAGATAGTTTTGGAAGAAATATTACCGATAACTATAATCATCTATTTGAGCAGCCAACAGTATTTTATGCATTAGTGCTTTACATACACCTGATACAACACACCGATACAATGCATGTATATCTCGCTTGGAGCTATGCCCTATTAAGGATAATGCATTCGCTCATTCAAATTACTTCCAATAATGTTTCCTTTAGGTTCCTAATATTTTCAGGCTCGGGTCTTTGTTTAATCGCCATGATTATTAAAGAGGCTTTATTTTTTTTAAGCTAAGCGTGAGCCATTAACAGCTTTTTTATCAGGAACAGCCAAGATTATACTTCCATCCGGCTGAGTCAATCCAGTCACAAGGCACTCAGACATCAGAGGTCCAATCCGTTTATTTGGAAAATTTATGACTGCTGAAACTTGCTTGCCGATTAATGTTTCTGGATCGTAATTATCTGTAATTTGCTCGGATGACTTTTTAATGCCGATCTCATCTCCAAAATCGATATACATTTTTATTGCTGGCTTAATGACTTCTTCGAATATCTCAGCAGCAATAATCGTGCCTATCCTTAAATCCACTTTTGCAAACTCATCCCAGCTTAAATTATTCATGTGTTTGATTGAATTACTCCCACCAGGGGAAAAATTCAGGCATGTCTGTGGAAACTTTATTAGAAAAACTAGGCGGCCTCTTCTCTAAAAAAGAGTTCACTCCCTCTTTAGCGTCTGCCGATGCACCCCTTGAGTTAATAGCCTTGCTCTCAATGACATGAGCTTCATAAGGGCCTGAGCTCTCAAGAGAGCGCCAAAGCATCTGTCTGGTTAAAGCGATAGAAACTGGCGCTGAGTTCTTCACCATGTTGCTTGTAAATTCAATTGCATCATCCACAAGATTATCTGGATGGTGAAGGCTTGAGACTAGATTTAATTTCAACGCTTCGTTGGCATCAATAATTCTGCCAGAATAAGTTAATTCCAGTGCGTGAGAGATCCCAACAATCTTTGGTAAAAACCAACTGCTACAAGCATCAGGAACTATGCCTCGGTTATTAAAAACAAACCCAAATCTGGCTTCCTCAGACGCCAAGCGAATATCTGCTGCAAGCTGCATGGAAGCACCAATTCCAACAGCTGGACCATTACATGCCATCACAATAGGCTTAGAAAATTTATACATTCTAAGGGTTAGAATGCCGCCAGAATCTCTTCTAAAATCATTTTCTTCTATTGCAAAATCATCAAATGATGGGTTAAAAGTATTTTGGCCTGATGACAAATCTGCGCCTGCGCAGAATGCCCTGCCTTTACCTGAAAAGATAACAGCATGAAAAGTATCATCTGCCTCAATAATATCGAGAGCAGCAACAATCTCCTCCATCATGGAGAAGGTAAAAGCATTTAACTTATCTGGGCGATTTAAAAAAAGAACAGCGATATTGTCTCGCCGTTCTAGAATTATAGTTTTAAAATTCACGGAGACTTAAAAAGGTATGTCTTCCTCAGATATATTAGACTCAACGGGTTGGCTCATAGGTGAGGCAGGCTCAGATTGATCATAAGCTGCTCCCCCGCCGGAACCCTGCTTTCCACCAAGCATATTCATCTCATTCCCAAGAATTTCAGTGGTGTATTTATCATTACCATCTTTATCTTGCCATTTTCGAGTCTGAAGTTTCCCTTCAATATATAATTGGGAGCCTTTATCTAGATATTGCTCAGCTATTTCCGCTAGTTTTCCAAAAAAAACAACTCTATGCCACTCGGTCTTCTCTCGTTGCTCTCCCGATTCTTTATCTTTCCATGATTCTGATGTAGCAATCGACAATGTCGCAACTGCTGTATTGGTTTGTGTGTAGCGCATCTCAGGCTTTTGCCCTAAATTACCTACCAAAATTACTTTATTTACTCCTCTAGCCATAATTACCTCTTATAATTGCTTAAGTTTAACTCGAAAAAAATCAGCTGTATAAACATTCTGCAAATAAATGGATAAAATTTCTATCAAAGGTGCCCGCACCCATAATCTCAAAAATATTTCCATAGAAATACCTAGGGGTGAACTAGTCGTCATCACTGGCTTATCTGGATCGGGTAAATCCTCCCTAGCATTTGATACGATCTATGCAGAAGGGCAAAGAAGGTATGTGGAATCATTGTCGTCTTATGCAAGACAATTTCTTTCTATGATGGAGAAACCTGATGTAGATCAAATTGATGGTTTATCGCCTGCAATCTCGATAGAGCAAAAATCAACCTCGCATAATCCACGCTCTACAGTTGGAACTGTTACAGAAATATATGATTATCTCAGATTGTTATATGCAAGAATTGGCACACCAATCTGTCCAGATCATAATGAAGAGTTATCAGCGAAAACCATTAGTGAGATTTGTGATGAGATATATTCTAAAGGAGAAGGTAAAAAAATTATGGTGATGGCGCCAATGATCAGAGGCAAGAAAGGCGAGCATCTTGGCATATATGAAGAACTCAAAACTGAAGGATTTGTAAGAGTTAAAATTAATAATGTGATTCACCCATTAGATGAATTCCCCTCTCTAAATAAAAATCAAAAGCATAATATTTCAGCGATAGTGGACAGACTTCAGCTCAAAGAAGAAGAAGACAATAGATCGCGTTTGTCTGAATCAATCGAAACAGCGCTAGGTCTCTCTAATGGTTTGGTAGAAATAGAAATTCTAGACGAGCAAAATAATATTTTATTATTTTCATCAAATTTCTCATGCTCGCAATGCGGATATTCGGTGTCAGACTTAGAGCCAAGGATGTTTTCATTTAACAACCCATTTGGTGCATGCGAAAAATGTGATGGGCTTGGCGTGATTCAATATTTTGATGAAAAAAAATTAATTGCTGACACTGAAACAACGATTAATGAGGGTGCAATTAAGGGCTGGAATAGAAGAAATCGCTTTTATTTTCATCAGCTCAAATGTCTAGCCAAGCACTATAAATTTGATCTTGATACTCCTTGGGAGGAATACTCAGAAGAAATACAAAGGATTCTGTTGTGGGGCTCAAAAGAGAAAATTAATTTCTCTAAAAGCTTTAGTAGCGGCAGTAAAATTGTCAGGCAGCATAGATTCGAAGGCGTAATACCCAATACTGAGAGACGATTTAAAGAAACAGATTCTGAATTTATTAGAAATGAATTGGCAAAATTATTATCTGATAGTCACTGCGATTCTTGTGAGGGCTCAAGATTAAAAAAAGAATCTAGGAATATATTCATTAATAATACTCCTATACAAGATATTACAGATAAAAAAATTACAGATGCACTAAGCTTTTTTCATGAGATCAGGCTAGAAGGTGCGAAAGCTATGATTGCAGAAAAAATATTGAAAGAAATTAAAGAGCGGTTAACTTTTTTAGAAGATGTAGGTTTGAATTATTTAACATTGAATCGAGGCGCTGGCACGCTTTCAGGGGGTGAGGCTCAAAGAATTCGATTGGCTAGCCAAATTGGATCTGGGCTTGTCGGAGTAACCTATGTTCTAGATGAGCCTTCTATTGGTCTCCATCAAAGAGATAACGCGAAACTTATAAAAACCCTCTTTCACCTCAAAAGTCTTGGAAACACGGTGATTGTAGTCGAGCATGATGAGGAGGCGATTAGATGCGCAGATCATATAATTGATATTGGTCCAGGTGCAGGCAAGCATGGTGGTGAGATATGTGCTCAAGGTAGCTTGCAGGATATTTTAAAAAGTAAGGATTCGATGACTGCAGCATACTTATCTGGGAGACGAAAAATTAATTTCCCGAAAACTGCAAAAGTTCCCGAGCATTTCATAGAAATACAAGGCGCCTATGAGAATAATTTACAAAATATTTCAGTCAAAATACCAATAGGTGTTTTCACCTGCATAACAGGAGTCTCAGGCTCAGGAAAATCCTCCCTGATCAATCAAACTCTCATGCCGATGAGTAGTTTTTTACTTAATAAGGCTAATCTAAATAAAGAAGTTAAATGCAAGCAAATTATAGGTCTTGAGCACCTTGATAAAGTCATTGGCATTGACCAATCCCCTATAGGAAGAACACCTCGATCCAATCCAGCAACCTATACTGGCTTATTCTCACATATCAGAGATCTATTCTCTCAATCTGAGGAATCACGTACCCGAGGATATAAACCAGGCAGATTTAGCTTTAATGTGAAGGGTGGAAGATGTGAAGCATGTCAAGGAGATGGCATGATAAAAGTAGAAATGCATTTTTTAGCTGATATATATGTGAATTGTGATATTTGTAATAGTAAAAGGTATAACGAGCAAACTCTAGAAGTTAAATTTAAAGGAAAAAATATAGCTGAAGTTCTAGGAATGACTGTGGAGGAAGCATTAGAATTCTTTGCAGCCATACCAGCGATTAAAAATAAGCTGAAAACTCTTTCAGATGTAGGCCTAACCTATATAACTCTAGGTCAATCGGCAACAACACTTTCAGGTGGCGAGGCTCAGCGCATCAAACTAGCCAAAGAGCTATCTAAACGAAGCACAGGGAAAACATTATTTATTTTGGATGAGCCAACCACAGGCCTGCATTTCTACGATGTCGAGCTGCTGCTCGGAGTGCTGAAGCGATTATCAGATCAGGGAAATACTGTTGTTGTGATTGAGCACAATTTAGATGTCATCAAGTCTAGTGATTGGGTAATCGATCTGGGTCCAGAGGGAGGAAGCGATGGAGGACTTATAGTGGCGCAAGGAACCCCTGAGAAGGTTGCCCAATCAAAAAAATCCTACACAGGTAAGTATTTAAAAGAAATGTTAGGGCTTTAAGCTGCTGAGTCTGATTTAAGCTCAGGCTCAATCGATGAAGCCTCTGAATTAATAGCTCTATCAACCCATTCAACGTATGCCATATCAGCTTTGTCACCTGGTCTAAAGCCAGCTTTAATAATTCGTAGATAGCCACCAGGTCTCTCTTTAGACTTAACTGCAACTTCAGTAAAAAGCTTATTAACAATGGCGTCATGACGTAATTTACTAAACGCCCTTCTTCTATTTGCAACTGAATCTACTTTAGCTAAGGTAATGAGTGGCTCAACAAAACCACGTAATTCCTTGGCTTTAGGAACAGTCGTTTTGATTAACTCTCTTTCGATAAAAGCAATGGCTAAGTTTTTCATTAGTGCCTTTCGATGCGAAGAGTTTCTGTTAAGTTTTCTACCTGATTTTCTATGTCTCATTTTAATTAACCCCTTGGTGGCCAATTCTCTAGAGTAGTCCCAAGAGAAAAGCCTTTAGACGCAAGAACATCCTTTATTTCATTTAACGATTTTTTACCAAGATTTGGTGTTTTCAATAGATCAAATTCAGTTCTTTGAAGAAGATCACCTATTAAGAATATGCTTTCAGCTTTTAAACAATTTGTTGAGCGGACTGTTAATTCTAGCTCTTCAATCGATCTCATTAGGAATGGATCAAAATCATTTTGATCTTTCTTGGCTTCTTGCTCTGCAATAGCATCTAGGTCAACAAAAGCTGCTAACTGTTGCTGCATAATTGTTGCAGCATGCTCAATTGCTTTCTTTGGATCTAAAGTTCCATCTGTCTCAAGCTCAATAATTAATTTATCAAGATCAGTTCTTTTTTCAAATCGAGCATTTTCGACGGTATAGGCTACTCGCCTAACTGGGCTAAATGACGCATCGACCTTTAAAGCGCCAACAACAGTATCTTCGTCATTCCTTGCATCCGCAGGCTCATAACCTCTGCCAGTCTTAACTGTGGCTCTAAGAGATAGGTTTACTTTATCTACTAAAGTTGCAACATGGTGCTCTGTATCTGGGAGCTCAACATTTCCAGGGAGATCAAAAGATTTAGAAGTCACTGCACAAGGACCAGAGACGTTTAATTTTATAACGGCGCTAGTGCCCTCAATGAGACTAATAGGCATATCTTTTAAATTTAAAAGAATATCTATGACATCTTCTCTTACACCTTCAATGGTTGAGTACTCATGAGAGATGCCTTCAATAGTGACATCTGTGATTGCCGCGCCAGGCATGGAAGAAAGAAGTATTCTTCTCAATGCATTGCCAAGCGTATGACCAAAACCCCTTTCTAAAGGTTCTAATGTTATTTTTGATGTAGTGGCATCGATATCATCAACTTGTATGTCAGTTGGTACCAAAAGATCTATTACTGATGTGTCCATAATTTCCTTCCGTTTAATTATTATTTTGAATAAAGCTCAACAATGAGATTTTCATTAATTTCAGCACTTAAATCTGCTCGATCAGGAACAGACTTGAATACACCCTTGAGAGTTTTTGAATCCACTTCAAGCCACTCACAGGCTTCTCTTTGACCTGATAATTCTAAGGCGTGCTTGATTCTTAATTGAGCTTTAGACTTTTCACGAACCTCTATCTCATCAGCTGCTTGCACTTGATATGATGGAATGTTTACAGTAGCACCATTTAGATGAAAGGCTTTATGAGAAACAAGTTGACGAGCTTCGGCTCTTGTGGCGGCAAAACCCATGCGATAAACCACATTATCTAGTCTCTGCTCGAGGTAAGATAGCAGATTTTCTCCGGTATTTCCCTTCGATTGAGATGCTTTTTTATAGTAATTTCTAAACTGCTTCTCAAGCACTCCATACATTCTTCTGACTTTCTGCTTCTCTCTAAGCTGGACTCCATAATCAGACAAACGTGTTCTTCTTAAACCATGTACACCTGGAGCAGTCTCCATATTACATTTTGATTCAATTGCACGTGATCCGCTTTTAAGAAAAAGGTCGGTGCCTTCTCTTCTAGATAACCTTAATGATGGTCCTGTATACCTTGCCATGTAATCTCCCTTATACCCTACGTTTTTTTGAAGGACGACATCCATTGTGTGGCAATGGTGTGACGTCAGTAATACTTTTAATTTTCAACCCACATGAATTAAGAGATCTAATTGCAGATTCCCTACCGCCACCTGGCCCCCTTACTTTCACATCAAGATTAATCATCCCAAATTCTTTTGCGGCATTACCAGCTTTTTCTGCAGCTATCTGAGCAGCAAATGGTGTGCTTTTTCTAGAGCCTCTAAAACCAGACCCACCTGAGGTAGCCCAGCATACAGTGTTACCCTGTTTGTCTGTGATTGTGATGATTGTATTATTGAAAGATGCGTGAACATGAGCAATCCCATCAGAAATAACTTTTTTAACTTTTTTCCCAGTTGCCATGCCTTAAGCCCTCATTGGTTTTTTAGGTCCCTTTCGAGTCCTTGCATTTGTTTTAGTTCTTTGACCGTTAACAGGAAGCTTTCTTCTGTGCCTTATGCCTCGATAGCAACCCAAATCCATCAATCTTTTAATGTTTGTGCTAACAGATCTTCTTAAATCTCCTTCAACCGTATATTCTGCGACAGCAGTTCTAATTTTCTCAACTTGCTCTTCTGATAAATCAGATACTTTTTTGGAGTATTCTAACTTCAAGCTGTTACAAATATTATGAGCGGTAGTTTTACCAATGCCAAAAATATGAGTTAGAGCAATTTCTAGATGCTTGTTTTCCGGTATATTTACGCCTGCGATTCTAGCCATATTATTCTATCCTTGTCTTTGTTTATGTTTAGGTTCTGTCGTGCATATCACATACAAAACCCCTTTACGTCTAACTGTTTTGCAATTTCTGCAAATTTTCTTTACTGATGCTCTAACTTTCATAATTATCTTTTATAGTTTTTTAAATTAGCTTTCTTTAGTAGTGATGAGTATTGGTTGGACATCATATGCGATTGCACTTGCGCCATAAAATCCATCAAAACAACCACAATGATTAAAACTGAAGTTCCACCTAGGTAAAAAGAGACTCCAGCAAAATTAATTAGCGCCAGCGGAAGCAAGCATATTAGCGTTAGGTAGATGCTACCAAATACTGTAAGCCTAGCTAAAACGCTGTCTATGTAACTAGCGGTTTGATCGCCTGGTCTAATACCAGGGATAAATGCTCCCGATTTTTTCAGGTTATCTGTGACATCTTTTGTATCAAAAGTTAATGCTAGCCAGATAAAACAAAAAGAAATAATGAGAGCTGAGAAAGTAAGAATATAAAGTGGCTGACCAGGGTTTAAAGCTAAAGATATAGTTTGAAGAAATCCAAAAGATTCAGCTTGACCAAACCATGTTGAGAGAGAGGCTGGAAATAATAAAAAGGTGCTAGCAAAAATTGCTGGAATCACCCCTGCCATATTAACCTTGAAAGGAAGGTGGCTAGCCTGAGCTTGCATCAACTTTCTGCCTTGTTGCCTTTGCGCATAATTTACGGTGATTCGTCTTTGGCCGCGCTCAATAAATACAACAATTGCAATCACAAGCATCGCAAGAACGCCAATACCAAGTAATAGAAGTATATTTAAATCTCCCTGTCTAGCTTGCTCTAAAGCTTGACCGATTGCGCCTGGAATACCAGTTAGAATACTTGTTGCAATAATAATGGAGATGCCGTTTCCAATGCCTCGTTCGGTAATTTGCTCTCCTAGCCACATCAAGAAAATTGTTCCTGCAACAACACTAAAGACAGCGGATATAAAAAATGATGCTCCTGGCTCATATGCAAGTCCACTAGCTCCAAGAGTAACGCTTAATGCAGATGCTTGAACAAAAGCAAGGACAACGGTTCCATATCTCGTGAACTGAGTGATTTGATTTCTGCCTGCTTGACCATCTTTTTTTAATTCTTTCAAATACGGTATGGAATTAGAAAAAAGCTGCATGATAATTGCTGCAGAGATATAAGGAACTACATTCAAGGCAAAAATACTCATTCGTTCCAACGCTCCGCCTGAGAACAAATTAAACATTTCAAGAATTGTGCCTTGATTTTGATCAAATAAAGCAGCCAATCTTGCAGGGTCTATTCCTGGGATTGGAATATGCGTACCCACGCGATAAACAACAATAACTAAGAAGACAAATCTTAGTCTTCTCCACAAGTCGCTCATACCTTTATTTTGATCAGCCATATTAATTATTCAGCAGTCGCTTCCTCTGCTTGCTTGGCAGGCTTTTCGCTTACCTTTTTTGATGTTTTTACAAACTTTTCTTTGACTGGTCTGGCGATGATTGCAGCGACTGTTCCACCAGCTTTTTCAATAGACTCCTTTGCCCCGCGAGTTACATGAACGCCAGAAACTGTCATTGGCTGAACCATCTCGTGAATGCCAAATATTTTTACTTTTTTAGTTGCCTTAGAAACAATTCTATTGGCTTTAAGAGAATCTAATGATACGTCAGTCATTGCGGATATATCTTTTAGGTTAACATCCTTCGTGAATCTATTAACACGGGAAGAAAATCCAAATTTTGGCACTCTCTGCTGCAAAGGCATTTGTCCGCCTTCAAAACCTCTAGCTATCGAGCCGCCTGATCTTGATTTTTGACCCTTATGCCCTCGACCAGCAGTTTTGCCTGTACCAGATCCTATGCCTCGGCCAACACGTTTTTTATTCTTGGTCGTACCTGAACTGGAGAGGGTATTTAGCCCCAAGGTGTTATTTGATTCTGTATTTTCCATTTTTAACTCTCTAAGATTTCTACCATATCTCTAATTTTATTAATCATGCCTCTATTACTAGGAGTATCCTCAACTGAAACCGTTTGATGAAGACGTCTAAAGCCCAGACCTTTTACACATTTTTTGTGATTAGGTATTCGGCCAATGCTACTTTTAATAAGTTTAATGTTGATTGTGGTATTGCTCATGATATGTCCGCTGTTTTCTTGCCTCTTCGTGTTGCTACTTGCTCTGGTGACTCCATGGAGCGCAAAGCATTAATTGTTGCTCTAACTACATTGACTGGGTTTGTAGAGCCATAACATTTGGCTAGTACATTTTGTACACCTACAAGCTCTAACACTGCCCTCATAGCTCCACCCGCAATAATGCCGGTACCAGCTGATGCTGGTTGCATGTATACCTTTGCAGCGCCGTGCTTGGCTTTAACTGGATACCATAGAGTAGATGCGTTCAAGCTAACGTCAATCATGTTGCGCCTTGCATTTTCCATAGCTTTTTGAATAGCAATGGGAACTTCTTTTGCCTTGCCTCTTCCAAAACCTACTTTACCTTTGCCGTCTCCAACAACGCAAAGAGCAGTAAAACCGAATATACGGCCACCCTTTACCACTTTAGCAACCCTGTTAACCTGAACTAGTTTCTCTTCTAGAGCATCTTGTTGCTGCAAGTTATTGTTTTGTTGATTCATTTTTTAAAACTCCAATCCAGCTTCTCGGGCTGATTCTGCAATGGCTTTTATACGGCCGTGATATTTATAACCAGATCTATCAAATACAACCTTACTTATTCCGGCTTCGATGGCCCTTTCGGCAACTTTTTGCCCTACGGCTTTCGCAGACTCAATATTATTGAACTGCATTTTCCCTTCCTTTTCATTAGTAGAAGCTGATGCTAGAACCTTTGATCCAGACGCATCAAAGATTTGAGCATATAAGTTTTGCGAGGACTTAAATACTGAAAGTCTCGGCTTATCTTGCTGAGAAATTCTGATCCGAGTCTTGGCAGCTCGCCTTATTCTAGATTCTAATTTTGCACTCATTGGTTATGCTCCTGCTGCTTTTTTAGCTTCTTTTCTGCGTATGATTTCATCTGAATACTTAACACCCTTTCCTTTGTAGGGCTCAGGAGGTCTAAATGCTCTAATTTCCGCC
Organism: Proteobacteria bacterium UBA3413; assembly: GCA_002358345.1. GTDB lineage: Bacteria > Pseudomonadota > Gammaproteobacteria > Magnimaribacterales > D2472 > D2472. The sequence continues at coordinate 25,059 of DEOR01000057.1, read as the reverse complement.
GCTACCTGGCCAAGTACTTGTTTGTTATAACTCTTAAGAACCACTTCAGTTTGTGATGGTGTTTCAACTTCGACTTCCTCTGGGAGGGTATAGAAAACAGGGTGCGAAAAGCCAAGAGTTAGCTCTAGTTTTTTTCCTTCAGCTTTGGCTCTATAACCAACGCCCACTAAGATTAATGTTTTAGTAAAACCTTCTGTCACACCTATCACCATATTATTGATCAATGAGCGTGTTGTTCCAGCTAAGGCTGTAGAGGTTGAAGATGACTCATCATATGCGATAGTAACGACCTCATTAGCATGATTAGCTGAGACTGAAGCAGGCATCATAAATTCCATTTTACCTTTAGAGCCAGAAACTTTCACGAGGTTACCATCAAAGCTAACCTCAACACCTGCAGGCACTGGTACTGGATTTTTTGCAATTCTTGACATAATTAAAAAACCTCACATATAACTTCGCCACCAATATTTAGTGACTTAGCTTCTTTATCGCTCATCAACCCTTTATTAGTAGAGATGACATACATGCCAAGGCCATTTTTTACTTCTGTTAGGTCTGTTGGAGATGAATATCTTCTTAAACTTGGCTTGGAAATACGCTTGATTTCTCTGATTGCAGGGGCTTCATTAATGTATCTTAAGGAAATACTCAAAGCATCTTTGCCATCAACTTTAATCTTTTCACACGAATTGATATAACCTTCTTTTACTAAAAGTGAAACTAGCTCGTGCTTAAATTTAGAAAATGGTGCATGCACGACTTTTTTTCCACGCATCAAACCATTTCTCATTCTTGTCAGACAGTCTGCTATAGGGTCTTGTAAACTCATAATATTACCAACTTGATTTAACTAATCCAGGGATGTCACCGCGCATGGCAGCTTCACGTAATTTAATTCTGCTAAGACCAAACTTTCTATATACGGCATGAGGCCTACCAGTAAGAGAGCATCGTCTTGTGATTCTTGAGGGGCTAGCATTTCTAGGAAGCTTTTGAAGCTTTTCAAATGCAGCCATTTTTTCTTCATAAGAATTTTTAGGGTTTTCAAAGGCTTCTTTTAGTGCCAATCTCTTAGATGCAAATCGGTCTACCATCTTTTGTTTTTTAGCATCTCTTGCTACTACTGATTTTCTAGTCATGATATGTCCTTTATTTTTTAAACGGGAAGTTAAGAGCTTCTAATAATGCCTTTGCATCTTCTTTGTTTGTGGCCGAAGTATTAATACAAATATCCATTCCTCTAATCTTGTCAATATTGTCGTAATTAATCTCTGGAAATATGATTTGCTCTTTTACGCCCATGCTGTAATTACCTTGCCCATCAAAAGATTTGGGGTTAAGGCCTCTAAAATCTCTCTCCCTTGGAATAGCAATATTGACTAGACGTTCAACAAAGTCATACATCTTGTCGCCACGCAAAGTTACCTTGCAGCCTACTGGCCATCCTTCTCTTAATTTAAAGCTTGCGACTGATTTTTTAGCTTTTGTAGTCACAACTTTTTGCCCAGCAATTAACTCAAGGTCCTGCACGGCTGATTCTAAATGCTTCTTATCTGTTAAGGCCTCGCCTACACCCATGTTAATAACAACTTTTGTTATTTTTGGAACAGCCATAATATTTTTAATCCCCAGAGTTTTTTGAAGCTCTGGTAACAATTCTTTATTAAATTTTTCTCTTAAGTTCATGATTTTATTTCTGATTTATCTGATGTAAAAACTCTTACCTTCTTATCATTCTCAACCTGAAAAGATATACGATCTGCTTTCTTCTTTTTAGGATTCCAGATTGCAATATTAGAAAGTGCAATAGCAGCTTCCTGCTCAACAATTCCACCTGTGACACCAAGCTGAGGGTTTGGTTTAGTATGTTTTTTTACCATGTTAATACCATTAACAACTGCCTTGTTATTGAACTTGGAGATCTTTTTAAGAGTTCCCTTTTTACCAATATCTTTACCAGTGATCACAACAACCTCATCCCCTGTTCTTAATTTAGTGATTGTTTCAATATTCTTTTTCATTACAAAACTTCCGGTGCTAAAGATAAAATTTTCATGTGCTGGCCTTCACGAAGCTCTCTGGTCACAGGGCCAAATACTCGAGTGCCGATAGGGGCTTTATTTCCACCAATCAACACGGCTGCATTTTCGTCAAACTTAATTAAAGAGCCATCTTTCCTTCGGACACCTTTTCTTGTTCTCACAACCAAAGCATCGACAACCTGGCCCTTTTTAACTTTTCCCTTAGGAATAGCTTCTCTTATGGCAACTTTAATAATGTCACCAATGTTTGCGTACCTTCTCTTGGATCCGCCAAGAACCTTGATGCACATAACACTTTTTGCACCACTATTGTCCGCAATATTTAAGATAGTTTGCATTTGAATCATGATTGATTTTCTCCAGAGATAGTTGCATCCGAAACAGTTTCTGTAGTTTCTGTAGTTTCTGAAAGTAACATCCATGTTTTAGATTTAGACAAAGGTCTACACTCTTGAACTGTGACCAAATCACCAATTTTTGCTGAATTTAGCTCATCATGCGCATGCACTTTAGTTGAACGCGTCATAATTTTTCCATAGGTAGGATGCTTAACCTTTCTTTCAATCTTTACTGTGATTGTTTTATTTGCCTTGTCGCTGATCACAATGCCCGTTAGCTGGCGTGGGTTAGTACTCATGCAGATTCTTCCTCAGATTTCTTTTCATTAATAACTGTTTTTATTTTAGCAATCTTTTTTCGATCAGCTGTAAGCAAATGCGATTCATTAAGCTGCCCTGTTTTATGCTTCATTCTATTTTTAAATTGATTTTCTCTTATTTCAAGCACAAGACTCTCAAGATCCTTGAGATTCTTGCTACGTAAATCTTTTAAATCATTTGTTAACTTTGCCATTTCTATAATGCCTTCTTAATAAAAGTAGTTCTAACAGGTAACTTAGCAGCAGCAAGCTTAAATGCTTCTCTTGCAATTTCCTCGGAAATACCTGCCATCTCATATAAAACAGTTCCAGGCTGGACTAAACTAACCCAGTACTCAACATTACCCTTGCCCTTACCCATTCTCACTTCTAGTGGTTTTTTAGATATTGGTTTGTCTGGGAAAATACGTATCCAAATATTTCCTCCACGCTTAATAGATCTAGTCATCGCTCTTCTTGCTGACTCAATCTGTCTGGCAGTAATTCTGCCCCGCGTAGTTGCTTTAAGAGCATACTCACCAAATGCAATAGAATTGCCTGATTGAGCTAGGCCTCTATTGCGACCTTTGTGCATCTTTCTAAATTTTGTTTGTTTTGGCTGTAACATAATTAACTTCCTTGATCCTCATCTTTAAAAGGATCGCCTAAAATTTCACCCGTATAAACATGTACCTTTACGCCAATTAGCCCGTATGTAGTTAAAGCTTCAGCAACGCCGTAGTCTATGTTTGCTCTTAATGTATGCAATGGTACTTGGCCTTCTCTGTACCATTCTGACCGAGCTATTTCTGCTCCACCTAATCTGCCTGAAACCTCTGTTCTAATTCCCTTGGCGCCTTGTCTCATAGCACTTTGAACTGCTCTCTTCATAGCCCTTCTGAATTGAACTCTTCTTTCAAGTTGCTGCGCAATGCCTTCTGCTAATATGGTCGCATCCAAATCAGGCTTTCTGACTTCCTTGATGTTAATTTGTACTGTTTGAGTAACAAGCTTTTGAATAGCTGACTTTAGCGACTCAATTTCTTCTCCTTTTTTCCCGATAATAATGCCGGGTCTTGAAGTATGAATATTAACTGTGAAGGTTTGAGCTGATCTCTCAAGATCTACTCTGCTAATTGAAGAGAACTTTAATCTATCTTTAATATAGTTTCTAACTTTTAAGTCTTCGATTAAATTTATTTTAAATGCCTTGCCCTTCGCATACCACAATGCATTGTGTTTCTTAATGACGCCAAGACGAAAACCAATTGGATGTACTTTTTGGCCCATTATTTCTCCTGATCCGATAAGATAATTTCTATATGGCAGCTAGGTTTCATAATCCTGTCTGCTCTTCCTCTAGCCCTTGGCTTCATTCTTTTTAACCTCATGCCTTGATTAACAATAATTGACTTCACAACCAATGAATCAATATTAGCTTTATTATTGTTTTCTGCATTTGCGATTGCTGATTCAAGAAGTTTTTTTATTACTTCTGAAGCTTTCTGCTTATGGAAAGATAAAAAATCCATGGCAGCCCCAACGGATTTACCGCGAACTACATCAGCGACTAAACCAGCTTTTTGAGCAGATAATCGTGTTCCCTTTAAATAAGCTCTTGTTTCCATTATTTTGACTTCCTGTCGCCTGAATGCATTCTAAAGGTTCTAGTGATAGCAAATTCACCTAGTTTATGGCCGACCATATCTTCATTGATAAATACTGGAATATGCTGCCTACCGTTGTGTACAGAGATCGTCAGCCCAACCATGGTGGGGCTAATCATCGATCTTCTTGACCAAGTTTTGATTGGCTTCTTACTATTTTCAGTGATCGCCTTATCAACAGCTTTCTGTAATGATAAATCAATGAATGGTCCTTTTTTAAGTGATCTAGGCATGAATATTATTTCCTCTTAGCTCTTCTTCGAACAATCAAATCATCCGTTCTTTGATTTTTTCTAGTTTTATAACCTTTGGTTGGGATTCCCCATGGAGTTGAAGGATGTCTTCCGCCTGAAGTTCTACCCTCACCGCCACCATGTGGATGATCTACTGGGTTCATAGCTACGCCCCTAACGGAAGGCCTTATGCCTCTCCATCTTTTTGCGCCAGCTTTACCAAGTGATCGTAAATTATTTTCTTGGTTTGAGACTGTTCCAATAGTTGCTCTGCACTCAGATAATATTTTTCTCATCTCGCCAGATTGAAGTCTTAAAGTTGCGTAAATACCTTCTTTAGCAATTAATCTAGCGGATGTGCCTGCACTTCTGGCTATCTGAGCGCCCTTGCCTGGCTTCATCTCAACACAATGAATGGTAGTACCCAGTGGAATATTTAATAACTTCATGCAATTTCCAGGCTTTATTTCAGTCTGGTCAGCTGAAAGGACTGGATCACCTACTTGTATTTTACCAGGAGCAATAATATATCGTCTTTCGCCATCAGCGTACTTTAAAAGGGCTAAGTGAGCTGATCTATTAGGGTCGTATTCAATAGTTTCAATTACAGCAGGTACATCAAACTTATTTCTCTTAAAGTCTATGATTCTATAATGCTGTTTATGACCGCCGCCTTGGTGTCTTACAGTGATGCGACCATTATTGTTACGTCCACCGTTTTTAGATTTTTTTTCAAGCAAGGGTTTATGTGGCTTGCCTTTATGCAAATCAGATTTTATCGAGATGACTCCCCTTCTTCCTGGACTCGTTGGTTTCGCTTTAATAACTGCCATGATTAATTAATACCTTCGAATTGAATTTCTGAGCCTTCTTTAAGTGATACAAAAGCTTTTTTGAAATCAGATCTTTTGTATATACCAAATTTATTTCTTTTTAACTTGCCCTTCTGCGTGGCAGTTGTAACTCTTTCAACTTTGACATTAAATAATTGCTCAACTGCTTTTTTTATTTCTAGCTTGTTGGCTGTCAGAGCAACCTTAAATACCATTTGATTTAGTTCTCCTGCAGCTGTAGATTTCTCTGTAATGTAAGGAGACTGAATCAGGGTTAATAGCTTTTCTTTATTCATTAAACCCATGCCTCGATTAACTTGAACGCAGCCGGTGTAACAGCTACTTTCTCAGATCTCAATAAAATAACTGGGTTAATCTCTTTAACGGTTACAACCTCTACATGAGGTATATTTCTTGCTGAAAGATATAGGTTTGTATCCATCTCATCTAAAATAATTAGTACTTTTCCTAGGTTAAACTGTTTGAGGAATGCGCTCATTTCTTTTGTTTTGGGCGTTTCAAACTTTGGCTGCTCTATCGCCACCAATCTCTCGTTGCGATGGAGTTCAGAGAAAATTGAGCTAATTGCTGCTCGATACATTTTTTTATTAATTTTCTTAGAGTAATCTCTAGGGGTTGCTGCAAATGCTACTCCACCACCTCTCCAGATTGGACTTCGAATAGTACCTGCTCTAGCTCGACCGGTTCCTTTTTGAGCGTATGGCTTTCTGCCGCCTCCGCGAACTTCTGATCTAGTTTTTTGCTTATGAGAACCTTGTCTTGAACCAGCTAGATATGTCACTACTGCCTGATGAACAAGCGTCTCATTGAAAGCTTTTCCAAAGGTTGATTCAGAGATCTGAAGGTCCTCTTTTTTGTTTTCAGTATTGAGTATGTCTAATTTCATCTTTGTTTCACCGCAGGTGTAATTTTAAGAGTAGAGCCATTAAAACCAGGAACTGCTCCCTTTACATACAGTAGGTTGTTTTCAATATCCGCGCCCATTAGCTCTAAACTTTGTATGGTCTTTGTTTCATGACCCATGTGTCCAGACATTTTCTTACCTTTCCATACTCTGCCAGGTGTCTGGCATTGGCCGATAGAGCCATGGGCCCTATGCGATAGCGAGTTACCATGCGTGGCATCTTGCATTGCAAAATTATGACGCTTAATAACACCTGCATAACCCTTACCTTTTGAGGTGCCAGTAACATCAACCATTTTTCCAACTTCAAATATGTCCGCTGTTAAATGATGCCCGATTTTAAGATCATCTGTAGCCTCAGTCCTAAATTCAAAAAGCTCCCCATTTGAGAGGTTTTGCTTCTTAAAATATTCAGTAGAAGATTTTGTTAAGTTTTTTGAGGTATTTTTTGAAACCACTACAGCACTGTACCCATGCTTTTCGTGGGTTTTGATATCTGCTACGAAATTTGCAGCAACTGATATTACAGTTACGGGAACAGAAGTGCCGTCTTCTTGAAAAAGTCTCGACATACCTGATTTTTTTCCAACTAAGCCAATGCTCAATTTATTCTCCTTTTTACGGGGCTAATAACCCTCTATGGCCGCTAAGCGTTAAAAAAATGCAAACTAGCTTAAGCTAATTTGCACATCAACCCCAGATGATAAGTCTAGCTTCATTAAAGCATCAACTGTTTTATCTGTCGGTTCTACAATATCTATAAGTCTCTTATATGTTCTAATCTCATATTGGTCTCTGGCATCTTTATCTTTATGCGGAGACGTTAAAATCGTTGTTCTTTCTTTCTTTACAGGCAGTGGAATCGGCCCTTTCACTATTGCGCCAGTTTTCTTGGCGGTCTCAACTATCAATTTAGTGGAAGCGTCAATCAAGCGATAATCAAATGCTTTTAAGCGAATTCTTATTGATTGATTGTCCAATTTGTATATTTCCTATATTAAGCTTTAAGCAAAATGCTGCGTATTCTATGACTCTAAGCCCCCTAATGTCAACAGATTTAGGGAATTTATAATCTATTGTTTTAAACTAATTTTAACTGTTCAGCAATATTGTTCGGAACTTCTGCATATTTAAGAAATTCCATGGAGAAACTTGCTCTTCCCTGCGTTGCTGACCTGAGATCAGTTGCATAACCAAACATCTCAGAAAGTGGCACTTCGGTTCTAACAGTTTTACCTGTTGGAATTTCATCCATGCCCAAGATAATTCCCCTTCTGCGGTTAAGATCTCCTACCACATCGCCCATGTGCTCTTCAGGTGTCACAACTTCTACCAACATCATCGGTTCCAATAGCACTGGTCTAGCCTTCAAGCAACCTGCTTTAAGAGCCATGGAACCAGCAATTTTGAATGCCATCTCACTTGAATCTACGTCATGGAATGAGCCATCATATAAAGTGGCTCTAAGTGCTAACAAAGGATACCCAGCTATTACGCCATTTTTCATTTGTTCTTGAATGCCTTTATCTACCGCAGGTATGTATTCTTTAGGCACTGATCCACCAACAATTTTGTCGACAAATTCGTACTCATCATCTAAACCAAGGGGCTCTAGTTTCAACCAAACATGGCCATACTGGCCCTTGCCGCCACTCTGCTTTACGAATTTTCCTTCAATCTCTATTGAGTCCCTGATCGTCTCACGATAAGACACTTGTGGTTTCCCAATATTTGCCTCTACAGCAAACTCTCTTCTCATTCTATCCACCAGAACATCTAAATGCAGTTCGCCCATACCAGATATAATAGTTTGAGCTGTTTCTTCATCTGTGTGAACTCTAAATGATGGGTCTTCTTGCGCAAGCTTCCCTAGCGCAATACCCATTTTCTCTTGGTCAGCTTTCGTTTTGGGTTCCACTGCAACTGAAATAACAGGCTCTGGAAAATTCATGCGCTCTAGAACTACTTGATCCTTGAGATCACAAAGAGTATCGCCAGTTGTAACATCTTTTAAGCCAATGCAAGCGGCGATATCTCCTGCTCTAATTTCTTTAATTTCATTCCTTTCATTTGCGTGCATCTGAACCATTCGACCGACTCTTTCCTTTTTCCGCTTCGTAGAGTTCATCACCCCATCGCCAACCGAAAGAACACCAGAGTAAACTCGAATAAAAGTTAAGGTCCCAACGAATGGATCGGTCGCAATCTTAAAAGCCAAAGCAGAGAAAGGCTCATCGTCAGAAGATGCTCTAAAGACCTCAGCCTCCTCATCATCAGGAAGAGTTCCCTTGATAGCTTTGACTTCATTTGGAGCTGGTAGATATTCAATGGCAGCATCAAGAACTGCTTGCACGCCTTTATTTTTAAAAGCAGAGCCACAAAATGCTGGAATAATCTCGTTAGCAAGAGTTCTAATTCTGATGCCCTCTTTAATTTGGTCATTCGAAAGCGCTCCGCTCTCAAGATAAACATTCAAAAGATCTTCATTCGCCTCTGCAGCACTCTCCATCATTGATTCTCTTAAAGCTTCGCATTTTGCAAGAATATCCTCTGGGATCTCTCTCTCTTCAAATGTTAACCCTTGATCTTCTTCATTCCAGAAGATGGCTTTCATCTTCACAAGATCCACCACGCCTTTAAAAGACTCCTCAGATCCGATGTTATATTGCATTGGGACAACATTAGCTTTTAGTCGATCTTTTATCTGAGCTGTGACTCGAGAAAAGTCAGCGCCAGCTCTATCCATCTTATTAACAAAAACAATTCTTGGAACTTCGTATCTATCTGCTTGACGCCAAACAGTTTCTGATTGAGGCTCAACGCCGGATGTAGCACAAAAAACTACCACAGCACCATCTAGTACTCTTAAAGATCTCTCTACCTCAATGGTAAAGTCCACGTGACCAGGAGTATCAATGATGTTAATTCTATGTTGAGGAAACTGTTGCTCCATACCAGACCAGAAACAGGTCGTTGCAGCTGAAGTAATAGTAATACCTCTCTCCTGCTCCTGCTCCATCCAATCCATGGTTGC
>DEOR01000057.1:0-15479 GCA_002358345.1 Proteobacteria bacterium UBA3413 | reverse complement strand
AAAAACCTAAATAATGAATAATATTAAAAACGGAAATGAGAGAAAGCTTTGTTGGCTTCGGCCATGCGATGAACATCTTCTTTCTTTTTAACCGCAGATCCTTTACCTTCTGCTGCGTCAGTTAGCTCTCCAGCCAACCTATGATCCATGGACTTTTCACTTCTTTTTCTAGCCGCTTCAACCAACCATCTCATTGCCAGCGCCTGTCTTCTTGAAGGCCTAACTTCAGTGGGTATCTGATAAGTTGCCCCGCCGACTCGCCTAGATTTAACCTCGACCATTGGACCGATTGTATCCAGAGCTTTTTTAAATAATTCAACTGGGTCAGATTTTGCAGCTTTATCAATTTTATCAAAAGCACCATAAACTATTTTTTCTGCAACAGACTTTTTTCCATCTCTCATGATGTGATTCATGAACTTGGCCACTATGACATCTTTGTATTTAGGATCAGGTAGAATTTTTCTTTTCTCAGGACTTCTTCTTCTTGGCATAATTATTTACCTTTTTTGGCTCCATATTTTGATCTTCTTTGTTTTCTATTAGCAACAGCGGAAGTATCCAATGCTCCCCTCACAGTATGATATCTAACACCAGGCAGATCTTTTACTCGACCACCGCGGATAAGAACAACAGAATGCTCTTGCAGGTTATGCCCCTCACCACCAATATATGAAGTAACTTCATACCCACTGGTCAATCTAACTCTGCAGACCTTCCTGAGAGCTGAATTAGGTTTTTTTGGAGTAGTCGTATACACACGAGTACAAACACCTCTTCGTTGCGGAGATTTCTCCAGAGCAGGCACGTCAGTTTTCCTCACTTTTGGTTTGCGAGGTTTTCTTATTAATTGATTTACTGTAGCCATAATTTCCTAGTTGATCGCGATTTTATAGAGAGGATTAACTGCGGTCAACATTATTCCTCGCTTTGTTGTAATTCTTGTCTTAGAGCTGCTTCGATATCATCCTCAGAAAGCATTGATTCAGATGAATCACTTGCATTCTTAGCAGCCATTTTATCGTGGAACTCCATGCCAGTACCGGCTGGTATAAGTCTACCCACAACAACGTTTTCTTTTAACCCTCGAAGATAATCGACTTTCCCGGTCACTGATGCTTCGGTTAAAACCCTTGTAGTTTCTTGAAAAGAAGCAGCAGAAATAAACGAGCTAGTAGTTAGCGAGGCTTTGGTTATGCCAAGTAATATCCTTTCAAACTGAGCTGGCTCTTTGCCAGCAGCAGTTGCTTTAGCATTTTCTTCAACAAGTTCATCATATTCGACCTGATCTCCTTGAATAAACTTAGTATCCTCGCCATCAATAATTAAAGCCTTTCTTAGCATCTGCCTAAGAATAGTCTCAATGTGCTTGTCGTTAATTAATACTCCTTGAAGTCTGTAAACATCCTGCACTTCATTCACCACAAAGTTGGTCAATTCAGGAATGCCTCTAAGTCTCAAAATATCATGCGGACTAAGCGGTCCATCAGAAATAATGTCACCTTTTTCAATTCTCTCACCCTCGAACACTGTCAATGTTCTGTGTTTAGGGATCAGCATTTCGACATTATGAGATTTCTTAGTTGCGCCATCTAAAGTTATCACTAGCCTGATTTTGCCTTTAGTTTCTTTTCCGAAGGCAATGGTCCCACTTTCCTCCGCAAGTACTGCAGCATCTTTAGGTTTTCTTGCTTCAAATAAATCAGCAACTCGCGGCAAGCCACCAGTGATATCTTTTGTTTTAGATCCCTCTAATGGAATCCTCGCCAATACTTCACCAGCGTATAGTTTTTTTCCGTTTTTGAGGTTGACCAATGCTTTTGCGGGTAACGAGTAATTAGCAGGAGTTTTATGCTCCCCTAAAGTTACAGGCTTACCTTTAGCATCTACCAATGCAATTGCTGGAACTTTATCTTTTCCAGCTGTTGGTCTTTCAGAAACATCAATAACTTCAATACTAGTTAGGCCAGTTAGCTCATCAGTTTTAGACATAACAGTCACGCCATCTTCAATATCAGAAAACTGCACAATACCTTCAACCTCTGTAATAATTGGTCTCGTATAAGGATCCCAACCGGCAACCTTAACACCAGGCTCAATAATAGTATTATTCTTAACGAATAGAGTGGACCCATATTTCACTTTATGCTGCTCAATCAGCTTACCTTTTTCATCGGTTAAAGTGACCTTGCTATTTCTTGAAACAACAACTTCTTGCTTATCTTTATTGGTAACAGTTTTAATATCAGAGGAAAATTTAATAACGCCTGAGCTGTTTACAACAATTGCATTGTCTTCAGAAGAGCTAGATGCAGCTCCGCCAATATGGAATGTTCTCATAGTCAGCTGGGTGCCCGGCTCTCCAATGGATTGAGCGGCAACGACACCGACAGCCTCGCCACGATGAACAAGATGCCCTCTGGCTAAATCACGACCATAACATGTGGCACAAACGCCATAGCTTGCTTCACAGGTCATAGGAGAACGAACCCTGAGAGAAGCCAGATTCAATTCATCAATTTTCATTAATGAATTCTCATCAATTAAATGGCCTAAAGGGAATAACTCAACGCCTTCAGCATCAGAGATAGCTTCAGCAATAACTCTTCCCAATATTCTTTCAGTTAATGGTTGGATAATCTCTCCGCCCTCAACAATAGACGAAACGACCACTGATTGTTCGGTGCCGCAATCTACTTCTACAACAACAGAATCCATTGCAACGTCACAAAGGCGTCTAGTTAGGTACCCAGAGTTAGCTGTTTTAAGAGCTGTATCTGCAAGACCTTTACGAGCTCCATGGGTAGAAATAAAGTACTGCAGAACAGATAGTCCTTCTCTAAAGTTTGCAGTAATGGGTGTCTCAATAATTGATCCATCTGGCTTGGACATTAGTCCACGCATTCCAGAAAGCTGCCTAATCTGTGCAGGGGAGCCCCGCGCACCAGAATCTGCATAGATAAATACAGAATTAAATGATGCTTGATCAATCTCATTCCCATCTCTATCAACCACTTGGTCGGTACTAATTTTTGTCATCATGGCCTTAGCAACTTTTTCATTAGCTCTTGACCAAATATCAATTACTTTGTTGTAACGCTCACCCTGAGTTACTAACCCAGACTCAAACTGAGTTTCGATTGCTTTCACTTCCTTTTCGGCGGCATCAATAATTCCTGCTTTTTCATCAGGAATAACAAAATCATCAACTCCAATCGATGATCCGGATCTTGTTGAATGGTCAAAACCTAAGTACATCAACTGATCAGCAAAGATAACCGTAGATTTGAGTCCCGCCTTTCTGTAAGAAATATCTATGAGCTTTGAAACAGATTTTTTATCTAAGGTCTTATTCACGTTATCAAAACCAACTTCAATTGGGGTAATTCTCCAGACTAGGACGCGCCCAACAGTAGTTTCCTCTAAGAAAGTACCTTTATCTGCATTTGTAATCCGGCATTTAATACTGGCATGAATATCAAGAGTTTCCGTCTCATAAGCCCTTAAAACCTCATCGGGGTTACTAAAGACCCTGCCATCACCTTTGACATTTACTTTGTCACGGGTCATATAATATAGACCTAAGACAATGTCCTGAGTAGGATTAATAATAGGCTCTCCATTTGCAGGGGAAAGGATATTATTTGTTGACATCATTAAGGCTCTCGCTTCAAGCTGAGCCTCAATTGAAAGGGGTACATGAACAGCCATTTGGTCGCCATCAAAATCAGCATTAAACGCAACACAAACTAACGGATGCAATTGAATGGCTTTACCCTCTACTAACAAAGGCTCAAAAGCTTGAATGCCCAATCTGTGAAGAGTTGGAGCCCTGTTTAATAGAATGGGGTGTTCCCTGATCACTTCTTCTAAGATTTGCCATACTTCCGGGGTTTCTCTCTCTACAAGCTTTTTAGCTGCCTTAATGGTTGTTGCTAGTTCGTTCTCTTCTAGTTTCCCATAAACATAGGGCTTGAATAGCTCAAGAGCCATTTTCTTTGGCAAGCCACATTGATGTAACTTCAAGTTCGGGCCTGCAACAATTACTGATCTTCCAGAGTAATCCACTCGCTTGCCCAAAAGATTTTGTCTAAATCTTCCACCTTTACCTTTAATCATGTCTGCTAGAGATTTTAAAGGTCGTTTATTAGTTCCAGTAATAACTCTACCCCTTCTACCATTATCAAGAAGAGCATCAACACTCTCTTGAAGCATTCGCTTTTCATTTCTAACAATGATGTCAGGTGCGCTCAGTTCTAAAAGACGTTTTAATCTATTATTTCTATTGATAACTCTTCTATAAAGGTCATTCAGATCAGAGGTAGCAAATCGCCCACCTTCTAGTGGAACAAGCGGCCTAAGGTCTGGCGGCAATATTGGCAAGACATTCATGATCATCCACTCGGGTTTGTTTCCAGTCTCATTAAAAGCTTCTAGCAGCTTTAATCGCTTCGATAATTTTTTTAACTTCGTGTCAGAGTTAGTTTGAGGAACCTCCTCTCTAATAATTCTAATCTCCTCTTCTAAATCTAATTCTTGAAGAAGCATTTGGACTGCCTCCGCACCCATGGAAGCAGTAAACTCATCTCCATGCACATCGAAGGCTTCAATATATTCTTCTTCGGTTAAAATTTGGCATTTCTCTAGCTCTGTCAATCCAGGGTCTGTAACAATGTAGCTTTCAAAATACAGGACTCGCTCAATTTCTCTCAATGTTATATCTAGCAATAAACCAATCCTAGATGGAAGAGACTTTAAAAACCAAATATGAGCAACCGGCGCAGCAAGTTCAATGTGCCCCATTCTGTCTCGTCTAACTTTAGCAAGAGTCACCTCTACGCCACATTTTTCACACACAACGCCTCGGTGCTTCATGCGTTTATATTTTCCACAAACACACTCATAATCTTTTACTGGGCCAAAGATTTTTGCACAGAATAGCCCATCTCTTTCAGGCTTAAAGGTTCTATAGTTAATAGTTTCAGGTTTCTTCACTTCGCCAAACGACCAAGATCGGACCATTTGAGGAGAAGCTAGACCAGCAGTAATAGAAGTAAAATCTTCTTGCTTGGCTTTTAATGAGTTTAGTAAATCTTTCAATTATTTCTCCTAATTATCTGAATCTAATTCTAAGTTTATTCCAAGCGATCTAATCTCTTTTGTCAGCACATTAAATGACTCAGGAGTATTGGCATCCATTTGATAGTTTCCGTCGACGATGTTTTTGTACATCTTTGTTCTTCCGGCAACATCATCAGATTTAACTGTAAGCATTTCCTGCAAGGTATAAGCGGCACCATATGCTTCAAGCGCCCACACTTCCATCTCACCAAATCTTTGACCACCAAACTGAGCTTTACCACCAAGAGGCTGCTGGGTAACCAAGCTGTATGAGCCGGTAGATCTAGCATGCATCTTGTCGTCAACCAAGTGATTCAGTTTGATCATGTACATATAACCAACTGTCACAGGACGCTCAAATTTTCTACCGCTTCTGCCATCAAATAAGGTCAGCTGACCAGATTCAGGAAGATCTGCTAGCTTTAAAAGCTCTTTGATCTCAGATTCTTTCGCGCCATCAAACACAGGCGTTGCAATAGGCAATCCATCTTGAAGGTTTTCTGCAAGAGTTTGAATCTCTGCGTTAGTAAAAGAATTTAAGTCTTCTTTAATAGTGGCATTTTTGTTATATAAAATATCAAGGTATTTTTTGAGCTCATCAGCTTTTGCTTTAGCTTTAATCATTTTATTAATTTTCAGACCAATGCCTTTGGCAGCTGCACCCATGTGAGTTTCAAGAACCTGCCCAACATTCATCCTTGATGGCACGCCCAATGGATTGAGGACGATATCTACTGGATTACCCTCAGCATCATAAGGCATGTCTTCGATTGGCATAATTTCAGAAATAACGCCTTTATTACCATGTCGACCAGCCATTTTATCGCCAGGCTGAATTCTTCTTTTTACAGCAAGGTAGACTTTGACAATCTTAATAACTCCGGGAGCGAGATCGTGCCCTCGGATAATTTTTTGTTTTTTCTCTTGAAAGCTTTCTTCAATATCTTTGAGGTATAACTTAAGGGCTTTCTCAGCATCTTCAATTGCATCGTTAATTGAGTCATCTGAGGTTCTGATAGACAGCAAGTCATCCAACGATAGATCCTTGAGATCATCTGCAGAAATGCTAGCACCCTTTTTTAAACCAGGGCCTTTGGAGACTTTGGATCCTTTAAGGATATCAACCAGTCGAATTCTCGTTGCATCATTGATGATTCTGACTTGATCGTCTGTATCTTTTTTAGCGTCAGAAAGGTGATCTAATTCAATTGCTTTGGTTCTATCGTCTTTCTCCATACCATCTCTAGTAAAGACTTCGACACCAATGACAGTACCATTAATGCTTGAAGGCACTCTTAGAGAGGTGTCTTTTACATCTGAAGCCTTTTCACCAAAAATAGCACGTAACAGCTTTTCTTCGGGAGAAAGCTGTGTCTCTCCTTTGGGGGTAATTTTTCCAACTAAAATATCACCAGCCTTAACCTCTGCGCCAACATAAACCATGCCGCACTCATCAAGTTTATTAAGAGAGCCTTCTCCAACATTTGGGATATCAGAAGTAATCTCTTCTGAACCAAGTTTAGTATCTCTTGAAATACAAGTAAGCTCCTGAATATGAATAGAGGTGAATCTATCTTCTCTGGAAACTTTTTCTGACATTAAGATTGAATCTTCAAAGTTATATCCATTCCATGGCATGAAAGCTATGCGAATGTTTTGTCCTAGAGCTAGCTCTCCATTATCAACAGAAGGACCATCGGCTAAGATATCACCAAATTTAACTTTATCTCCAACTGAGACTAAAGGTCTCTGATTGATGCAAGTATTTTGATTGGATCGGGTGTACTTTGTAAGGTTATATATATCTACGGCATTATTAGAGTTTTTAGAATCTGTTACTCGCACAACTATTCTTGCAGCATCAACGTTCTCTACAACACCATTATTTTTAGAAACTACGCATACGCCAGAATCACCAGCAACAATAGTTTCAAACCCAGTTCCAACTAGTGGTTTTTCGGGCTTTAATACAGGAACAGCTTGACGCATCATATTGGAACCCATCAAGGCCCTATTTGCGTCATCGTGCTCAAGAAATGGTATCAATGAAGCTGCCACAGATACAACTTGTTGAGGCGCTACATCCATCAAATCAATTCGCTCTGGACTCATTAGAGCAGAATCGCCATTGTGACGAACCGGCACCAAATCATCTGAAAATTTCCCTGCTTTATCTAACACGGCATTAGCCTGCGCAATAACATGCTCTGCCTCGTCAATAGCTGAAAGAAAAATAATCTCATCAGTTACCTTGCTCTTAGTAACTTTTCTGTAGGGAGTTTCAATAAATCCGTACGAATTAGTTCTTGAATAACAAGCAAAAGAGTTGATTAAACCAATATTTGGGCCTTCGGGAGTCTCGATAGGGCACAGTCTACCGTAATGGGTGGGGTGAACATCTCTCACCTCAAAACCTGCTCTTTCTCTTGTAAGGCCTCCTGGCCCAAGAGCGGATACCCTTCTTTTATGAGTAATTTCTGACAAAGGATTATTCTGATCCATGAACTGTGATAGCTGACTAGAACCAAAAAATTCTTTAATAGCAGCTGTAACCGGCTTAGCATTGATAAGATCTTGAGGGCCTAGCTCATCAGCTTCTGCCATGCTGAGTCTTTCTCTCACTGCTCTCTCAACTCTAATTAATCCAACTCTAAATTGGTTGGCAGTCAATTCTCCAACTGACCTTACTCTTCTGTTTCCAAGGTGGTCTATGTCATCAACATTGTCGTGCCCATCCCTGATATTAACAATCCCCTTCATGACACCTAAAATGTCATCAGCATCCAAGATGCCCGGAACCTCTTTTACAGAATCAATTTTTAATCTTCTGTTAAATTTCATCCTGCCAACCTCAGAAAGGTCATATCTCTCAGGGTTAAAAAATAGATTCTGGAATAGTTGCTCTGCAGAATCTTTGGTCGGCGGCTCGCCAGGTCTCATCATTCTGTATATTTCGACCAAGGCTTCTAGCTTATTAGAGGTTGAATCAACTCTTAGTGTTGTTGAGATATAAGGTCCTTTATCAAGCTCATTGATATATAAACAATATAGCTCTGTTACCTTGGATTCTCTAAGAATTTCAATAGCAGCAAGATCCAGCTCTGTGTTTGCTGGAATTAAGACTTCTCCAGTCTCTTGGTTAAATACATCTTTTGCCAGCACTTTTCCAATTAAAAAATCATCCTCAACTTTGAGTGATGCTATTTTAGCTTGCTCTAGCTCTCTAACATGACGAGCTGTAATTCTTTTGTTAGCCTCTACAATGACCTTGCTTTTCACCTTCAGGTCTACAGGTAATGTTTGCCCGCGAAGCCTTGATGGAATTAATTCAATTTTAATGCCCTCTTTTTCAACATGGACGGTATCGATTTCATAGAAATTTTGTAATATTTCTTCTGTTCCCATGTCTAGGGCTTTAAGAATAATAGTTGCAGGAATCTTTCTTCTGCGATCAATTCGACAATATAAATTATCCTTTGGATCAAATTCAAAATCTAACCAAGAACCTCTATAAGGAATAATTCGAGCAGAATAAAGAACCTTTCCAGTTGAATGAGTTTTACCTTTATCATGGTCATAAAATACACCCGGAGACCTATGCAGCTGATTAACAACAACCCTTTCAGTTCCATTGATTACGAATGAACCATTCTCTGTCATCAAGGGCACTTCACCCATAAATACTTCGCCTTCTTTTACGTCTTTAACGTTTTGAAAATTTGTTTCTCTATCATAAATCACCAAACGAACAGTAATTCTAAGGGGAACTGAATAACTTAAACCTTGAATCAAGCATTCCTGAACTGTAAATCCAGGTTTGCCTAGCTGGTAGGATACATACTCAAGGGCAGCATTGCCAGATACGCTAGTAATCGGGAAAAGAGTCTGAAAAACCTCTTCTAGACCTTTGTTTTCTCTTGCACCAACTTCAACATGCTGTTGAAGGAATTGTGCGTAAGAATCAAGCTGAGTCTTGATGAGTTTTGGAAGCTCCATGACTTTTGGCAGTCTTCCAAAGTTTTTTCTTATTCTTCTTTTCTCGGTATAGCTATATGACATATGGTGCTCTTGAAATATTATTTAAATTACAGATTTACTTAAGTTCTGCAGTTGCTCCAGCCTCTATTAATTGCTTGAGCAAGGCTTCAGCTTCAGCTTTGGCCACACCTTCCTTCAAGGTGTTAGGCGCGCCGTCCACTAAGTCCTTAGCTTCTTTAAGGCCTAAACCAGTAATTGCTCTAACAGCTTTAATTACTTGAACCTTTTGCTCGCCAGCTGCAGTCAGCACAACGTCAAAGTCAGTTTGCTCGTCAGCAGCATCAGCTTCTCCACCACCAGCAGCAGCCGGGGCAGCAGCTACAGCTGCAGCAGCAGTTACGCCAAATTTTTCTTCAATAGCTGAGATTAACCCAACCAACTCCATAACCGACATCTCTTCAATCGAACTTAAAATATCATCTTTAGATATTGCCATTTTTTTTTCTCCTAGATTTAGGCGTTAGCCTGTTTATTGTCACGAACTGCTGCAAGAACTCTAGCTAATTTACTTGGCACTTCATTAAGAAGTGTTGCAAATTTACTTATAGGTGCCTGCAGTACAGAAGCGATCAGAGTTAATGCTTCTACTCTTGAAGGCAATGATGCTAATACATCAATATGCGATCCATCGAGAAGTTGCCCTTCTACAACCAAAGCTTTGACCTCAAGAGCGTCAAAATTTTCGGCGTATGTTTTTAACATCTTCGCTGCTGCGCCTGGCTCAGCATATGAGAATGCAAACAGTGAGGGACCTGTAAGAACTTCATTGGTACAACCAAAATCAGTTCCTTCAAATGCCAATTTTGCAAGCGAGTTTTTAATAACCTGGATATGAATACCAGACTCTGTTCCCTGTCTTCTAATCTCAGTAAGCTCAGAAACCTTAAGGCCCCTCGCATCTGAAATCACAAGCGAAGATGCAGAAGCCGCAACTTCCTTAACTTCTCGAACAATTCTCTCTTTATCTTCTCTAGCTAATGCCACAGCAATTCTCCTTTTAATGCCTTTCGGCTAATCAGTGACAAACCGCCTTCGCAATTTGAACACCACCTACGTAGGAAATTAAGCTTTCGCACCTACGGTCTTTGACGGCTGCGATAATCGCAACAATCTAAGGTCAAAAAAGACCCTAAAACTATACTAAGGATGCAGGAGCAACCTTCACTCCTGGACCCATCGTGCTGCTTAAAGCAACACTATGAATATAAATACCTTTTGCAGTAGCTGGCTTTAATTTCTTAACCTCATCTATCATTGCAGCTGCATTTTCTTGTATTTGAACGGAAGAAAAAGAGACCTTGCCGATACAACCGTGCAGGATTCCATTTTTATCTGTTCTAAATCTTACTTGGCCGGATTTTGCATTCTTAATTGCATCTCCAACCTTTTCTGTGACCGTGCCAGTCTTGGGATTGGGCATAAGTCCTTTTGGGCCGAGCACTTGACCTAATTGACCAACAACTTTCATGGCATCTTGAGTTGAGATAACAACATCTACAGATATCTCTTGTTTTTTAAACTTTTCAGCAAGATCATCAAGACCAACAAAGTCTGCCCCAGCATCTGTAGCTTCTTTGGCCTGATCGCCATCAGCAAAAACTGCAACTATGACAGCTTTACCAAGTGAGTGTGGAAGTGTAATTGCGCCTCTCACATTCTGATCTGATTTAGCAGCGTCAATCCCAAGTCTTAATGCTATATCAATAGACTCATCAAACTTCGATGATTTCACTGTTTGAAAAATAGTCATTGCCTCATCAAGGGAGTATATAGTTTCTGGGTTTACCAGCTCTAACAACTGCTTTTTCTTTTTTGTTAACTTCGTCATTATTTAACCTCAACACCCATACTACGGGCTGTACCTTCGATGATTTTTACCGCTTGATCAATATCATTAGCATTAAGATCTTTCCGCTTCATTGTGGCAATTTCTTCAAGCTGAGCTCTGGTGATAGTTCCAACTTTATCTCTATTTGGAATACTGCTCCCCTTGGCTAAGCCTAAAGCTTTCTTAATTAAAACTGCTGCTGGGGCTGATTTGACTAGGAAAGTAAAAGATTTATCCTCGTATACCGTAATAGCTACCGGCAGCGGCAAACCTTTTTCTGTGCCTTGAGTTGCTGCATTAAAGGCATTACAAAAGTCCATGATATTAACTGCAGCTTGTCCTAAAGCCGGACCAACAGGTGGGCTAGGATTAGCTTCGCCCGCAGGAATCTGAAGTTTTAAAATCTTGAATATTTTCTTTACTTTCTTTGCCATTATGTTTTCTCTATTTGCATGAAATCTAATTGAACTGGGGTGGATCTGCCTAGAATCTGAACTGAGATTTTTGCCTTGCTCCTCTCATAATCTACCTCTTCGACAATCCCATTAAAATCATTAAAGGGCCCATCGCAGACTCGGATCACTTCACCTGGCTCAAATAATGTTTTTGGTCGAGGGGCCTCTTCGCCTACCTCTATTCTATTTAAGATATTGTCTACATCACTCTTAGAAATTGAAGAAGGTTTATCTTTCTTGCCGCCAACAAAAGTGCTAACTCTTGGCGTATGCTTCACAAGCTGCCAAGTGTCATCGTTCATTTCCATCTCAATAAGAATGTAGCCTGGAAAAAATTTTCTTTCAGTTTTTTTCTTTGCGCCGCTTTTTAGCTCAACAACTGATTCTGTGGGGACAAGTATTTCTCCAAATTGGTCTTGCAATCCGGCAAGCGCAATGCGTTCCTCGATTGCAGCTTTAACTTTAAGCTCGTATCCAGAATATGCCATTATTACGTACCAATTCACTTTATAACTATCCTAAAATTAATTTAGTTAACCAACTCAGCAGAGACTCTAAAGCCCAAAAAAATAAACAAAGCACAACAATTGAACCAAAAACAACCATGAAAGTTTGAGTGGTCTCTATCCGAGATGGCCAAACCACTCTTCTCATCTCAGTTCTAGATTCGCGCATTAATTTCACAGCACCTTTGCCAAAAACTGTATTAGCAAGAATAAATGTAGCAACAAGAAAAAGTGTTACGACTGCAAGCACTCTATATAGGAATGCAACTTCAGTGTAATAGCCATTTCCAACAACAGCGACTGAAAAGATACCCATAGCTAGGAGCCACTTAATCTTATCGGCAATGTTTGATACTTTACCCTTTGCCATATTTTTTAATCTAAACCAGCTCCTTGGCAGGCCAGGAAGGACTTGAACCCTCAACCTACGGCTTTGGAGGCCGTCGCTCTACCAGTTGAGCTACTGGCCTAAATTTTCTCCTATAAAATAGAGACAAAAATGCCGAGCGTTAATCTCGGCACAATTGTAAAATTGTTTTATTACTTAATAATCTTAGCGACTACGCCGGCTCCCACTGTTCTGCCGCCTTCTCTAATTGCAAATCTTAGACCTTCTTCCATTGCAATCGGTGAAATTAAAGTCACTGTCATTTTAATGTTATCACCAGGCATAACCATTTCGACACCCTCAGCTAGTGCACAAGCTCCAGTAACATCAGTCGTTCTGAAATAGAATTGAGGTCTGTAGTTGCTAAAGAAAGGCGTGTGTCTTCCACCCTCTTCTTTGCTTAGGACATAAATTTCTGCTTCAAATTCTGTGTGAGGGCTAATAGACCCTGGTTTACATAGAACCTGACCTCTTTCAACAGCGTCTCTCTCAACTCCTCTTAAAAGAACTCCACAGTTCTCTCCAGCACGACCTTCGTCTAAAGATTTTCTGAACATTTCAACACCAGTACAAACCGTGGTTTTTGTGTCTGTGATACCAACAATTTCAATTGGGTCACCAGTCCTAACAATCCCTGACTCAATTCTGCCTGTAACAACAGTACCTCTTCCTGAAATAGTGAATACATCTTCAACAGGCATCAAGAAAGGTTTCTCAATTTCTCTTACTGGCTCTGTGATAAATGAATCCAATGCTTCAATTAGCTTTTGAACAGCTGGAACGCCAATATCTGATGTGTCGCCTTCCAATGCTTTTAGTGCACTTCCAACGATGATTGGAGTGTCATCCCCTGGAAAGTCATACTTATCTAAAAGCTCTCTGATTTCCAATTCAACTAACTCTTGAAGCTCAGGATCATCAACCTGATCAGCTTTGTTCAAGAAAACAACAATTTTTGGAACACCAACTTGCTTAGCAAGAAGGATGTGTTCTCTTGTTTGAGGCATTGGACCATCAGCTGCACTCACGACCAAGATAGCTCCATCCATTTGGGCAGCTCCAGTAATCATATTTTTTACATAATCAGCATGTCCTGGGCAATCAACATGGGCATAATGCCTAATGCTAGAAATGTATTCAACATGAGATGTTGCAATAGTAATACCACGCGCTCTTTCTTCTGGGGCGTTATCAATATTTGAAAAATCAATAATTTCTCCACCAAACAATTCAGATGCAACCTTAGTTAAGGCCGCTGTTAGTGTAGTTTTACCATGATCGACGTGACCAATTGTTCCCACGTTTACATGGGGTAAAGTTCTTTCGTATTTTTGTCTAGCCATTCTCTTGCCTCTCTATTGTTTTAAATTAACTCTAAAATCTACCTAAAATGGAGCTCATAACCGGACTTGAACCGGTGACCTCTTACTTACCAAGCAAGTGCTCTACCACTGAGCTATATGAGCCCGTATTAAAGCATCCTAATTTAAGGTGGCGTATTATCTCTTTAAAAATAGATAAACTCAACCTTTTTACGGTAAATATTTATATGAATGGTGGAGGAGGCTGGATTCGAACCAACGTACTCGTAGAGAACAGATTTACAGTCTGCCGCCTTTAACCGCTCGGCCACTCCTCCATATCAAGGTTGCTATTTTTGTTCTAGAATGGATTGAAGTCAACTATATTATTATTAATAACTTGAGTAAATTAATACAAAATGACGTCCTGAGAGACCTCAATCAAGATGATCTTGACTGTTATTTCTTTGAGACTATAGATTCAACTAATATTTTTGCTAAACAAGCCAAGTTACAAAAGCCTTTTTTAATCGTATTATCAGAACAGCAAACAGCTGGCAGAGGCAGGCATGGTAAAACGTGGCACAGCCCTGAAAGTGGAAATATATATCTAAGTATTAAATATCAAGTTCAGGAACTGGAACCCTCTCTTAGCTTGGTGACTGGTCTATTGATAGCCGAAGCCTTGGATGAGATAGCAAATCAAAAAATTAATGCTGGTTTAAAATGGCCGAATGACATTTTGCTTAACAACAAAAAAATTTGCGGCATTCTTATTGAGTCTGAAATTACTGACCAAAAAATTGAATGCACCATCGGCATCGGAATTAATTATTCAATCCCTAAAAAAGAATCCTGGTGGGGAGATTTAGGAGCCTTAAAAAAGATGCTGCCAAGAGAGCGATTAATTAATTCCATTCTAAAAAAAATTATCTTTTATCAACAAAACTATTACCCCAATTGGCAGGATGCCTGGTATAAAAGATGCATGCATCAAAACACTGAAATCTCAATCATCACTAATCATCAAAAAGAAGTGAAAGGAATCTTTAGAGGCGTCGATAATCAAGGTAAAATGTTGCTTGAAACTAACAATGAAATACAAACTATTAGCGCTGGTGAATGCTCAATTAAAGGCCTTTATTAAATACCATGGAACATACGATTTTTAAAAAGCAGATTAACTACCACTCAAATCACTCATCAAAGACGGTCATTCTAGGGGCTGGATGTTTCTGGGGGGTTGAAAGAAAATTTTGGTCCGTGCCTGGGGTTGAGATGACCTCGGTTGGTTATGCTGGTGGTAGTGTGGAAAATCCAACCTATGGGTTAGTTTGCGCTGGGGCTACTGGTCATACCGAGGTTGTTAAAATTCAATTTGATGCCTCAATTATTTCCTTGGTGAAAATTTTAAAAATTTTTTGGGAATGCCATGATCCTACCCAAGGCAATAGACAAGGCAATGACATAGGCACGCAATATCGCTCCGCATGTTTTTGTGAAAACGAAGAAGACTTGAAAGTGGTTGAGCAAACTTTTCAGCAGTACCAAGACAATCTTTTAGCAGCAGGCTATGGCAAGATCACCACCGAGATTAGAGTACTTAAACAATATTATTTAGCTGAAGAGTACCATCAGCAATATCTTGAAAAAAACCCAAACGGCTATTGTGGAATTGGTGGAACTGGATGCTCATTTGATGCTAGTTAGATAATCTATATAGCAACTTCCATCATTTGTTTTAATATTGTAAAATTCCGACCCTGCCGGTATAGCTCAGTTGGTAGAGCAGTTGATTTGTAATCATCAGGTCACGAGTTCGACTCTTGTTGCCGGCACCAT
>DEOR01000025.1:24557-25709 GCA_002358345.1 Proteobacteria bacterium UBA3413 | reverse complement strand
CGCTGTCTTTGCCCTAAAGTTTCGTTTTTATAAGCGCTTAAAATGCCCCATTTATTTTTTCACCTTCTAGTGCCCGTGCTGGTGACAGGAATTTTTTATAGAAAAAACTGGCAGGCAGCTCTATTTATTTTAATGGCCACCATGGTGGTTGATGTAGATCACTTACTTGCAAATCCAATATACGATGCCAGTCGATGCAGCATCGGTTTCCATCCTTTGCATCAGATTTGGCTTATTGCGATCTATTTTGCATTATGCTTTTTTCCTAAAACTAATCTTGTAGGCGTTGGCCTAGTCATTCATATGGCTTTAGATCAGATTGATTGCTATATATGATAAGGATTTGTTATTAGATAAACAAGGGATGCCCCGATCACATGGGTTGCAAGAACATATTCTTCGGCATTCCACAATATTTTTATATCTTCTTGCTCTAGGATAAAAAAACTTCAATCCATTCAAGATTTAATGATTTAAAACTAGAGGCATATTCCTGTTTAAGGGGTGAATTGAGACTATTTTATTCATCATTGATTTATCAATATGCTGTTAATGAGTCTATTGTAGTTCTGGGTTTACTGAAATATTTTGAATTTTCTCAATTACCGATTCCCATATTTGCCACTCATCGATGTTAAGGCTAGCAGCATATTCGGCCGCTCTTAGCGTGGCAATTGATTCAGCGTCATCTCCATATTGGGAGATAAGATCTATGGCCATTTGATGAATTGGGTTCATGGGATGTTCCTTGGCAACTAATTTACCGCAGGTAACTCTATAGGCAAGAGTTACTCGAGTTAGTGTTCTTTTTTTGGAAGGTTGTCTCTGCCAGATGAATGGGTATGTACGACCTTCCATTGGCCATCACCATTTTCCCAACCATATTTGATGCCTGAAATGATATCAATAATTTCCTGTTCACCTGTTTTTGTTTGCACTGGTTCTACATGAGCCGCTAAGGTTAAAAAACTTAGGAGGAATAAGAATGTAGTTATCGTAATTTTAATCATTTGATTGCCCTTAACCTTTAAGAATAGTTTAATTTATTCTGCCACAACCTAAGAATAAAAACAAAATCTCAAGCTTCTGAGCGTATTTGCTATATTAAAAATCTATTTAAATTATTGGAGAAATTAGGTTAAAAGTGAGGAA
>DEOR01000025.1:0-24443 GCA_002358345.1 Proteobacteria bacterium UBA3413 | reverse complement strand
AAGTGAGGAATGTCACATTGACCTTTTTT
This sequence comes from Proteobacteria bacterium UBA3413, assembly GCA_002358345.1. Lineage (GTDB taxonomy): Bacteria > Pseudomonadota > Gammaproteobacteria > Magnimaribacterales > D2472 > D2472. Next base: position 24,414 of record DEOR01000025.1, on the reverse strand, counting down.
ACAAAGCCTTTCAAATGGTGTTAGGGTTATTAATTTTGTCTAGCAACATTCTCACAATCATATCTGCATGGGCTTCAATTACTTCTACATTTCTCGGATCAAAGCCAAACAGGCGTTTACATTCTGGTTGAAATGAAAAGATAGTTGCGCTGGCACTCAACATAATATAATACCAATGCGCAAATTCTCGGGCGCTTAGATTGAGAATTTTTCTTACGTGCTTCTCAAGTTCAATGGTGCCGGGGCGAATATGGGTCACAACCAGATAGTCGATGCGCCAGCTATCTTGCCTTGCCTCTTGCGCCATTAACCGACTCACCACGGGATGTTGGGCGTAAGATCGAACAAAGAAACGTATCATTAGTGCAAGACCTTCCCGATCGGAAATGTCTCTAATTATATCGAGGCGTAAATCTTTTTGATATTCAATTTGGTTAAATGTAAAATCAGCAACAGCTTTCCAAAAATTTTCTTTGTCATGAAAGTGGTATACCAACATTCCACGTTTAACATCTGCAGCAATTTCTATGTCCTTTATCGATACTGCATCAAACCCTTTTTCTGCAAACAGCGGCATGCCAGCATTGATTAGTTTAGACCGCGCTACTTCGGTGCGTTCTTGTATGCGCCTAACTCGCAAGGGCTTGATTTGCTTTTGCTTTGATATTGATTGAGCCATAAAAGTAATATTTTTAGTTACCTTGTGTATATAGTCTCATATTTTATGGGTCTAGGCTTCCTAAGTTATCCGCTATCAATATCAAACCTTATATTTTAAAAACTTGTGTCTTGACATGTTTAGTGGTTATATGTTGGAATGTAAACAGATTTATAAAAATTAAACGCTAGGAGAGTTAGATCATGAAAAGTATTTATCAAGCAAAACCATCTTTATTTTTAATAATTATTGTTGCAAGTATGGGAGCCCCTATGCTTCATGCTGAAGCTGAATTATTGGAAGAAGTTATTGTTACTTCAGAGAAGAGAGAAGCTTCTTTGCAAGATACTTCAATTGCAATTAGTGTCATGAGTTCAGATACATTAAAGGATTTAAATATTTATTCGCAACAAGATATATCAAACTTTACGCCGAATATGTCATATCAGGAATCTGCTGGCGGTGGCGAGGGTAACAGAATTTATATTCGTGGAATTGGCCGTGAGACAAGTAGTCTAGGCACAGATCCTGGTGTTGGTATTTATAACAATGGTTTCTACACCACTGAAGCTGGCGTATTGAGCGGATCCTTTGATCGCATTGCTCGCATTGAGGTACTGCGAGGCCCTCAAGGAACTATGTATGGTCGTAATACCACTGGTGGAGCAATCAACGTTGTTGCTAAAAAACCTGGTGACAAAATGGAAAACATTGCTCGCCTGAGAGGAGGCAACTACGACATGTCAAATGTTGACTTTACCTCAAGCGGTCCGCTGACTGATAATGTTGGTTACCTTATTCATTATTCTCAGATTGAGCAGGACAGCTTTTTCACCAATGTTTCTGGTCCAGACCCAAAGGGTACCGATGCAGACTATCTGGAGGCTCAGTTGGACTTTGATTTCACCGATAACATTAACTGGAACATGCGTTATTTCAGTTCGAGTTTTGACAACGAAGCGTTAGAGCTTAATAAGCTTGATGGGTATCGCAATGAAGCGGGCGCTCCGTCTAAGTTAGGCAGACTAATTATTAATCCTGACCTTTTTTCACCACTGGCTACTGCGCCAACCGATCCTTTTGAAATAAGCTCGGATATGGTTGGTTTCGTTGGTATTGATGATCAAAAAACTTACCAGTCAACGCTAACCATTAATACTGATGCCATGCAGATTAAAATTCTCAATGGGTATCAGGATTACACCTGGTATGGCGAGAAAGATTTTGATGGCACGGCTAGCCCAGTGTCTTATGTCGAAAAAATTGGACAGGCTGAGACTAACAAGCAGCATGAAATCCAGTTTATTTCTAATGGCGATGGCGATGTTAGTTGGGTAGCTGGATTATTCTATTACAATGTTGAGCTTAACCAGCCATACACGTTGGCTGATGCGGCTAATCCATGGCTGATTAATGCTACGACTAACCCAGATGGTATTTTTTATTCTCAGGCAGGCATATTAGATGCTACTTCTAAAGCAGCTTACGGACAGGTTGACTGGCAAGCTAATGACAAATTAGCTATGTCTTTTGGTTTGCGCTACAGCGAAGACGAAAAACAGGGTTCTGAGACTCAGCTGCAGATTTATGATTCCGTTGTAGATTTCTGTGGAGGCGAATCTCTACTTCCTTTTGTACAGGCCTTTGGCCCTTATTTTAACGTAGCTTTATTAAGCCCTTTGTTAACGGGTTGTCGATTTGGTATGGTCGTTGGTGGTGGCGCAGCAGAACACGAAGCTAAATGGGATTCATTAGATTGGCGAATTAATACTACCTATCAGTTAAGTGATGATCACATGATCTATGCAACTTTGTCATCGGCTTATAAGCCTGGTGGTTTCCGCTTGGGTGGTTTGCAAGATCTTGCAGCAACACCTGTCAATGAATCTATTGTCGATAATGAAGATTTGTTAGCTTACGAAGTTGGATTTAAAGGCAACCTTAGCGATAACTTTGCCGTAAGTACGGCAGCGTTTTATTATGATTACAGTGATTTGCAAGTCGAGCTTGCTATTTTGGATCCGATATCAGGTATTGCAACAAATAAATTGGCCAATGCCTCCAGTGCCAACATTTTTGGCTTAGAAGTTGAGTCTCAGTGGAGAGCTACTGAAAAATTAACCATCTTGGCTAATGTTTCTTATCTGGATACAGAGTATACCGACGACTTTTTTGTGTCTGATAACAAAACTAACACTATTCGCAACGCTAATGGCAATGAGCTCAATCGCTCCCCTAATAATAAACTTAATTTAGCGGCATACTATTTGCAGCCGATAGATAATGGCTCGATATTATTTACAGGCAATTACACACAGGTTGCAAAGCAGTTTGTGACAGTGTTCAACGATGATATAGAAACTATTGATAGTTACTCGCAACTTAATGCTCGTATTTCATGGACACCTAATAGTAAGAAGTATGAAATTTCAATTTATGGTTCAAATTTAACTGACGAACTTAGTTACGCCAATGACTATGCAGTTACTGGTTTGGCTGACGGTGTACGCCGTAACGGTCGTCCAATAAGCCCTCGTATTTATGGGCTTGAAATTGCTATGTTTTTTTAGTCAATCTTATAAAAACTTAAGTGCAACCCATTGTTGTACTTAAGTTAACTTATTAACTTAAGAGTTAATTATCTATGAACTCTATTAATGCTATAGAAAAATGGAGTTATGCAGTGGGCAATGTCCCTTTCTCTGTTAAAGAAGCTGTCTATGCTAACTTTGTTATTTTTTATTACACACAGGTTAATGGTCTCAGTGGCAGTCTGGCAGGGTTGGCCATGTTTATTTCATTAGTTTGGGATGCTATATCCGACCCAATTGTTGGCAGCTGGAGTGATAATTTTCGTTCGAGTTGGGGTCGTCGTCATCCTCTTCTGGTAGCAGGTGCACTTCCAACAACATTGCTTTTTTTTGGTCTATTTGCTCCACTTTCCCATTTATCAGAATTAGGTATTTTTACTTGGTTGTTGGTTGTTTCTATTTTATTGCGAACTGCAATGACAATCTATTTTGTACCCTATACAGCTATGGGCGCAGAATTATCAACTGACTATGATCAGCGTACAATTATTGCTAAAGCGCGTATTACAGTGGGCTGGATAGCGGGCATGGCTCTACCAGCCATTGCCTATGCCTTTTTTTTTAAATCTCAAGACGGCATCGATGGCCGTTTATTGGCAGATAACTATTGGAGCCTTGGTGTTTTGTCAGCAGTGGTTGCCGGAGTGACAGCTGCAATTTGTATAATTGGAACTCGCTCTGTTATTCCAAGGCTGGCGCTGGGCAATGTCAGCAAAATCTTCAGCTGGAGTGACCCTTACAATGATCTCAAGACAATAATGATTAACCGTAACTTTCGAATCTCGATAGGTTCAAATCTTGCTTTTGGAATGAGTGCAGGCGTTTACGCTACACTCAGCCTCTATTTAGCCACCTTTTTTTGGGAACTTAGCACTGCCCAATTAGCAGGCTTAGTTGTACCCACCGCTATTGCAACCTTAATAGCCTTTGTTGCACTTGGCAATCTTAGCAGTCGCTTCGACAAACCAACGTTACTGGCTGTTTGCAGTATAATTTTGGCGGTTAATTCACTATGGCTTTTTGGTGGTAGGTTATTTGATTTGTTGCCTGATAATAATGATCCGATCTTATATCTGTTAATTGCTTTCAACACTGTTGTTGGTGTTTTAATGATTGTCAGTCTTCAAATTCTTTCTGCATCATTTGGCGCAGATATCCTCGATGAGCTTGAGCTGCAGACAGGTAAACGTCAAGAGGGTGTATTGTTTTCTGTAGGCGCATTTTTAAGCAAGTCCACTATTGGTGCTGGTGCTTTAGTTGCAGGAATAGCGATTGATTTAGTAGGTATAGAGTCGACCTCATTGCCGGGACAGGTATCTGCTGATGTTCTGCAAGCATTAGGATGGTTCACTATGATCATTACAGTTGGTTTTGCATTGATAGGGTTTTTCTTTGTTAACCAACTACATCTGAGTCGCTCTGATCATGCCCGCATGCGAATAATCTTGGATACAACAGCAGAAACAAAAAGTGACGAACCGACTTAACTTATCAAGATGACTTCAAAAATAAAAAATATTCTTAAGGAGATTTCATAATGACGAAACTAGACCCTAATAAAAATTACCTAATGCCTGCTCATTTTGGTCCAAGATACACTGGGAAAAAAACGTCTGGTTGGTACCATGACGTTACCACAATGATGGTTTCCTATGCCACTGATCGAGAGGCATTATTAAAGCTATTGCCAGATTGTTTTGATGTTCCGGAGAAGCCAATCATCACTGTTGCCTATGCAGGCAACAAAAAAATAGATTGGTTAGCTGGTCACGGATATAACCTAATTGGGGTGCATGCTTCGGTTATCTATAAAGGTGACAAAGAGCAGATGGTTGGCAGTTATACACTGGTTATGTGGGAAAATTTAACAGATCCAATTTTGGCCGGCCGAGAGATGCAAGGTATTTCAAAGATTTATGCTGACATACCAGATCACTCTATGGTCAATGATGTTTGGCGCACTAAGGCCCATCATTTTGGCCATGATATTTTGGATATGTCGCTGACCAATTTAGTTGAGGTTTCATTAGAGGATGTAGAGGCAGAGCAAGCAGCCAATAAGGCTACAGATAATCCCATGGGCTTCAGGTATATGCCAAGTATAGGCGGCTGGGGTCCTGGTGAAGGTCAACCAACTTTATTTCCCTCAGAAAATAAATTTACTGAGGTGAAAATAGGTGCTGGCGAGGTGAACTGGAATCATCTTACCTGGGAGCAGAATCCTACTCAATATCATATTGCTAATGCATTGGCAGATTTACCTAATATTGAATATTACCCCTCTATTATGACGAAAGGCAGTACTAACTTAGTGGTTTTAGACCGCTTGCCTCGAGCTCTAAGGTAAAGGTTGCCAAACTGAAAATAACTGAGATCAATACCGTTTGTTTTATTGGAGCTGGCACTATGGGCTGTGCCAATGCAATAACTGCGGGTCTTGCTGGGTATAAAGTGATAATTTTTGATATCAGTACGATTAGCCTTGACTCGGTACCATTGCGTCTTAAAGAGATAGGTAACTTCCTTGCTATGCAAGGACTAGTCCTTCAGTCTGAAGTTGAAAATGTGATAAGTAAAATAAAAACTACTAATGATCTGGTTTTGGCGACCGCTCATGCTGATCTGGTAAGTGAATCAGTATTCGAGAACTTAGATGTAAAGCGTGAAGTTCATAAGCAATTGGATAGGCTGTGCTTACCTCATACAATTATCACCACTAATACTTCCAGCTTTCTTGTGTCTGAAATCGATGATGTAGTCAGCAATGATCGTGGACGATTATTTGCTGCATTGCACTCTCATCTAGGTTCAGTTTTAGTTGATATTGTAGGCGGACCAAGAACTCTTCTAAGTACCATAGATATTTTAGAGCGCTATGTTTTAAGTATTAACGCCTTACCTCTAGTTCTTAAAAAAGAAACGCGGGGTTATGTACTTAACGCAATGTTGGGACCTGTGCTGGCAACCTCTATGTTGTTATGTCAAAGTGGCAATGCGACAGTGGCTGAAATTGATCGAGCCTGGATGAGCCAACAAGTTGTTAAAATTGGTCCCTTTGGTTTGATCGATTTATTTGGCCTCAATGTTGTTTATGAAAGTTCGCAGAATCCCCGGCCGCTATCAGATTATGAAATCAATAAAGCAAAAATAATGGCATTGTTAAAACCTTATATTGAGTTAGATGAGTTGGGTGCAAAAAAAGGAAAAGGATTTTATAGCTACCCAAATCCGGACTATGCACAGCCAGACTTTTTGTCTGTTGAAGATGATATAAAAGAGTACAATTATTCACTATTGAGATCTGCGCTAATTAATGCTGCAGTTATATTGGCTGTCAACGACGTTGCAAGTCCAGATATTATTGACAATGCATGGAAGGTTGCAATGACTTCACCTTCAGGGCCATTTGAGTTATTAAATGGATTAGGTGGTGAGACTTATCTAAAGTTACTTAATGAACAGATCAGTCAGGGTTGGTTTAATAATGAAACAACACTGATGGTAAAAACCTATATTAACAATTCTATGATTTAGCTTGATTCCACTATCTCACAGGCTTGGTCATGCTGATCCTCATGTGACTTTGAAGGTCTACAGTCACTTCGTTAAGGGCATGGAAGTTCAGATTGAAGAATATATGGAGAAAATAGGTTAAAAGTTCGTAACAAAGGTAATTACCTTGATTGCAAAGGACTGAGTCTACAAAAAGACAGGGATGCGAATGAACCCTAGGTTGGAACTAAGGAAGAACCTATCTATTGATTATTTAAGTTTGAGTCGATAGTTGATTCGATTAAAACTATACAACTTAAAGCCATCTCACTTTTACACTCGAATCTGTTTGAGGGAGATGAGTTAGATTGAGTTAAATTTTGTGTTATCAGTTCATTAGAAATCCTTTAAACTAGTTACATGAGTAAAAAAATACCGAGGGTCTTAATCACGGCTGGCGCCTCAGGAATTGGTCTTGTCATTGCCAAAGCTTTTTTGGCGGCTGGAGCGCAGGTGCATATTTGTGATATTTCATCTGAAGCGATCACAAAGCTAGCTCTCGAGATTCCAGCAATAACATCAACCTTGGCAGATATATCAGACATCGATCAAGTCGATCAAGTTTTTGAAGATTTAAACCGCTTGCATGGAACACTTGATGTTTTAATAAATAATGTAGGAGTATCAGGGCCCACGGCTTTGGTTGAAAACATTGATTCTGCTGATTGGGATCAGACAATAAACATTAATCTTAACAGCATCTTTTATATTACTCGCAAAGCAGTTCCACTGTTAAAAGAATCCAAAGGAGTCATGATTAATATGGCTTCAAATGCAGCATTATTTGGTTGCCCTCTGCGTTCACCTTACGTTGCCTCAAAATGGGCTATTATTGGGTTGACTAAAACTTGGGCTATGGAAATGGGGCCTTTTGGAGTTCGTGTTAATGCTATTTGTCCAGGCAGTGTGCATGGACCTCGTATTGACAGTGTGATTATTAAAGAAGCTAAAGAACGAAATGTCTCAACAGAATCAATTCGTGATGTATATCAAAGACAAAATTCTATGCGTGTCTTCATTGAGGCTGAGGATATTGCTCAGACGGTTATTTTTTTATGCTCAGATTCCGCTAAACATATTTCAGGTCAGGCAATTCCTATCGATGGCCACACTGAAGGACTATCAAATTGGCTGTAAGAAATAATTATTAAACACCTTTATATTTCAGGAGATTATTATGAAAGCGACCTGGTTTAATTCATTTGGGTCAGCCAAAGATGTGATGCAAATTGGCACTCAACCAAAGCCTAGTGCGAACCATGGAGAAGTGTTAATTAAACTATCCACCAGTGGCGTGAACCCTTCGGATGTGAAAAAAAGAGCTGGGGCATTTCCCAATCTTCTTGATAATGGTTTGGTCATTCCTCACAGCGATGGAGCTGGTGTTATCGAATCCGTAGGTGAAGGAGTCGACATTGATCGTGTTGGCGAGCGAGTTTGGGTGTATCAGGCTCAATATGGGCGCTTGTTGGGCACAGCTGCTGAATATATTGCTTTAGATTCTACTCGAGCAGTTAAGTTACCAGATAATACCGATTTTAATGTTGGCGCTTGCCTTGGCATTCCGGTGATGACGGCACATAGGTGTGTTTTTTCAGATGGCGATATTGTTAATCAAACGGTATTAGTTACTGGTGGTGCTGGTAGAGTGGGTTATTACGCCATACAGTGGGCAAAAATAGCAGGTGCCAAGGTAATTGCCACAGCTAGCAATGCTGAGGATCGCTCACTCTGCTTAAGTCTAGGGGCAAGCGCAGTGGTTAATCACCGAGAGTCAAACTGGTCAAAGCAAGTATTAGAGGCTACGGGTGGCGAAAAAATTAATCGAGTTATTGATGTGGAATTTGGCATGAATTTGCCTGAGGTTCTTGAATGCATTGCCACTAATGGAGTCATTGCGACCTATTCATCAACAGTTGTAAAGGAGCCCCAACTCCCATTTATCCGCATGATGTTTATGGACATAACCCTTCGAATGGTAATTGTATATGCCATGCCAGAATCAGCTAAACTCCAGGCAATTCATGATATTAACAAAGCATTAGAGCAAGAAAAGCTCCAACATAGAATTGCTCATATCCTTCCTCTAGAAAGAATTGCAGACTCTCACCAACTTATTGAGAAGGGTGGTTTTGGGGGATGTGTTATCGTCAAGATAGATGATCATTCAGCTTAACATCCACCACTGCCTAATACGCAATGGCTTGATGGGGATCCTTTTGCTTCTATTCTCAGCCTGCCAATTTGGAGAGCCACAAACGCCCCATGTTGTTATTTCCAATGTAACATTTACCGGCAATCTCATCTCCGGAGGTCAGAGCGAATCTTATTTGGGCATACCTTTTGCAGCTGCCCCGATTGATAAGTTACGTTGGGCTTTGCCACAAGAATGGATTCCACAAGAGACAAGTTATACAGCTAATCAATTTGCTCCAGCTTGTATGCAAGGACCCCATATAAGTAATTGGTATAAAAATGTAATCTCTAGTTTTGGGAGTGAACCCGATAAATTTATAACCCCAGAAATAAGCGAGGACTGTCTTTATTTAAATGTGTGGCGTCCCACTAAAAAAACATTAGACCTTCTCCCGGTGATTGTTTATATCCATGGGGGGAGCAATAAAGGTGGTTGGTCTTACGAGCCTAATTACGAAGGTGCTAAACTAGCAAGCAAGGGAGTGATAGTGGTTAGCATAGCTTACCGAGTTGGAGTATTTGGATTTTTTTCTCATCCTCAATTGGAGCAAGCAAACTTTGGTCTTTTAGATCAAATTGCTGCCCTGGAATGGATTCAAAATAACATTCATGTTTTTGGTGGTGACAGAAATGCAGTCACGGTTATGGGTGAGTCTGCTGGAGCAAATAACATTGATTACCTCTTAGTTTCACCTTTAAGTCGCGATCTTTTTGCAAGAGTCATTCATCAAAGTGGAGGCTCTTCTTTAACCAATCGCAGCATTCGTAAAGAGCATTTAAGGCGCGGCCAACAATTCTCATCACTCTTATTAGAGGCATCGCCTAACGATGCAATAGATCAACTCCGAGAGTTTTCATCGGAGGATATTCTGGCAGCAGCTCAAATTGCTTATGCTGATCATTATTTTGATCCAGTTGTGGATAATTTCTCAGTTCTAAAAACTGTTGTTGACTCTGTTCGCGAAGGTAAAATCCACCCCGTGGATCTCCTTATAGGTACCAATCATGACGAGTGGTTATTAGATCTCGAAGACGGAGTGGATGTTGAAGCATGGTTAGCTGCAGAGGTTAGCAATGAAGTTGCGCAACAACTAAGATCTGTGCTGGTAGATATAGCTAACCCTAAGCGTCAAATGGATCTTCTGATTACCGCCAAGCATTATGTTTGTCCCTCTTTAATGCTAGCAACCAAAGTCAAGGAAAATCAAGGTCAATCTTGGGTCTATAGCTTTAATCGTGTGAGACCGGGTGCATTAGCAGCAAGTATGGGCGCCTATCACGGCGCTGAATTACCTTATGTGTTTGACACCCATGATGAGTGGTTACCAACCAATGCAGTTGACCGCCGCTTAACAGAGACGATACAGTCTTACTGGACTCAGTTTGTTAAAACTGGAAATCCAAATTATGAGAAGTTACCTGCTTGGCTACCCTACAAGACTCATACCGCTAGCGTGCAAATGCTAGATAACAATATCTCGCAGGCCTATCACAGCAGTCAGAGCATATGTGATGCATTAATGCCATTGTAAATTCCAGGCAATTAAGCTTTAGTAGCCAAGAATTGAGAGGAAGACACTTGGTTTAAATAACTGAGGTTATCAATTGACTTAACTCATCAGGATTTTCAAAAAATGGAAAATGCCCAACTTCATTCATTGTATAAACTTTGCAAGATGAATGATTGGCAAAATTATCTACCTCCTTTAAATTAACCAATTTATCTTTGCTGCCTAAAATGAGCGAAATGGGTAACTTCAATTTTTCTAAGTCTTGGTGATTTAATTGAAAATTATTGCATGCCTCCAAGTCACTTAGCATCACCAAGGACTCTTCTTGTGGAAAGATATTTTTCATCCCTAGGAGTCGTTTGTGTAGGCCAAATTTAATAATAAAATCTGCAGCATAGCCGTTACCCGCTTTGGCTTTTTCTATTAATGTATCGGATACTCTAATGGGGTATATGCTATTAAGTAGAATTAATGATTGAGCCAAAAAGCCATGATGGATTAGCATATCCAAAGCAATTAAACCGCCCATGCTATGACCGCAAAGCACTAAATTTTCTAGGTTAGACTCCCGCAAAGCGTGGATTAAAAACTTGCTATAAGATTGAATATCATTGCAGGGTGATCCCTTGGTCCAGCCGTGACCTGGCACATCAATGACTAAAGGTGGATTGTAATCTGCTTCAGGGAAGCTTAGGGCTCTGACAAACCTATGATCCATGCCGGCACCAGGTATAAAGAGTATAGATTTTTTCTTTTTATCAATGGATTCAAAATTATGAAAATATGTTTTTAAATTATTCATCTGCCGATGCATGTTTAACTGAGTAAATCATCATTGCTAAAAATATTCCAAGCAGGGGGATAGAGCAAAGCAATAAAATATTTTTTGTTACCTCCAGCCCATCGACCACTAGAAATAACGCAGGCTGAATAACCAAGATGAGCGCAAAAATAATTCTTATAAATACATCAGGTGAATGACTCATTGATTTCATTGAAGAGGAAGCTAAAACATAAACACATGAATCATAGGTGGTACATAGAAAAATAATCATCACTATTCCATAGAGAATAAGAGGAAGATTTCCACCTGGCAATGTTTCAAGAATTTGTATAATCGCTTGATTGGATTGTCCATCATCAATTAGTTGAGGAATATCAAGGATGTTATTCTCATAGAGGATAAATGAATAGTTACCCAGAATCATAAAGTGAAGCATGCATCCAATAGCGCCCATAAAAATTGTTCCAAAGATTAGTTGTCTAAGCGTTTTTCCGTTCGAAATATTAACAATAAATGCACCGACAAAAGGAGCCAAAGCCATCCACCATGCCCAGTAGAAGACAGTCCAGTTTTGTACAAAGCTATCGCCTGTGTAGGTGCTCATTCGTATAAAATATGTAACAAGTATTCCCAATGACTCCAGCGAATAATGAAAAATTTGCTGGGTGGGACCAAAGAATAAAACAAATAGTAAAAGATTTACAATTAAAAAAATGTTTACTTGGCTGAGTCTTTTAATGCCCTTGTTTAAACCAAGCGCTACACTGGTGGTGAAGATTGCAAGACACAGCAATAAAATTGCTCCCTCAAACCATGGGGTTGCCTCAATGCTTAAAACCGAAGAAAAGATTTGTGCAATTAAAGGGAAAGATAGTCCTATGGCAATGCCTGCTCCAGAAATTATGCTGAGGATAAAGATAAGATCTAGAAGCCACCCAAATAACCTAAGCAAGTTAGAGTGAGTCTGATGAAAAAAGATCCCACTGAATGTTAACTTGCTATCAGGCTTTTTATTTAAACTGATTGCAAATGCAAGAGCGGGCAGGCAAAAAATTGCCCACCCAGTAAGACCCCAATGAAAATTAGAGTAGGTTCTTGCAAATGCAAAGTGTTCTCGAGAAAAATTTTCCAGTCCAAAGGGAGGCTCATTTAAATAATAAGCCCACTCTATGGGTGACCAGAACATGATTGAAGCACCCATCCCGGCTGCAAAGAGCATCATGATCCAAGTGAAGAAGGGGTATTCATCTTTTGCCGTTAACTTTATTGTGATGGCACCTTTTTTGGATAAAGCAAACATTAATAAGAATGCTACTAATAATAAGCTTCCATATTGAAAGGCGCTTTCAAAAAATTTTGCAGCCAGCTGATAAAGGGAATTGAGTTGCATCGCAGATAATTCAGGATTGATTAACACATAGGAGCTGATGCTTAATGAGATAATAATTGTCATTGCGATGAGTGAAATATTCCATTTGTCTGTCTTCATGTTATATAGATAAGGTTGGTAGGAGATAGTATGGAATGCGTGGTAAATTATCCTAGCATTTATGAGAAATGTATGGGAAACTTTTATTTATTTATATGATATTAATTTTAAGGGAGTGTCAATAATGAATATTTTTCATCTAGAGAAATTGCACAAAGCTGCAATTTATGGTTCAAGTTTAACAATCGTTGCTTCATCCATACTATTTTCAAGCCCAGTGCTTGCTGATGATGGCTTGCAGGTTGAGGAACTCATTGTTACAGCACAAAAAAGACCTGAAAACCTTCAGGATGTTCCGATCAGTATTACAACATTAACAGAGCAAGCTTTGAATGATCTCAATATCAAAGATTTTGCTGATTATGTTATGCAGCTACCTTCGGTATCAGCCATTCAAAGAAGACCTGGAATGGGTCAAATTTTTATTCGAGGTATATCTGACAGTGGCAATTCGAATCAATCTCTACAAGGACCAGCTGCTGCTATTTATTTAGATGAATCTCCAGTAACTATGGTCGGTGATAATTTAGACATCCATATTTATGACATTGAAAGAATTGAAGCCCTTTCAGGTCCTCAAGGTACCTTGTATGGCGCTGCATCTCAGGCTGGAAATCTTCGAATTATTACAAAAAAACCAACTGATGAATTTGATTCAGGATTTAATTTAAGTTTTGATTCAACCAGCGGTGGCGGTTTAAGCAATATGGTTGAATCATTTATTAATATTCCATTATCAGAGAATGCCGCTATACGTATTGTAGGCTATAACGATAAAGATGCGGGTTATATTGACTCAGTTTCTGATTCTATAACATTTCCATTAAGTGGAATTACAAAAGGCAATGATGATTATGTTGAGAATGATTTTAACGATTCAGTAAAATCTGGCTACAGAGCTGCATTGCGAATAAACCTCGATGATAATTGGGTTTTAGATGGATCTATCATGGGCCAAAATTTAGAAAGTGATGGTGTTTGGGATCATGATCCAGATAGACTTGGTGCCTATAAAGTTGGAAGATTTTTTGAAGACTCACAAGAGGACGATTGGACAAGATTTTCTGCTACTATAACTGGTGATCTGGGTTTTGCGGATTTAACATTTACAACATCTAGTCTTGATAGAGATTTTGAGGTTTTAAGTGATTATTCTCATTATTCAATAGGCGGGTATGTAGAAGCTTACTATACATGTTACACACCATCTACTAATCCATGTGTTGACCCTAGTGTTCAATTTGAAAACGATACATCTCAAACATTTGATACTCATGAAATCAGACTTTCTTCTAATTCTGATAACAGGTTAAGTTGGATTTTGGGTGCTTTTTATACTGAAAATGAAACAAAATTTGATTCACAATGGCATGTACCAACCATTCCATCAGATCGAAAAGTACCTACCTCTGAAGACTTATATTATCAAACTGATCAAGTTCGAAAAGATAGTGAAGATGCAATTTTTGGTGAGCTCTATTATCAGTTAAATGATAAAACAAATATCACTATAGGTCATAGAAGATTTGACAATGAAACTAAATTAAATGGGTTTGTTGGTACTGTTGTATGGCCATCTAATTTAATAGGCAGTTCAACAAGACCAGATAATGTTTATACAGTCTTTAAAGGTAAAGACTCAATTTCAAAACTAAACATAGCTTATGATGTTTCAGATGATACTATGATTTATCTTACAAAATCTGAGGGTTACAGGCCTGGTGGCGCTAACAGAGCAGAACAATTAGGTTCTACTTACGATGCAGATTTTCTAAAAAACACTGAGTTTGGTTTCAAATCAATCTTCTCTAATGGTAAAGCAAGGCTAAACGGAGCTTTGTACCAAATGAATTGGGATGACATTCAACTAGGGTGGTTTGATCCATCAATATCTTTATTGGGGCTTGTAGATAACATTGGTAAAGCTGAAAGTAGTGGTTATGAGTTAGACCTTAGATACTTATTAACTGCTAATCTCTCATTTAATATTGCTGCTTCAAAGAATGATGCAAAACTAAAAGCTGATTATGTATTAAGAGGAAGTGTCAGAGCTATAAATGGTCAAGACCTTCCACTTACACCAGACTTAAAATATAACTTTAATATTAATTATGAGTCAAATAAAGGAAACATAATGCAGTTTAATTATGTATATGTTGACTCTATGTGGAATAGCCTATTTTATGATAATAGGGAAAAACAAGACTCATATGCTATTGCAAATTTCTTTTATATCAAGCCTATAAATGACAATTCATCTATTCAAATTTATATAGATAATATCTTTGATGAAAAAGCAGAATTGTATATAAATTATGGAGATGATCTGAGACTTATAACAGTAAATAGACCTAGAGTAATAGGTATAAAATATTCATGGAACTTTAATTAAAATAAATTAATTTACTAAGGCTGCATCACTATGATGCAGCCTTTTTTATTTTGAAGATAACTCATAACCTAAACCAAATTCCTTCCAAGTTATATGAGGCCACAGAACTCATAGCTAAAAATAAATTAAAAAAAGCTGAACCTCTTTTAAGAGAATGTCTTAAGGATAACCCTTTAGATGTTAATGCAATGAAGTTGTTAGCAGATATAGGTATTAAATTTAGAGCATATAGAGATGCGGGTAATTTATTGGCCAGAGCCCTAGATTTAGCTCCTGATTTTCATCTTGCAAGATTAAGTTATGCAAATCTATTATATAAAAGACAGCTTCCTTTTGAATCATTAAAACAAATTGACAAACTCCTAGAAGTCGAACCAAATAACGTCCAGTATTTAACTCTTAAAGCTGTAAATAAGGCACTGGCTAATGATCATAATAGCGCTTTAGAAATTTTTGAAATTATTACAACTAAATATCCAAATAATAATTTAGTTCATTTGCATTATGGTCATACCCTTAGAGCTGTTGGTAGATTAGATGAAGCAATTAACTCATATAAATTAGCCATAGAAAATCAAGCTAGCTTTGGTGAGGCATACTGGAGCTTAGCTAATCTTAAGACCTATAAATTCACTGATGATGATATATACAATATACAACAATTATTAAATAAACCTGATTGCAGTATTGATGATTACTATCATCTTCTTTTTGCATTAGGGAAAGCTCAAGAAGATAAAAAAAACTTTAAGTTAGCTATGGCAGCATATGTAAAAGGTAATTCTGTCAAAAGCAAACAAGTGCCTTGGAAATCTGAGGATTTTAAAAAAGAATGCGACGATATTATTAATTTTTTTACAATTGATTTATTTAATAAATTTGACGGCGTTGGCGATAAAAATACCGATGTAATTTTTATATTAGGATTGCCGCGATCTGGTTCAACACTGGTAGAACAAATTTTAGCTTCTCATTCATTAGTTGAAGGAACTACTGAATTACAAAATATTATTGCGCTTTCAAGAAAGATAGGGGATAAGAAGTCTACAAATGATATCTCAAAATACCCTAAAATTATCGAAACATTCGATAAAGCTCAATTTAAACAAATGGGCGAATCCTATCTTGAAAACACCTTAGATCAAAGGGTTACCGATAAGCCATATTTCATAGATAAAATGCCTAATAATTTTTCTCATATCGGCTTGATTCATTTAATACTACCAAACGCAAAAATTATTGATGCTCGCCGCAACCCCATGGATTGCTGTTATAGTTGCTACAAACAATTATTTGGATCAGGCCAAGGCTTTAGCTATTCATTCAATAGAATTGGCAATTACTATCTTGATTATCTGCGTCTTATGAGCCACTGGGACCAAACCCTACCAAAGAAAATTTATCGAGTGACTTATGAAGATATGGTGAGCAACACGGAAAGTGAAATTAGAAAGCTGTTAGATTATTGTGGCTTAGAGTTTGAGGAGAACTGTTTAAATTTTTACAACAATAAAAGAGCAGTTAGAACGCCCAGCTCCGAACAAGTTAGACAACCCATTTATGATTCAGGATTGAAATATTGGAAAAATTTTGAAGATGAATTATCCCCACTAAAAAATATGTTTATTGAAAATGGAGTGAGCATTGAGTGATTTTTATATTTTAGATTCTGCCCTTGGTACAGAATTAAGTAAGAGGGGCTTTGATCTGCCTAGCTTTAAAGATTCTATTTGGTCTGCCCAAGCCTTGATGGATGACCCAGAACTCATCCTAGAAATCCATAAAGATAATATTGCGGCAGGTTGCGACGTTATTACAACTAGCAATTACTATGCTACTCCGCTGACACTAAAAGCCAAAGACCCCAATCTTGATTTTATTGCATTAACCGAAACAGCACTGTGCTTAGCAGAAGATGCAGTGAAGACCAGTAACAAGGAAGTGCTCATAGCGGGTTCTTTCCCACCGATAAATATATCTTATAGACCTGATCTCACGCCCCCAAGAAATGAGCTGGAAGATTTTTATGAAGCTCTGGCAGGAGTTTACAAAGACAGGGTGGACATTATTCTATGCGAAACAATGTCATCAATTTATGAAGCAGACATTGCTGCAAACATCGCATCAACTCACTTCAGCAAGGTTTGGGTGAGCTGGACTACCCGCGGATTAAACCCATCAATCTTACCTTCGAACGAAGACTTACAGACAGCAGCCATTGCTGTGTCTAAATACAATTTAGATTGCCAGCTGATTAACTGTGGTCATGCAGATCTTGTCACCGAGTCGCTAAAAATTTTAAAGACCTGCGTGCCAGACATTGGGGTCTACGCTAACTCTTCAGTCAACTCTATGGAGAAAGAAACACTTAAAATTTTTAACAGTGTGGATGATGTGCATCACCATCACTCAATTCCAATCACTCCGAGTGCATATGCAAATTTTGCTAAAGAATGGATGTCTATGGGCTGCAAAGTGATCGGGGGTTGCTGCCGCACATCACCAGAACATATCAGGATGATTGCTGCACTTAGAGCTTAAATTTTTTTATTTAAAAGAATAATTTATCTCTTAAAAGGGCCTAGAATCATAGACCTTAGATTATTGGAAGAATTGCCCTGTACCCCTATATTTTCAAGTTTTTGACTACCTATTCTAGGCCAATAGAATGTTTTAAAAACGTGGTCCCATACAATTAAGTTATTGCCATAATTGTGATTGGCAATTTCCGACTCTATATTATGATGCCATCTATGAAGCTCCGGTCCTGAAAAAAAATAATTAAGAATGCCTTGATCTTGCTTTGCATTTACATGCTGCCAGTAACCATGAACGGCACTAAAAATTGTCACTAGTACTATGATTTTAGCTTCAGCCCCAAAAAATAATAGTGGGACCACCCCGCAAACCTGAAGCAGTGTTACATCGATATAATGAAACCTTGTTGCATTAAACCAATATAGCTTTTTTGGATTATGATGAATTTTATGAAATCTCCATAGGAAAGGGATCTCATGACAGGCTCTATGAAACCAATACAATCCTAGCTCAGAAATTATTAACGCAAGAACTAATTGAATTGCGATAGGAAATTCGGATGGCCATACATTCAGTCCGCCACCCGCAAACTGGATAGCTATAGAAGCAAGAAAAATTTGAAGTAACTGACTTTGCAATAAAATATAATTCACAAAAAAAAGACTTGCGTCAGGGAAAAAATTATCTTTTAAATTTGGCTTCCACTTTTTAAACAAGGGAATATAAAATTCGCAAAATAGGATGAAGATCATTGATGCTATAGATGCAAACAACAAAACTTGTAATTCACTATACCCTAATTCTATGAATGAAATTGAGAGCCCCATAACAGAAAATATACAGATTAAATATCCAAATCTAGAAAAGAGAAGTCTCATATCTCAAACATTACTTTTGTAGCTAAATTTCCATCTTTGGCCAAATTAAATGCTTTTTTATAATCTTGAATTGTGCATTTATGGCTAATAAATTTGTTTTGATCAATGATATTTTTTGATAATATTTCTAAGGATTCCTGAAATTCATCGTTTGAATAAGCCATGGATGTGGTAATTTCAAGCTCACGCATCAACACTGACCTAAAATTTACTGAAGCTTCTTTTTTGTGCAAACCGGTAACGATAATACGAGCATGTGTTTTTGCGATATCAATAATATTACTAAGTATTTTATGATTCCCAGTGCAGTCAATAAAAGCATCAGTATCTGATACTTTCATGCCAAAAACTTCATCTTCTCCATGAAATTTTTTTAAGGCTTCAGTAAAAATACTCCAGTTATTAAAGGCACTTACTGAGTCTAAATTATTTGCATGCAAGACTCTTAAATCGGAAAGATCAATAGCAACTATATTTTTATAGCCTAAATAATTCAGTAATGTAACTACAGAAAACCCTATGCAACCTAAGCCCAATACACTTACTCTTGAGTCTGGAGTTATGTTGGAACGATTAATTGCTCTCAAAGCAACCGCAAAAGGTTCGACCAATGCTCCTATTTCAAAGGACATATCATCAGGTAACTTAAAAATATTTTTATTTAAAGCTGCTTTTTTCACTAATAAAAAATTGGTCATCCCACCTTCCAGACCTCCATTTCCTATGCTATTTTGGTTTCCCATAGGGTTAATTGCCACCCTATCATTTATATTGATATCCTTCGTGTTAGCTCCTGTTTCAACGACAACTCCAGACATTTCATGACCAAGAGCCATAGGTTTTTCTTGGGGACCCATTAAACCTCCAGACGATAAATAGCCTAAATCAGTTCCACATATGCCACAGCACTTAATTTCAACAATTAAGTCATCAGAACCAAGTGATGGATAATCAATTAAATCCAATGATAAAAGATTGGGACCATGAATATTAATTTGTTGAATCTTCTTAGGCATTTAACTTATTTTTTGTTGCCTCTATCTCAGCTTCTAACCATTTCACTATCCAGCGGTTTGAATTCATTTGCGCTTCTTTTAATAAAATTATATGAATCTCATGATACATTTTTAATGCCTCTTTATTATTATCTGATGAGCTCATAATTTCACAAAGATGGATCGCCTTTAAATATTCAGATGAAGCAATTAAATCTGCAATCGTTTTTAAAGCACTTTTTTTATCTATCAAATTATTTAAGTCAGAAAAAATGGTTCGCGGAGAGTAAGCATATAACTCTGTAGTTGATTGATGTCTAAACCAACCTGTGTACCCTTCATAAATAGAGCGAATTGCCCATTCAACTGTTCCATAGCCTTCTCCAACTAATAATTTTTTTGGTAAGACAATCTCTCTCATTAATTCATACATATCTTTTCCACTGTTAATGCCTGCTACAGTTTCATTGTGAATATACTCGACTGCATCATGTAGGTTTTTTACTTCGTTATATATTAATTCTTGGCCCTCAATTGGTTTAAAATGTCCTGTAATTAAAGTACTAGGCTTAAGTTCTAACACTTTTTTACACATTTCCAAATAAGGGATTGCAAATCTAATTCTATCTCCTCGAAGAGTGCAAAAATTTGGAATATGGGGAAATAAAGGCCCAAAGGCATTGCCTGAAAAAAGAATTTTATGCTTTGGTAGATATATTAAAAGAGCGTCTAAAGTTTCTCCACCTGGGACTGAATAAAGTTCTAAATCTAAGCCTCCTAATGAAAACTTATGTTCATCTTGAAACAAGATATCAGGCTCTGCAATTGATTGAATGTCTTTGAAGCCCATTTTTTCTGCTCTAGCTATAGAATCATTCATGAGATCAATCATTTCACCAAAAAATTTATAAGCATTTAAAACCCTTCCACCTTGGGTTAATGAGTCAAAAGATTGGTGCTCAAGAATATTCTCTTGCGCAATAAGAATTGCATCTGGATTGTACTCCTTAAAAAAGCCTGACCCCCCGACATGATCTACATGACCTTGAGTATAAATAATATACTTAATTTGATTCTGATTAATTTGATCAAAGCAATATTTATGGATTGGAGCTTCTACTCCTAAGCCAGTATTTATTAGAATATTGCCCTCAGCCGTTTCAATTAAATAGCTGTTACTTGCGCCTTCTGATAAAAAAATAAAATCATTTATGCGAAAAGGTGCTGATTGACTTGCTGGTTTTATATCTAAAGACCCTGGTCTTTTGTTAATAAGTAATGATCCCATATACACATGTTATTATATTTCTTAATGAGCAACATCTCTTTTGATTATTCTAAAGCAAATATTCTCGTTACCGGGGGAACGAGTGGCATTGGCAAAGCTATTGCAGAATCTTATTTAGCTGCGGGTGCTTTTGTTACAATTACCGGAACAAAATCGTCTCTGCAAGAATATCCAGATATCCTAGGCAAATTTTCATATATTCAATTAAATTTAGAAGATAAAAAAAGCATTGATAATGTTGCAAACTCTATAAAAAAATTAGATATCCTCATAAACAATGGCGGTTTAGCATTCCCGGGAGGCAAAAGCGAAGATGATCCTGACATCTTTGATCGAGCTGTATATATTCACTTGAATAGTTTCTATCGTTTATCAAATGCATTGCAGCCCACATTAATAAAATCTAGCATTCAAGGAGGCGCATCAATTATTGGTATAGCTTCAATGACATCTTTTTTTGGTCTACCAATTGTGCCTGGTTATGGAGCTGGAAAAGGCGGATTAGTTCAACTAATTAAAACTTTATCAATGAAGTGGGCGAATGAAAAAATTCGCGTTAATGCTGTGGCAGCTGGATATATAAAAACTCGAATGACTGAGCCAATAATAAATTCTAAAGAAATGTCACAAGATATTATTAATAGAATAGCATTAAAAAAATTTGGAAATCCTCTTGATGTTGCTAATGCTGTATTATTTTTAACATCTCCAGCTGCTAGTTACATCACTGGAGAGACTTTAAGGGTTGATGGAGGTTACTCAATATCAAGCTAAAGATGTCACAAAAAATTGAAATTGAAGACCTAGCAAATCCCATCCTTACACCCTTCCAACAAGAAGCAAAGGATTATGGAGAAACTCTTAAGCTCAATCTAACAACTGAAGCTATTTTGAATGCTGCATCCAATAACTCTGGGTTAAAAGATTTTGGGAATGAAGCTTTTATTGAAAGACTTGAGGTATTGATGCAATCAATCATGAATGATGAAGGTTTGGCAGGAATTGGAAGGTTTGGAATATTTAATGATCAAGTCAGGTATGCTGAAAATAGATTAAAATTTGAAAAATTTAAAAAAGACTTTCCTCAATATGAAAATGAAGTCATCTCTCAGCCCATTATTATTATTGGCTTGCCTAGATCTGGGACAACACATCTGCTTAATCTTATGGCGTCAGACTCCAGACTGAAATCTTTGCCGTATTGGGAGACCTTAAGACCATTCCCAGAAAATTTAATCAATTCAAGCCATGATGAAGATCTAAGGCAGGAAACTGCTTTTAAAGAGTATGATAGTTTTCTTCAAACCATGCCTCTTCTTAAATCGATGCATGATATGCATCCTAATCATATTCATGAAGAAATTGAGCTGCAAGCTATGGACTTTTCAACATACTTACCTGAGTGGTTGGCTTATGTCCCAGAATGGAGAGACTATTACCTTGCTCATGATCAAATTGATCACTACAAATATCTAAGAGAGATTTTAAAAGCAATGCAATTTATCAAGGGTCCCAAAAAATGGGTGCTAAAATCACCCCAGCACTTAGAACAAATAAGCCCTCTGTTAAGAACTTTTCCAGATGCTACTTTTGTAATTACCTACAGAGACCCATTGTCAGTTGTGTTATCTACATCGACTATGCTTTCGTATGGAGATAGGGTAAGAAGATATAAAGTAGAGCCTAAAAATAATTTCCATTATTGGCAAAATAGAATCAAAGTACTTCTGGAGACCTTTGCAAAAAGTTATGAATTGATTCCGCTGAATCAAAGATGTGATATTTTTTTTAATGACCTTATAAAATCAAATCTTAAGGCCGTCAAACGAATCTACTCAAAAAATTCATTAGAATTTAATCAATTAACTAATGATGAAATGAGAAAATATATAAATTCACATCAAAGAGGTAAACATGGTCAAGTCACCTATGATTTAGATAACTTTGGGGCAGATAAATCAGAATTTTATAAAAATTTTGAATTCTATTTTAAGCAATTTAATGTCCTCAAAGAAATCTAAAGGACCCACATACTAAGAGGAAACTTCAAAGCTGGCGAGTATGATGGGCTTAGTGAGACTTACAACGAGAATGGTCAATTAGAAGTATGCGTAATCGTTTAGCCGGTCTATTCGGCGCTTATCTACTGTTGTTTTCTACCTCTGGTTGGACTGAGACAGTGCAGTCTGTGAGAGCGGTAGATCAAACAAAGTGGTTCCATGAAACCCTGCTGCCTGACGGCAGTAGCTGGCATAACAATGAACAACAGCACTACACCAATCGCATAGAAAATGCTTATGTCAGTAATGGCAGTTTAAAAATTAGAGCCCTAAAAGAAAATTTTAAAGATCAAGCTGTGGTTAAGCAATATACGTCGGCGCGACTAAATTCTAAGTTTGCATTCACCTATGGTCGTGTAGAAGTGCGAGCGAAGATGCCGACAGGAAAGGGAACATGGCCAGCGATTTGGATGTTGTCAAAAAATATTAGCGGCCGTGGAGCCTATTTCCAATCTTTAGGATTTGGCGAATTGTCCTGGCCTGACAGTGGTGAAATTGACATTATGGAGCATTGGGGCAACAACCAAAACTACGCTCAAAGTGCCATTCACACCAGATCAAGCCATGGAGAGACCGTTAATCGAGGTGGGCAGTACGTGTCGACTGTATCGACTCAATTTCATGTTTACAGCTTAGATTGGACTGCTGATGAATTAGTCTTTGAAGTTGATGGCGAACGCCATTACACCTACAAGCCAGAAACAAAAAATAATGACACCTGGCCCTTTGACAGCCCACAATATCTGCTACTGAACTTTGCCATTGAAAATGATATTGACCCTGACTTTATAGAAGACACCCTTACTATCGATCATGTTCGTATCTACGATCAGGCGGGCACATTAATCTTCTTTGATGAATTCGATTAAATCGACTGATTAATGTCTAACAATGTCTTTAAGGGTTCAATCGACTGGGTAATCGGTCGCCCAATAACCAGATAATCACTACCCATTGATTCAGCTGTCTCACAGGCTTGGTCATGCTGATCCTCATGTGACTTTGAAGGTCTACAGTCACTTTGTTAAAGGCATGGAAGTTCAGATCGAAGAATATATGGAGAAATTAGGTTAAAACTACGTCACAGACTACGTCATGTCACATTGACCTTTTTTACAAACCATTTAAAATGCCTTAGCTATCACCGTGGAGGGATGGCAGAGCGGTTGAATGCACTGGTCTTGAAAACCAGCAAAGGGTCAAACCTTTCCAGGGTTCGAATCCCTGTCCCTCCGCCACTTTTTTAGTTGCTTAACCCTGAATAAATTAACGCCTTGAGATCCTCTCTTAGTGGGTATTTGTTGGATGGCATGTACTGAGTCATCATGACGGCCGTGACCTGATTGACTGGGTCTACCCAGAAAGTCGTGCTGGCAGCGCCACCCCAGGAAAATTCACCATCGGTGGAATAAGTTCCAGCTTGGCCTGCATCTTGAACGACACCAAGGGTCAAACCAAACCCTATGCCTTCTAAACCAAAGG
>DEOR01000021.1 GCA_002358345.1 Proteobacteria bacterium UBA3413 | reverse complement strand
CGGGGCTTCGATCAAGAGCTTCGCCTAAGCTAACCCCATCAATTAACCTTCCGGCACCGGGCAGGCGTCACACCCTATACGTCATCTTACGATTTTGCAGAGTGCTGTGTTTTTAGTAAACAGTCGCAGCCACCTAGTATTTTCAACCGTGTCTAGCTTCAGAGAGCAAGTCTCATCACCGGACGCGGCGTACCTTCTCCCGAAGTTACGGTACCATTTTGCCTAGTTCCTTCACCATAGTTCTCTCAAACACCTTAGCCTTCTCAGCTTATCCACCTGTGTTGGTTTGGGGTACGGTTTCTTATAATCTGAAGTTTAGAGGATTTTCCTGGAAGCATGGTATCAACTACCGCCACTCAGAAGAGTGGTAGTCATCAGTTCTCAGCCTTAAGAGATTCCGGATTTACCTAAAATCTCAGCCTACAACCTTAAACACGGACAACCGTCGCCGTGCTAGCCTAACCTTCTCCGTCACCCCATCACAATTATAAGAAGTACAGGAATATTAACCTGTTTTCCATCGACTACGGCTTTCGCCCTCGCCTTAGGAGCCGACTCACCCTGCCACGATTAGCGTTGGACAGGAAACCTTGGATTTTCGGCGAAGAGGTTTTTCACCTCTTTGATCGTTACTCATGTCAACATTCGCACTTCTGATACGTCCAGCATGCCTTACAGCACACCTTCAACCGCTTACAGAACGCTCTTCTACCATCTTAAATAAATTTAAGATCCGTAGCTTCGGTTTATTATTTAGCCCCGTTATATCTTCCACGCAGGCCGACTCGACTAGTGAGCTATTACGCTTTCTTTAAAGGATGGCTGCTTCTAAGCCAACCTCCTAGCTGTTTGTGCCTTCCCACATTGTTTCCCACTTAATAATAATTTGGGACCTTAGCTGACGGTCTGGGTTGTTTCCCTCTCGACTACGGACGTTAGCACCCGCAGTCTGTCTCCCATGCTCGTACTCATTGGTATTCGGAGTTTGCATCGGTTTGGTAAGTCGGGATGACCCCCTAGCCGAAACAGTGCTCTACCCCCAATGGTAATACATGAGGCACTACCTAAATAGTTTTCGAAGAGAACCAGCTATCTCCGGGTTTGATTAGCCTTTCACTCCTATCCACAGCTCATCCCCTCATTTTTCAACATAAGTGGGTTCGGGCCTCCAGTCAGTGTTACCTAACCTTCACCCTGGCCATGGATAGATCACCCGGTTTCGGGTCTAATTCCAGCAACTGAGCGCCCTATTAAGACTCGGTTTCCCTACGCCTCCCCTATGCGGTTAAGCTTGCTACTGAAATTAAGTCGTTGACCCATTATACAAAAGGTACGCCGTCACAGAACAAGTCTGCTCCGACTGCTTGTAAGCACAAGGTTTCAGGTTCTATTTCACTCCCCTCGCCGGGGTTCTTTTCGCCTTTCCCTCACGGTACTAGTTCACTATCGGTCAGCTGAGAGTATTTAGCCTTGGAGGATGGTCCCCCCATATTCAGTCAGAATTTCACGTGTTCCGACCTACTCGATTTCACTCTTAAAAGATTTTCGCATACAGGGCTATCACCTACTATGGCCAGACTTTCCAGTCTGTTTTGCTAATCTTAAAAAAGCTTAAGGGCTGGTCCGGTTTCGCTCGCCGCTACTACCGGAATCTCTATTGATTTCTTTTCCTCTAGGTACTTAGATGTTTCAGTTCCCTAGGTTTGCTTCATATACCTATGTATTCAGTATAAGATAATGTGCTTATGCACACTGGGTTCCCCCATTCGGAAATCTCCGGATCAAAGGTTGTTTACCACCTCCCCGAAGCTTATCGCAAGTTACTACGTCCTTCATCGCCTTCAGCTGCCAAGGCATCCGCCTTGTGCTCTTAATTACTTGATCATATAACCCTAAAAAAGGATTACATACTTAGTCGACCTTTTTATTGCAGACTAAGTTTTTTTGTTATTGTTTGAGAATAACTTAATAAAATTTTTCTTCTATTAAATGCAGTGATCTATCGTGTACATATCTTAATAAAAAGATATGACACTGGTGTATATATCTTAAAAGATTTATACACTAGAAAATTACATACCAAAACTTATAAATAACTTCTTTTAATATATTTGATTACTCGTGTGGGTCTTCTAGTACGAAAAGTTTCGTTAAGGAGGTGATCCAGCCACAGGTTCCCCTACGGCTACCTTGTTACGACTTTACCCCAGTCATGAACCACACCGTGGTAAACGCCCTCCCTAAGGTTAGACTATCTACTTCTGGTGCAATCCACTTCCATGGTATGACGGGCGGTGTGTACAAGACCCGAGAACGTATTCACCGCGACATGCTGATTCGCGATTACTAGCGATTCCGACTTCATGGAGTCGAGTTGCAGACTCCAATCCGGACTACGAAGAATTTTCTAGGATTGGCACCACCTCGCGGCTTAGCGTCCGTCTGTATTCTCCATTGTAGCACGTGTGTAGCCCTATGCGTAAGGGCCATGATGACTTGACGTCGTCCTCACCTTCCTCCGGTTTATCACCGGCAGTCCCCTTATAGTTCCCGACCGAATCGCTGGCAAATAAGGGTAAGGGTTGCGCTCGTTATCCGACTTAACGGAACATCTCACGACACGAGCTGACGACAGCCATGCAGCACCTGTATCTTGGCTCCCGAAGGCACTACTTCATTACAAAGTATTCCAAGTATGTCAAGCATAGGTAAGGTTTTTCGCGTTGCATCGAATTAAACCACATGCTCCACCGCTTGTGCGGGTCCCCGTCAATTCATTTGAGTTTTAACCTTGCGGCCGTACTCCCCAGGCGGTCAACTTACTACGTTAGCTGCGCCACTGAAAAGCAGTGCTTTCCAACAGCTAGTTGACATCGTTTACGGCGTGGACTACCAGGGTATCTAATCCTGTTCGCTACCCACGCTTTCGCACCTCAGTGTCAGTACAGATCCAGGAGGCTGCCTTCGCCATTGGTATTCTTCACAATATCTACGCATTCCACCGCTACACTGTGAATTCTACCTCCCTCTATCGTACTCTAGTGAACCAGTTTTGAATGCAGTTCCCAGGTTGAGCCCGGGGATTTCACATCCAACTTAATAAACCACCTACGCGCGCTTTACGCCCAGTAATTCCGATTAACGCTTGGACCTTCCGTATTACCGCGGCTGCTGGCACGGAATTAGCCGGTCCTTATTCTGATGGTAATGTCACAGTTATTGGGTATTAGCCAATAACCTTTCTTCCCAACTTAAAGTGCTTTACAACCCTAAGGCCTTCTTCACACACGCGGTATGGCTGGATCAGGCTTGCGCCCATTGTCCAATATTCCCCACTGCTGCCTCCCGTAGGAGTCTGGGCCGTGTCTCAGTCCCAATGTGGCGGATCGTCCTCTCAGACCCGCTAAAGATCGTCGCCTTGGTGAGCCTTTACCTCACCAACAAGCTAATCTTACGCAGGCTCATCTAGTAGCGAAAGCTTCAAAGAGAGGCCTTCTTTCTCCCGAAGGAGGTATACGGTATTAATCCGAGTTTCCTCGGGCTATCCCCTTCTACTAGGTAGATTCCTACGCGTTACTCACCCGTCCGCCGCTCTAATCATATCCGAAGATACTTTCTCGCACGACTTGCATGTGTTAAGCCTACCGCCAGCGTTCAATCTGAGCCATGATCAAACTCTTCAATTATAATCATGTTATGTTACTTTTATAAAATATTAAAAGTAACGAAAAATATTTAAATCTCGTATTTCGAACACCCACACGAGTAACCAAATATGTTAAAAGAACTTGCCGGCTCTAGGCCGGAACGAAGAATTGTATACCCTTAAATCTAAATATCAACGATTTTGTAACTAATTTTTATCTTTATTTACAAGTCTTTCAGAGTTAAGAAATTTCATCTTGGAGCGGAGCTCGGATCCAACCTTCTCAATGGAGTGTAAAGCTGTATTCTTACGGCTTTCTTTCATGATTGGTCCACCTGATCCATCATTGCTCTGACGACAATCATTTAAGAAATTATCTGCAAATTCCCCTGATTGAATGCGAGATAAAATTCCCTTCATCGCGACTTTGGTATCAGCAGTAATAACTTTTGGCCCACTTACATAGTCCCCAAATTCAGCAGTATTTGAAATGGAGTAATGCATATTAGCAATTCCTCCTTCGTGGATTAAATCAACAATGAGCTTTGTTTCGTGTAGACATTCAAAGTATGCCATCTCAGGGCTATAGCCAGCCTCTACAAGCGTTTCATATCCAGCCTTAATAAGTTCTGTCATTCCGCCACAAAGAACAGCCTGCTCACCAAATAAATCTGTCTCAGTCTCTTCTTTGAATGTAGTTTCTAAAACTCCTGCTCTCGTGCCACCATTTGCCTTGGCGTATGAAAGGGCAATATCTTTTGCTGTATGCTCAAAAGAGCTTGCTCCATCATTAAAAATAGCAATTAAAGATGGAACTCCTCCGCCATTTACATAGGTACTTCTAACTGTATGCCCAGGACCTTTAGGGGCTATCATAATTACAGAAGTATCTGCGCTTGGAACTATTTTTTGAAAATGCACGTTAAACCCATGGGCAAATGCTAAGACTGCGTTGGGTTTTAGATTTGGCTGAATCTGGGATTCAAAAATTGCTTGTTGAAATTCATCGGGTGCAAGAATCATGACCAAGTCTGCCCCGTTAACAGCCTCTGTTACAGGTGCAACCTTTAGACCCGCTTCCTCTGCTTTTTTCCAAGAAGAAGAGTCCTCTCTTAGCCCTACCGTTACGTCAACGCCAGAATCTTTTAAATTATTAGCATGCGCGTGTCCTTGAGAGCCATACCCAATAATAGTTACCTTCAGACTCTGAATAATTTCAAGATTTGCATCCTCGTCATAAAAAATTTTCAATCCTTTTCTCCTATATTGTTAAAACCTTTTCGCCCTCATGCAAGCCAAGGCTTCCTGATCTTACGACCTCTAATAAATTAGCTTTGCCAATTGCTTTAATTGCTGCCTCAACATCTGAGGAGGAGCCTGAAGCAGACATGACGATAACTTTAGTATTTTTTTCTAGCACTTTACCGCCCAAGGGTTTCAGTATTTTCTGAATCTTGATGGTGAGCTTTAATTTATTAAATTTAATCAAAATGAACTCATATTCATGATGCTCTCCTTCGGTAAAATCTGCGACCTTGATAACATCAATAATTTTATTAATCTGTTTGGTGATCTGCTCTACCTCATTCTCTGAGCCTCTAGTAGTGACTGTCATTCTAGAATAAGTACCATCAAAGACTGGCCCCACATTTAGGCTCTCAATGTTGTATCCTCGCTGGTGAAATAAGCCTACCACTCGTGCAAGTGCCCCAGGCTTATTTTCAATTAACATTGATATGATTCTTTTCATGCTTTTTTATTCTTAGTAATCCACATATCTTGGAGACTGCCATTAGGCGCTACAAGCATCGGGTACACGTGCTCATCGGGATCTACATATATGTCAATAAAAACCAGTCTATCAGTCATAGCAAATGCCTTATCAAGGGTTTGTCTCAATTCAGATTGCTTGGTTACTTTCATGCCAACATGCCCATAAGATTCGGCTAGCTTTACAAAATCAGGAAGCGAATCAGCATAAGTGCTTGCGGAATACCTTCCGCCATAATTCATATCTTGCCATTGCCTCACCATGCCTAATGCTTCGTTATTTATATTAATAATTTTAATGGGGAGGTTATATTGCAGGCAGGTCGAAAGTTCCTGAATACACATTTGAATGCTGCCTTCACCAGTTACGCAAACTACTTCTTGTTTTGGGTATGCAAGCTTCACACCCATGGCAGCAGGCAACCCAAAGCCCATGGTGCCTAGCCCTCCTGAGTTAATCCATCGTCGAGGTTTATTAAAGTGATAATACTGAGCAACGAACATTTGGTGTTGCCCAACATCAGAAGTGACATAAGCATTGCCTTTGGTAGCGTGATAAAGCTCCTGAACAACAACCTGAGGAATAATCATTTTAGATTTTGTTTTTTGCAGATACAGATCATGATTTAATCCATGTGTTTTCCTCCATGAAGCAATTTGTGCATTCCATGAATCCAAAGCATCTGAATCAATTTTTAACTTCGAACGTTTAATTTCTTTTATGAGTGCAGCCAAGGACTCTTTGACTTGACCAACAATTGGAATATCGGCATTAATAATTTTTGAGATGGAGGCTGGATCCACATCAATATGAATGATGTGTGCTTTCGGTGCAAACAGGGATGGGGTGTTAGTAATCCGATCATCAAACCTAGCCCCAATGGCTAAAATTACATCTGCATTATGCATGGCCATATTTGCTTGATAGGTTCCATGCATCCCAAGCATGCCCATAAAATACTTATCAGCTGCTGGATAAGCGCCCAGGCCCATTAAAGTATTAGTCACCGGCGCCTTTAAAATTTTATTTAAGGCAATGAGCTCTTTATGCGCATCACCAAGAATCACTCCACCTCCAGCATAAATTACTGGCCGCTCAGCTGATAAAAGGTTTTTAGATGCTTTTTTGATCTGACCAGGGTGCGGCACAACTTTTGGTTTGTATGAGCGAAGGGTAACTTGCTTCATCCGCTTGTATTGATATAACTTAGAGGGATCCGTTTTATCCTTTGGAATATCAATCACTACAGGACCAGGTCTTCCCGATGTTGCTATATAAAATGCCTCTTGAATAATTCGTGGGATATCCTCAGCATCCTGAACCATAAAGCTATGCTTAACTATTGGTCTAGAAATACCAATCATATCTGTTTCTTGGAATGAATCCGTGCCAATAAGATGGCTCTGCACTTGACCAGAAATAACTATTAAGGGAATTGAATCCATGTAAGCGGTTGCTAAGCCAGTAATAGCATTTGTAGCTCCGGGACCAGAAGTTACAAGCGCAACACCAGGCTTGCCAGTAGCGCGCGAGTAGCCATCAGCTGCATGCGTAGCTCCTTGCTCGTGGCGAACTAAAATATGCTGAAGGGCTTTTTGTCTAAAAATTGCATCATAAATATGCAGTGCGGCGCCCCCTGGGTAACCAAAAATCAATTTCACACCCTCATCTTTGAGGGCGCGCATTAGGAGATCTCCACCAGACAGTTTCATGGGTTGAATATTTTTACTGAAAACTAATGAGTTTTATACATCAATTACAATGAAAAACAAGGTATTCATAGAGTTTTCAGGGTATTTAAAGTGTGGCTAAGGAGCTAATCAGGGACTTCATGTCTTCAGGATGAGGGCATTCAAATCGTACTTGCTCCCCAGTATCAATTGATTGAAAGCCAATGATAGATGCATGCAAGGCTTGACGAGGAAAGTGCTGAATCAAAGGCATAACCTCCTTATTGGTGTCTTTTGCAATTAAATTTCGCGGGTTATAAACTCTATCCCCGATTATTGGCAATCTATGGTGGCTCAGGTGCACTCGGATTTGATGGGTTCGGCCAGTTTCTATCTCAACCGCAATATGCGAGTAGCCATTATAAAATTTAATCAATGAAACATGGGACAAGGCATCCCTGCCAAAGTCTGTAGTTCGCATTTTGATCCTATTGCGCGGGTCTCGCTCGATGGCAAGATCAATAGAAAAGCTTCCTATGACTTGACCAACAACCAGCGCTTCATATTGCTTAAACACTTCCCTATTTTGTAATTTATCTACAAAGAAACTTCTAAATTTTTCAGTTTTTGCGATCACAAGCAGGCCCGAAGTATCCTTATCCAAGCGATGAACGATTCCGCATCTAGGGAGCTTTGTTAATTGTGGGTAATGAAAAGCCAACGCATTAGCAAGAGTGCCATTGTTACAGCCTGCACCTGGATGCATTACTAGGCCGGGCGGCTTGTTAATAACAAGAAAATTCTCTTCCTCATGATGCACAGTAAGAGCAATATCCTCAGCCTCCCATGAGACTCGATTTTCCAAGAGGGGCTCCAAAATTAACTCATCCCCTTCCTGTATTTTATCTTTTGCCCTCAAGACCTCGCCATTAACGAGCAAATTTCCTGATTCTATCCATCTTTGAATTTGGCTGCGCGAGTAGTCTGCGAATAAAGAGGTTGCTGCCTGATCTAGTCTGGAATTATGAAAATCTATACTGATTGTCTGAATTAACTGAGTCATTGGAAACTTTCTTGGGTTCTTTTCGTCTAATGTACTGTAATTAACCTAAATCTGTTAATAAATGTAAAATACCATGGATGAAAATAATGAAAAAAAATCTTAAGGCCTCTGTGGTTTGCACTTTAGTGCTGCCACTCTTATTTTTAACTAGCTGCAATTCTGATGGGCCGGAAATTGAGAAGCCTGAAAAGGTTTACTATGATCTTGCTCAAAGGCGCATGAAGGCAAATAACTTTTTTTCTGCAATAGAGTCACTGGAAGCAATTGAAGTAAGATACCCCTTTGGGCGTTATGCGGAGCAAGCGCAATCTGAGTTAATTTATGCATATTTTATGAATGGAGAAGATGAAGCATCACACGAGGCAGCTGAAAAATTTATTCGATTGAACTCTCGACACCCAAACATCGACTATGCCTACTTTATGAGAGGCATCGCTAGCTATACTAGAGACAAGGGGCTCTTTGCAAGAGTTTTTAAATCTGATCTCTCTAACAGAGATATTTCTGGAGCCAAGCAATCATTTAGTGAGCTATCAGAGTTCTTGACTCGTTTCCCTACAAGCCAATATGCTCCTTACGCTTCCCAAAGACTTATTTATCTCAGAAGTCTCATTGCAAAAAACGAGCTTGTTGCAGCCGACTACTACATGAAAAGAAAAGCATACGTTGCTGCGCTGAGGAGAGCAAAATATGTGATTGAAAATATCCCAAATACCTCGGAAACCATGAGGGCATTAAGGGTAGTAAGAGACTGCTATAAAGAGCTAGGATATTTTGAGCTTATGGATGATATCGATGCTGTCATAGATGCTAACAAGGATGTATTGCAAAATGAAGAGCCTGCAAAAAATAGAAATTTCTTTTCTAGAAATGCTCCGTCACCAGTGCTCAGCTAATCTGCATAATAGAATACAACTTATCGACTAATTGGTTGTTGGTCTTATAAAGATTTTTAGTTTGGTGTTGTTTATTGCATGTGAATGCATAGCCCACGCCCAAGTCTGGATCACCGAAAGCTACAGCTCCGCCGACTCCGGCATGGCCAAACATTTTATTCATAAATGTTGGTGATAAAGAAGACATAGAGGCAATACTGTGAGCCAACTCAAAGCCTAAACCAAATTGAATATCTGAGCCAAATAACACAGTGTCTGGGCCTGATGAATAAGGGGCGATTGATTGATCAAGTATTTCTGGGCGCATGATTGAGATTCCATCTCTTGAGCAACCATTGCTTAAAATGCCATATAGTTTGGCTAGAGCTTTAGCTGATCCATGACCATTTGCAGAGGGCACCTCCGCCTTTCTCCAGTCAAAGCTATTGGGGTAAGTAATTCCATCGCCTGGCCTGCCTTGAAAAGCGATAAGAAAATTACCTCCAGTAAGAGCAGATTTAAAATTTTTTAATTTTCGCGGTAATAAGAAATCTGGTAAATAGCGTATGGCATTTCCAGGAAGCTTTATGTTATCTGTGTCCATCTCCAGCATCAGCATATCTGCACACCTTGCAAAATTAGACTCTTCTAGGCCGATATGAAAATCAATACCCAGAGGTATGGCTATTTCATCTTTAAAGAACCTGCCCACTGTTCGGCCGTCCACCCTCCTAACCAACTCTCCTGCCAACCAACCAAATGTTAAAGCGTGATAGCCCTGTGATGAACCCGGCTCTCTATACGGAGCTTGAAGCTCCAGTGGAATAGTAAATTTTTCCCAATCCTGCCATGAGGCCTCTGGAATACCATTCTGAAATCCAAACATTCCTGCTCTATGGCATAAAATATCGCTGACTTTTGTATGCTCCTTTCCATTGCAGCCATATTCTGGCCAGTACTTAGAAACTTTCTCACTGGGATCGAGCAGACCATCATTAATTAATTTGGCAATGCAAGTTGCAGTAACCCCCTTGGTTACAGACCAAACATTTACCAGGGTATCCTCTTCCCATGAAGAAGTTCTGGCGGCATCTTTATAGCCGCCCCATAAATTCACAACTAGCTCGCCCTTGTGCTCAATGGCAAGTGCAGCTCCAACCTCGTACTTACTTTGAATTGCTTGAGCAAAGATTTCCTTGATCTCTAAGAAACGAGGGTCGCAATGGCCATTAATCATGAGGATTCGTGAGATTCAACTTAAATTACTATCAATTAAGACTGCGATCAATAAAGCAGGCTCATCCCCATTATTAATCCAGGCATGATTTGTGCCTCTCTGAACAACCACATCATGTGGCTTGATCCTGACCTCATCCTCATCCAGCAGAAGTGTTACATCCCCTTTCAGTAAAATAATATAATCAATAGTGTGTGTCTTATGCATCGCTGGGTGCTTGGCAGTGTCCACTCTATGATGACCAGCACCTACTTGCTCAAAAGCTGCAGCTGTAGCAGCTTGCAAAAGCTCTAAGGGGATGCCTGCTGGAGTTGGATTAATTTGAAAATATCGAAATTTGGTTCCACCGGCCGGGGGTGACAAAATAATTTCTGAATCAGCCCTATCAATTTTATCTGTTGTATTAATAGTATCACCATCAGTATTCCAGAGCTCAAATAAGCCACCTACATCTTCGCCAATGGAGCAAGCTGGCGGACCATCTATTGTCACTATGGATTTGCCTGCTTCGTTGTGACCTGTAACAATTCTTCTCATCAATCCTCCAATCCTAGCGAGTTCAATTCACTATAATTTTTTTGATTCATTGTAAGAATATACCTTGGATTTATTTGTATGAGAGGTTTTTTCTAAGACAACTCTGTAACCCTCAACATCTAAAATCTCCTTAATGCCATCTATGTGCATTTTTTTTTCTTTGAATTGTTCCATATTAAAAGCCTTCTTCTTTGCAGATTTGGCATTGCTTGCTGCAATAAAAAAATTAATATGAGACTCATAAAGGCCCTCGCCCATCTCCTCATCATAAAACCCAACATGCACCATAAATAATTTCATTTGATTCTCCTCTTCAAAAGTCTATTTTATAATTTTTTTGAGATAGCGTAGCAAGCAGGAATATAAAATAATGCAATAATTGCTGAGCCTATAATTCCACCCGCCATAGCCCAGGCTAAAGGTTGAAAAAATACGCTCGACAAGAGAAGTGGCAAAAACCCGCCAATGGTTGTGGCGGATGTGGTGATAACGTGGCGTGTGGAGCGCATCACGACATCCACTAAATCCTCTTTATTAATTGGGGAGTTAGCATTTGATTCTTTGATATGAGAGAGAACAACAATGGAATCGTTGATTGATAAACCTATCAGACCAATGGCTCCAACCAATCCAATAAAACCAAAATTTGCTTGCCCAATTGTTAAACCCATGAATGCTAAGCCGGTGCACCATATAGCAACGCTTAAAATCAACCCTGCCTGCTTGAAAGAATTAAGGGCTCCAACTAATGCAATAATAATGAGAACAAAGAATAGAATTGCCGAAGAGAAAATATTTGACTGTGACTTGCCTCTTGCTTCAGCCTCTCCTCCAACCTTTAGGAGATAGCCGGGCGGCAATTCTGCTTTAAATTTTTCAATTTTCTCTGCGATAAAATTCTCAGTATCTGATGGTAAGAGCCCAGGCCAAATCCAAGCTTGCACAGCGTTTTGTCTCTTGCCAGCATCTCTTGAGATAAAGTTTGCCTGATTGGTAACCTCAAACGCCCCATAACTTGAGGGGTAATCAAAACCATCCTTAGAAGGCATGGACAGGAATTGCGTGGACTCAATAAAATTATCAGACATGCCTCTAATTTTTATTGGCAACTCTTTATTTCCATCAAGCATTGTTCCTATCTCTAGGCCCTGACTTGCTATAGCTAGCTCATTAGAAAAATATTCACCTGGAACAGAGTTCAGCATAAGGGCAGATTCATCAAAATTAAACTCGAGGCTCTTTGAGCTCAAAGACAGCTCGCTCTTAGTTAAAAATACATCTGGTGCCTGCCTTAAGATTAATTCAAGTTTTTTTCCAAGAATTTTAAGAATTGCCATATCTGGTCCGTCAATACTTAATTCAACTGCAGCATCAACTGGTGGTCCAGAGCTAAACTTATCTACAATAATTTTTAAATCTGGATTCTCTGCGTTTAGCCGTCTTGCAAGAGCTGGTAAGGAGGCCATCATCTCTTTGTAGGTGGTGGCGAAATAAACCCCTTGTGCTAAATTATTACTTCCTAGCTCAGAATCACCACCTATCACGTTGTATAAAATTCTTGGTAATCTTCTGCCAATAAACCAGAAATCATCTTCAGCCACTTCTGATTGAGCGATGGACTCCCTGATTTGTTTAACCCTTTTTTCTGTTGTTCTCACGTTAGAGTTTTGGGGAAGCTCAATGAATACTTTGAACATATTTCTATCTAACTCAGGGAAAAAATCAGCTTTTAAAAAGGGAAACATTAGAAATCCCACTAAGGGTAAAGCCAGGGCAATCATGATAGCTCTTCTTGGAACAGCATAGGACCAGGTTAATAATTCCTTGTATCTCTTTGCGAGCTTTTCATTAGAATACCCGGTTCCAGAATATTTCTCCTTATCAAAAAATTTAATATTCTCCATGTAATAAAGAAGAATAGGGACAACAAATATAGCCAGAAAGAGTGATGATGTAATTGATAAAATAACGGTCTTAGCCATTCCGCCAACAAATTCAGAGCTGGGACCACTGCCGACGGCAATAGGAAAAAATGCTAAGGCAGTTGTTGCCGTTGCAGCTGCCAATGGTATCCATAGATGATGAACGCTTTTAAAAGCAGCCTCTTTGGAATCATGCCCTAAACG
>DEOR01000035.1:42434-46612 GCA_002358345.1 Proteobacteria bacterium UBA3413 | reverse complement strand
GTAGGATAATAATTATTTTCAATGTCTGTATCCCCAATTTCCCAATATGGGTCAACTATCGCTTGCGTTATTTTAAGCTTAGATCGTTTCAACCATTTAGTGTGATGGGAGTTTTTTCTCCATACTTCCACTGGAATTCTAATCAATTCTTTCGTGCCATCTTCGTAGGTAAGCTCTAGTGGGATGGGCATAACAAGACCACCTTTATTAGAAAACTCAAAAATATAGTAGCCCTCATCTTTTTCGATAGCTTCTACGAGAGCTTTTTTCTTCCACTCAGGATCACTATTATTTTTATCATAAAGATCGTCTAGTATTTCTTGAGAATCTTTCATCTCTCTATCAGATGGTGTGAATTCATCATATTCATCATAAATATCAAGAAGCTCTGGTCTCAGCGTAACTCTTGTGTCAATTTTGGCGGCCTCATTTCTTTCATCATGCAATATCAATGGCTCATTTTTAAAGTCAATCCTATCTTTTGCTAAATTGACTTGTGGATCTAATGTGTCCAAGGATGCGATATGAATATTATTCAAGGCGATGTCAACATGATCTGTGCTGTAAAACCAACCCCTCCAAAACCAGTCTAAGTCAACACCAGAAGATTCTTCCATGGTTCTAAAGAAATCATAAGGAGTGGGGCGTTTAAATTTCCAGCGTGTTGAATATTCTCTGAACGCTTGATCAAACAGCTCTCTACCTAAGATTGTTTCTCTTAGAACAACAAGAGCGGTAGCTGGCTTGGCGTAGGCATTGTTACCAAACTGCAGGAGCGACTCTGAGTTAGTCATGATCGGAACTTGATTACTGCTAGACATAAAATCAGTAAGCCATCTAGGCTCTCCCCTATCAGACCGATAGTTAATATCCCATTCTTGTTCGGCGAGGTATTGCAGGAAGGTATTAAGGCCTTCATCCATCCAGGTCCACTGCCTTTCATCAGAATTCACAATCATGGGGAAGTAAATATGGCCAACTTCGTGAATAACGACCCCAATTAAAAATTCTTTCTCACTTCTTGAATATGTTCTAGTTCCATCATCCTCAAGCTCAGTTCTGGGGCCATTAAAAGTAATCATGGGGTATTCCATTCCACCCACAGGGCCATTAACACTTTGGGCTGTTGGGTATGGATAATTAAAAGAATACTTTGAGTATACTTTCATAGTGTGCATCACAGCTTCTGTTGAGTATTTAGACCACAAGGGCTCACCTTCTTTGGGATAAAAAGACATAGCCATAACTAAGGGGTTTTCTTTTGAGGCTTGCTTGTAGCCCGCCGCATCCCAAATAAATTTTCTTGAGCTTGCCCACGCAAAATCTCTTACATTTTCAGCTTTAAAAGACCAAGTTTTATAATCAGTGCTTTTATCTAGTTCATTGTCATGCGCTTCTTCTGGCGTGATGATAAAGATCGGCTTTTCAGATTGTCTAGCTTGCTTCATTCGTTTTTTTTGCGTCGGACTTAATACAGCATCCGCATTCAATAAAACTCCTGTTGCAGAAACTACATGATCTGAGGGAACAGATATCTCTACTTCAAAATCACCAAATTCCAATGTGAACTCTCCATTGCCGATGAATTCTTTGTTATGCCAGCCTTCATAGTCACTAAACACAGTAACTCTTGGATACCACTGAGCTAAAAGAAAAATATCATTTCCATCTTCAAAGGATTCATAACCATTTCTTGCTCGCACTGCATTTTCTTCAACCAAAGCATATGCCCAGTCAATATTTAGTTTAGTTGATTCGCCAGGCTCTAGAGCTTGCTCTAGGTTAATGCGAACATGGGTGCCAACAAGGTTAGTCCTGGCTACCTTGTTATCAATTTTTATTGATAGCTCTTGGAATCCACCATCAAATTTATCCATAAAATTCTGTCTTCTAAGTGTTGAAAAATCAACTTGTGACTCTCCGCCACTCCACGGGCGAGTTAAGTTATTAATAGATTCTTTTTTGAAGATATTTTGGTCAAGCTGTAACCAAATATATTTTAAAGTTAAGGGCGAGTTATTGGTGTAAGTTATAGTTTCTGAACCTCGAACGCTTCGTTTCTCTTCATCTAGCTCAACTTTTATCTTGTAATCAGCTCTTTGCTGCCAATAAGTTGGACCAGGCTCACCAGTGGCTGGTCTAGCGAGATTAGGTGAAGGAAAGGTTTCATCTAGCTGCCTGAATTTATCTTCAAAAGACCCTTTGGATTGATCAATCGCAGAGGTAGCTATGTTTACAAAACCTACCAAGACAAAAAGAAGAAAAAATTTATTTTTCATCCTTATCATTTATCACCTCGGCTTCTCCCTCAACAATGGTCGAGTTAGTTTTTCTTTGATTGCCAGGACCTCTTCTAGACCCAAATCTATTAATCCGATTATCTCTGTCTGTCTGTTTTTTTGAGGCTTTAATCTTCCCAAGATTCATAAATACGAATAAAGAGAAAATTGCTAATAGGCTAAAGAAAATCGTATTTATCATTCCTGGACTACCTACTTCTTATTTTTGATAGCAGCCTCAAAATTTCTAAATACAGCCAAATGAGCGTCACCATTAAAGAAAAAGCTCCGTACCATTCCATATATTTTGGTAGGCCTTGCTCAGCACCTTCTTCTATAAAATCAAAATCAAGAACCAGACAACAAGATGCAACACAAACAATTCCAAGAGATAAACCAATGCTCATTAATGAACCGTTTGTTGGTGATAATAGACTAATGCCTGAGCCAAAGAAGCTCATAACAAAGCTAACCATATAGAGTACAAAGATACCTCCAACTCCAGCCGCAACCATTAATTTAAAATTTTCTGTTGGTTTGATTAATCCACTTTTATAACAAACTAGCAGTGAGGCAAGAATGCCAAAAGTGAGCCCTATGGCTTGAATTGCAATGCCATCAAACATATTTTCATACACTAGGGTTACACCGCCAAGAAAAATCCCTTGCGACAATGCATATAAAGGAGCAGTTGACCCAGCTTTTTCTTTGCTTCTAAAAATCGTAACCAGCGCAAGAATCAACCCTACAATCATTGCAGGAAACATGAGCGCTGGAATATTCCAACCAATGGCGGCTCCCGAAAAGCATAGAGCTAATAAAATCCCTGTTTTATTCACAGCTCCATCAAGCGTCATTCTTTCGCTTACCGGCAACGTTTCTGAATAATTTTCAAACCCTCTGGTAAAAGCTGGATTTGCAGATCTTCCAAATCTATTTAATGCTGAATGTTTTGACATCAATAATCTCCTATAAAAAGCTATTATGAATTAGATAGGGTCAGATAGACAAATTTAAAGACTATAACTGATCAATCCAATCAGAGATAAGACTGACACCTTTTTTATCTGCAAGGGCTCTGCCTGATTCTGGCATCATAATTCCAGGGTCAAGTGATTTCATTCTATACAATAAAATAGATTCATTTGGCTCCCCGGGAACGATTGAGTATTTTAGATTTCCGCTTGCTCTTCCCGCTGCAACTGGTTTTTTAAAGATGCCTATGTGTTCTTTCGTGTCTTCTGTGAGATTTAAATAGAGCCCTGTGGTATCAGCAGAACCTCCTGGAATATGACAATGTCCACAATTAATATCAAGGTAAGCCCTTGCTCTTTCGTCTATGTCCATACTTTCATTTGCATAGCTTTGCATTGAATTAATAGCCAAATTACTCTCAATCCAGCCTTGTGCAGCCCAATAAAATAGTTGGTTCATGTCGCCATTTGAGTATTGTATATTTATGTCCATGTTTCTAGCTTTAGGACCTATGGGAGTCATGACCTTATTCACCTGGTGACATTCTTTGCATTGATTTTGATTAGGTGCTCTATAACGCACTTCAACACTTGCGCCCAGTTCATTAATAAAAGTAGTGGGAATAGTTGCACCTGCGACGGAGTGCTTCGCATCTGTTTGATTTTCATTCCATACATAGCTTATGGCTTTCCATCCAGCAGAGGTATTGATCAGTAGCCTTGTTTCTAAAAGTTGAGCTTCCATGTCTCCATGTGTATTGAGATAGACAAAAGTTTTGATTAATGTAGAGCCCACAGGAAATTGAAAAACTTTATCTTGATGATATGTAAGCTTTTGATCTTTAGGCACATACACAAAGCGTAATTTATCGGTGTAATCAGAAAACAATGGATTAGCAAGTGAGTAGGGGTGAACTGTGGAGAC
>DEOR01000035.1:36908-42209 GCA_002358345.1 Proteobacteria bacterium UBA3413 | reverse complement strand
ACGAAATAAAGAACTGCTGCAAAAAATAAAAGTAGAGGCTTGCTAAAAATTTTCATCAAATACTACTGGAGAGAGAGGTTGAATCTCACCTTCAAATAAGTTGATGTCTAAAATAGCAGGATCAAAAAAAGGCAAGAGGTATTTAATTGGATCTAGGGCTAACAAGGTAGCATCTCCATTATTAC
Source organism: Proteobacteria bacterium UBA3413 (assembly GCA_002358345.1). GTDB lineage: Bacteria > Pseudomonadota > Gammaproteobacteria > Magnimaribacterales > D2472 > D2472. The sequence continues at coordinate 42,024 of DEOR01000035.1, read as the reverse complement.
TGACAATCATTTTTTCATTTTCAGGCTGGCCAAAAACTAACTGAGATACCGGCAGCAAGCCATCCCAAAAAATATCTGGCATATTGCCACCCGATAGATCATAGAGCATCTGAGCTAAGTCACCTTTGCTTGTATCAGGGTTATGGCCTGTTGACCCAAACTCATTGCCATGAATTTGGATCGATTTTGGATGAGGGTAGTATTGATCATCATCGGTCTCACTGCCATAAGTCACCACAGCAATATTTACAGTATCATTTTCACCAATGGTGTTATCAAAAATCTCTACATCTGAATTGGCCATGATAATAATCCCGGTTCCTCTTGGTACCTCGCCAACAATATTGCCTTCAGGGGCAAAATTATCAGTATTATTACCTACTGACTGATTATTAAAGACCCTTACATGATGCCCGCGTTGTTGAGGAAGACTGGGCAGATCAAAGATCAAGATACCACCAGTATTGTTTGTTGCGATGTTGTTATGCACATCAGCGTAGTAAGAATTTTCAATTTCAATCCCAGCCACATTGAATTCGGCACGACTATTTCTAACGATAATATTTTGCGATTGACCAACATAAATTCCAGCATCTGAAGCGCCAATAGCTACGCAGCCATCGATTAATACATTCTGAGACTCAACTGGATACAGCCCATAGGCTCCATTGGATGAGCTGGGCCCATTGGTCCATTCGGTCTTCACTCTTAAAAACTTAATATTGGTGACGCCTTTTACTTTAATTGCATCCCCTTTGGCGTCTTGCACAGCAAAATCTTGTAGCGTGACGTTATCAGATGTCACACTTAAGCCTTGAGCGCCAGATTGCTGATTTTTAAAACTAAGAATAGTTTGATTCATCCCTTCGCCTTCTATTCGAACAGAATCGATATCCAAGGACAAAGAGTCTTCGAGTTCAAAGATGCCAGCAGTCAATCGAATAACATCACCAGGCTCTGCAAGTATTAGAGCTTCTTGAATTTCTTCATAAGCATTTAACGAAGGCTCAATAATATGAACGGCTGCATACAGAGGGGCACTCAATAAGAGCGGCAGTAAAAAGGCCTGCTTAACTAGCTTGTGAAATTTCACCAAACCGCTCTAAAGGTTTCTCTAGTTCATTCCAGTCACATTCAAAATCATCCGGCGCATCTTCATACTCTAATAATCCTAATGCCTCAAACTTGGGCCTTATTTTATCGGTCAGCAAACCAATCCTAGAGAGGTTCGGCATAATCCTTGAAAATAGAAAATTTCTAAACGTTGCATTTGCTGAGGTTGCCAGGGCAAACTCTCTAGCTTCGTCTTCACTTAATTTTAGATACTTTTGCATTGCCCTGGTATTAATTAGCCGTTCCCTAGAGATCACGCATGCCTCATAGGCAAATTCTGCTCTATCTTCTATTTCTTCAGGGCTTAAAGTTTTAAGAAAGTCTTCAAGGTAATTTATACCAAAAGTAACGTGTCTAGCCTCGTCCCTAATCACATAATGGAGCAGCTGAGTTAACAAAGGATCTTTTGAAAGCCCCTTCAACATCTGAAACGCTGCTAATGCAAGGCCTTCAATCACAATTTGCATGCCTATAAATTTTAGGTCCCAGCGCGGATCGGTCAGGATTTTATCTAGCAGCGCTTTGAGATTTGGGTTGATTGGATAGTGCATGCCAACTTTTTCTTGAAGATACCTATTGAATACTTCAACGTGCCTTGCTTCATCAAATGTCTGAGAAGCGGCATAGAGTTTTGCATTATAAGTTGGGGCACATGAGGTTAATTGCGAAGCAACCAACAAGGCTCCTTGCTCTCCATGTAAAAACTGACTGAGCAATTCTGCAAGGTCATGACGGTCAAACTCAATCTTTTCTTCCTCTGTCAGTGCCTCGTATGCAGCAAGCGTCTCATGAGGTAAATCCTCATCTGCTTCAATAATTTTCTCATCGGCTGGATGTGTGTAGTCCCAATTGAGGTCAATTGAGCCATTCCAATTTAGCTCTTTTCCAAGCTCATAGAGTTTTTTAATTCTGTTATCTGCAACCGTATAATCCCAGTTATAAGCACCGGTTAAAGGCGTTTGAAAAATTTCAACAATATCCTCAGCATGCTTTGCAGTTAGATTTAACTCGTTATCAAAATATAAAATATCCTCTGGAGGACCATCTGTTTGAGTAATTTTCATTTATCTCTCCTTTCGTATATAAATCTTACTAATGTTTACACTGTAAACATTATCAGTTCAATGATACACCTAATTTTAGTCGCTGAAAAGATCTGCGAGCTTCTCTAGAAGTGCTTCAGCTAATTCCTCTGCCCTATTAATGGTGATGGATTTCGCATAGTACTTGGTCACGTCATGACCAATGCCAATGGCTAGAAGCTCAACATTGCTTTGGATTTCAATGCTATGAATAATTTGGCGCAAATGGTTATCTAGAAAATTACTATGATTAGTGGATAGGGTGCTGTCATCCACAGGCGCACCATCAGAGATAACAATTAATATTTTTCTTTCCTCCGTGCGCTTGCTTAATCTTTGATGAGCCCATGCCAAAGCTTCGCCATCAACATTTTCTTTCAGCAAACCTTCTCTAAGCATAATCCCAAAACTTTTTCTGGCTCGCCTAAAATTATCATCAGCAGATTTAAAGATGATGTGACGCAAATCATTTAATCTGCCAGGCCCAGGAGGACTGCCTTGATTGACCCATGCCTTTCTCGAGTCGCCGCCTTTCCAGTGCTTAGTTGTAAAGCCAAGTAGCTCTGTTTTGACGTAACACCGCTCTAGAGTACTGCCAATAATATCTCCGCAAATGGCCGCAAGAGTCATAGACCGTCCTCGCATAGAGCCAGAGCTATCAATGAGCAAAGAAACAACGGTATCTTTAAACTTGCTTTCACTCTCTTGTTTAAAGCTGAGAGGATTTCCAGGACGAGAGACAATCCTATGTAGTTGCGAAGTGTCTAAGAGACCCTCCTCTAGATTGTACTGCCAGCTTCTATTTTGTTGCGCTTGCAATAATCTTTGCAGCCTATTAGCTAATTTTCCGATAGTAGTTTTATGAGGAGCAATTAACTGATCTAACTGTTGTCTCAGCCTTAAAGTTTCCTCAGGCGTTGCCAAATCAATGGCCTGAACCACCTCATCAAACTGAGAGGTAAAAACCTGGTAATCTTCATAAATAGTTTGGTCTAACTCTGCATCATAGTTTCTCGAGAGATCTATTTCCTCGTCAATAGAGGTAGAGTCTATAGGTACCTGCGCTTCCTCTAGCTCTCCATTTTCCTCATCTATTTGACCCTCAGATTCAGATTCCATGGTTTGAGATTCAGCACCATCTGGAGCCTCATCCTCTAGGTCTTCCATATCAGATTCATGCTCTTGCATTGCCTCTTCATTCTCCTGGGCCACATCGTCACCTTGAGTTGGAGCCTCATGCATGAGATCTAAATTTTTTAAAAGCTCCAATGCAATTGCTTGAAAGTCACTCTGAGATGCCTGAGCCTCAATGAGTTTCTTCCCCATACTGCTTAGATTGAGCGGAGAGGCTTCCAGAAATGCATTTAGTAACTCAGAACTATTTTGAGCTAATAATTCCCCGTTTAGTTCTTTTAACCAAAGGTTTGCTGCCAAAGGATTTAGAGCAGGAGCCTTGTTATCAATATTTTTTTTTGCTTCAGTTTCTAGATATTGCTGAATATTAGATTGAGCTCCTGGAAAAGTAGAACCTCCAAGCATCTCTACCCTTGATAGCTCCAACTCAGCAAAGATATCCCTTGCCAGTTTTGGCATTTTAAGTTCACCCGTATCTTGATGAAATGTTTGCCAAAAAGTTTGAAAATCTAGCTCTCCCCTCCATGCATTTATTTGAGCTGATGCTCTAGGGGGATGGCTTAAAGCAATCTGAGCAGAGGTAGGTGGTCGACTAGAGGCTTGAGAGGTGCTGCTGAGATCCTTCTGTCTAGAAATTGCCCTAGCAGAAGACAGAGCTGCTTGTTTAAATTCTTCTCTATCCTTAATCCAACTCATAACTTAGCTTTCAGGATTGTGACTCTCGCTTAAATCTTCCCCAAAGCAGCGCTGAAAATATTCTGCCACTATTGGCTTTTCAGATTCATCACATTTGTTGAGAAACGTTAACCTAAACGAATATTTAATATCATTAAAAATTAAGTAGTTTTGCGCCCAAGTAATTACTGTTCTTGGCGACATCAGTGTAGATATATCTTCATTGATAAATCCTTGCCTGGTGAGGTCAGCTAATTGAATCATGCTTTTGATCAAAGCCTTATCTTTGGTGTTTTTTAGCTCAGGCACTTTTCCTGATACAACGCTGAATTCGTGAGTTTTATCAAGATAATTTAGAGTGGATAATATGTGCCAGCGGTCCATCTGGCCTTGATTAATCTGCTGAGTGCCATGATATAGGCCGGTCACATCTCCCATTCCCACTGTGTTGGTAGTAGCAAAAAGCCTGAAACTTGGATGCGGAGAGATCACTTGATTTTGATCCAACAAGGTTAACTTCCCATCTACCTCTAAAATTCGCTGGATGACAAACATCACATCGGGTCGACCCGCGTCATACTCATCAAAAACAATTGCCACAGGGTTTTGGATGGACCAAGGCAAAATACCTTCCTTAAACTCTGTAATCTGCTTGCCATCCTCAAGCACAATCGCATCTTTGCCAAGCAAGTCAATTCTGCTGATATGGCTATCTAGATTAATGCGTACACATGGCCAGTTTAGTCGCGCGGCAACTTGTTCTATGTGAGTTGATTTTCCAGTGCCATGGTATCCCTGGATCATGACCCTTCGGTCATGCTCAAAGCCCGCTAAAATTGACAATGTCGTATTCTTATCAAATACATAAGTTGGATCAATCTCTGGAACCCATTGAGTTTTTTCTTTGAATCCAAGTACTGTAATTTCGGAATCAATACCAAAGATTTTTTTAACATTAATTTTTTGATCAGGTATTTTTGGCAACGCTATTCTTTCAGAATCTTTCATTTCACGACTTATAATTTTTGAATAGGCTCTATGCTAACTTTTGAGAAGCTAAAGTTCTAGTTTTAATTGATTCAATGTAAGATAAATTTTTAAATTCTCTCCAG
>DEOR01000035.1:25742-36731 GCA_002358345.1 Proteobacteria bacterium UBA3413 | reverse complement strand
AAAATTGATCGCGATCTTTTTAGCTGGAATGGTGAAAGCGTTGGATTTAAAAGAATTTTTGGTGGACAGATCATGGCTCAATGTTTAGTAGCTGGCTATCAAACTGTTGAAAAGGGAAGAATGGCACATTCTTTTCACTCTTATTTTTTAAGGCCAGGAGATTTTAAGCAAGATATCATTTTTGAGATTGATCGCATTAGAGATGGCAAAAGTTTTACCACCAGAAGAGTCAATGCCATTCAAAATGGAGAAGCAATTTTTAGTAGCTCTATTTCATTTCAAAAAAGAGAAAAAGGTCTTAGCCATCAGATTAAAATGCTTGATATTCCAGGGCCAGAAGGTCTAGAAAGCGAGTGGGAAGTTAGGAGTAAGATGAGAAGTAAAATCGCTAAGGAATATTTGCCCATGTGGCTAAGAGAAAGAGAGATTGAGATGCGGCAAGTTGAGCCTCAAGATCTCTTAAAACCACAAAAAACCCCTCCTTATAGAAATACCTGGATGAAGCCAACAGGAAAGCTGCCTGCCGATGAGCGGATTCATCAAGCGCTTCTGCTATATGTTTCTGATATGGGTCTGCTTGGAACAGCGGTGAATCCTCATGGAATGAATTTTATGTCCAACAAATTTCAGGGCGCGAGTTTAGATCATGCCATATGGTTCCATTCCAAAATTAACTTTGATAATTGGCTGCTTTATCATATCGATAGCCCCGTTTCAAATAATGCTAGAGGATTTTCCAGGGGTTCAATTTATACTAAATCTGGCAGGCTCATTGCTTCTACATCCCAAGAGGGGCTCATGAGAGTGTGGGATTAATTTTTCTCTTGATCTCTCAGCATTTGGAGTTTTTCTAGGCTCACCCTATCTTTCATACTCATGACGTAAGCAGCTGCTGATAGTACCAATATTGCTGTGGCCTCACCGAGCACCACGAATGCATCCATTTCCTTGCTTTGCATGATAATCAATCTGCATAAAGCCGTAATCGCAATAATAATTGGTAAGGTAACAGGAATTCTGTTGGTGCTATAAAAAGCTCCAACCATTCCAATAATCTCTGCGTAAATAAATAGCATAAAGAGATCTGGGAGCGTAATAGCTCTTGCAAGAAACATCTCATAGATGTATTGAGCAGAAGCAATACAGGTAGCAATACCAATGGTAGCAAGCAAGGCTTTTTCACTTGCAATAGTAGTCCAATGCAAACTTTTAGTGAATTTAGATAGTTGATTTTTCATATTTCTCTATTTTTTACGTTAAGTTAAAGCCTTTAAGTTCTTACTGCATCAATCATCACCTGAACTTTTTCTGGCTTGATGTCTGGTGTAATTCCATGCCCAAGATTAAAAATGAATCCAGGAAAATTATTCATAATCTGGCAAATTTTTTGAGTTTCATTCCAAATGATTTCATCGGACTCCAAAAGCAATGCTGGATTTAGATTGCCTTGCACTGCGAATTTATTCTTCAGGTTAGAGGACACTGTTTTTATATTATCCTGCAAATGCAGACTTACGCAAGACAAGTCATCAAATGCAATGTCTGATATAGATTTTTGTGGGGCTTTTTCAAAAAGAATAATAGGAATGTGAGATGTGATAGGGTCTTCCTTTAACCTTCTTGTTAGCTTACGAGTATAGCGCAAAGAATAGGTTTCTAAATCCTCTGGTTTGAGTAAATCAGCCCATGAATCAAAGATTTGTAATGCATTAACCCCGGAGAGCACTTGCTGTTTTAGGTACTCATAACACGCATCACTCAATATGTCTAAATAGTCTTTTAGGGACTCTGGATTCTCATCCATGAATTTTTTTGTTTTCATGAAATCTTTTGAGCCACCCCCTTCAATAGAATAAGCAGCAAGCGTCCAAGGACTTCCACAAAACCCAATTAACGGAAGGGTCGCAGGTAAAATCTTTTTAGTCTCTTCTACCGCTTTAAACACATAATTTAATTTTTCAATTTCAAACCGCTCAAGGCTAGCAATATCTTGAGCGCTAGATATAGGGTTGCTAAATTTTGGCCCCTCGCCCTCATAAAATGCTAACCCTAAATTAAAGGCATCTGGGATGGTTAAAATATCTGAAAATAATATAGATGCATCTAAATTAAAACGTTCAATTGGTTGCAAGGCTAATTCTGCACAAGTGCGAGGTTCCTTACACATGTCTAAAAAATTTTTATAGCCCTTTCTAATTTTTTGATATTCAGGCAGGTACCTTCCCGCTTGGCGCATAAACCAAATTGGAGGCACTGTATTTTTTTCCAGTCGAAGGGCTTTTAAAAAAGTTGAATTGTTCATTTATGAGGTGAATTGTATGATACTTTTTGCAGCTTCTCTTCCTTCCCAAATTGCAGTGACAACCAAATCAGAGCCCCGAACCATATCTCCTCCTGAAAAAATCTTTGGATTGGAAGTTTGAAATTTCAATTCCTGTTTTTCTGGGGCTTCAACTAGACCTGCATTATTAATTTTAATATTAAAATCTTTGAACCAATCTGCTGGACTAGCCCTAAATCCAAAAGCAATTACCACCTCATCTGCAGGGAAGATTTTTTCACTTCCAGGAATTGGCACAGGGATTCGACGCCCATTTTGATCTGGTTCTCCTAGTTTTGTTTGTATGGTTTTTACTCCCTCTACTTTATTGGTACCAATAATCTCAATCGGCTGAATATTGAACTCAAATTGCACCCCTTCCTCTTGGGCATTAACAACTTCTCTTCTTGAGCCTGGCATATTTTGCTCATCTCTTCGATAGAGACAAGATACTGATTGGGCGCCCTGTCGAATTGCAGTTCTATTGCAATCCATGGCGGTATCACCCCCACCTAAAACAATGACGTTTTTTCCTTTTAAGTTAACGTAGCTAATTTCTTTTTGCTCTAGCTTTAGAAGGTGATTGGTGTTTCCAATAAGATAATCAATGGCTTTATGTACCTGAGGTAAACTCTCTCCCTTGAACCCACCCTCTAATGAAGTATAGGTTCCCATGCCTAAGAATACAGCGTCATACTCATCGTGAAGTTTTTGGAAACTAATATCTTTACCAATTTCTTTGTTGAGGTGAAATTTAATTCCCATGTCTTCTAAAATTTTTCGCCTACGCCTAACTACACTTTTTTCTAATTTAAATTCTGGTATTCCAAAAGTTAGCAGGCCTCCAATTTCTGGCTGCTTATCAAACACATCGCATCTAATTCCAGCCCTTATTAAAATATCTGCACACCCAATTCCAGCTGGACCTGCTCCTACGATTGCAACTTTCTTTTTCGTCCAAGTCCGATTGCTGAGATCTGGCTTCCAACCCATTTCCAAGGCTTTGTCAGTAATGTACTTTTCAATATTTCCAATACTGACAGCTCCAAACCCATCATTGAGGGTACAGGCTCCTTCACACAGACGATCTTGAGGGCAGACTCTGCCACACATTTCTGGCAAAGAATTTGTTTGATGGCAGAGGTCAGCAGCTTCTAAAATATTTCCTTCATTTACTAATTTTAGCCAATCAGGTATGTAATTATGAACTGGGCATTTCCATTCACAATAAGGGTTGCCACAATCCAAACAACGATGAGACTGACTCGAAGCCTCAGCTTGATTGAAGTCCCCATAAATCTCAACAAAATTAATTTTTCTTTCTTCGATGTTTTTTTTAGCTGGGTCAAAGCGACCCACATCTAAAAATTGAAAATCATTGTGAAGAGCTTTATGCTCGACGTACTCCGAACGAGATTTAAACGTCTCTTGCGCTGAAATTGCCTTGGAATGTATAGAGCTTTTATTTAGAAGTTCTTTTTTCCAAGCTAGTAACATCACCTTGGCTTCTTCTAGATCAGTAATTGGAGCAAAGGATTTGGTCACATACTTTCTGTTAAGTCTTATTTTTCCATAAAAATAAGGTGAGCGAGGCTGAGTAAACAGTAGCAACCCTTTTTCTACTTTATATTGTTTATTTTTTGCGCTCACTGGGTGATTAATTTCTGTATTATGTGTATGACATAGTATGACATTAATGTGATAATATGTATAACTCTATGCCAAAGAAAACTAACAACCCATCACTTTATAACGAAGCGCAAGCTAAAGATAATTGCGGTTTTGGATTAATTGTAAATAGGCACGGCATTTCTAATCGAGAGGTGGTTCAAAGATCAATTTTAGGTCTTACCAGCATGACTCATAGAGGGGCGATCGGCTCTGACGGCAAAACTGGAGACGGATGTGGCCTATTATTTGATTTAAATAAAGAATTTTTTAAGCTAGCGGTTAAAAAAGAAAGCCACATAGATCTCCCTGAGCTATTTGGAATTGCCCAAGTATTCACTGCACACCTTCTTCGAAGAGATATTGCATTTATTAAATCCATCTTAGAATCTGAGAATTTGACATTGCTGACCATAAGGCCTGTGCCGGTTAACCAATCGATTTTGGGACCCATTGCGATAGCATCCTTGCCGCATATCAATCAGATTTTTATTGCCCCAACTTCTAGAGACTGTAACAGAGAACGCTTTGAATCCTGCCTATTGCAAGCACGAAAAAAGATAGAAGATATTCATGCCGATGATGAAAAATTTTATATATGTAGTATGTCTAGTCAGACCATAGTATATAAAGGTTTGATGCTACCCAATGCTATCAGTGACTTCTATTTAGATATCTCTAAAAAGTCATTTACAGCTAAGATATGCTTGTTTCATCAGAGATTTTCAACAAATACTCAGCCTTGCTGGCACTTAGCCCAACCCTTTAGATTGCTTGCTCATAATGGCGAAATTAATGCAATTCGAGGGAATAGAAACTGGGTAAAAGCTCGAGCTTCTAAATTCTCAACCCCATTAATCCCAGGAATTAGTGATTTTACATCCTTGGTAAACGAAACAGGCTCCGATTCTTCGGCGCTTGATAATATGGTTGAGTTGCTGGTAAAAGGTGGCATCAATTTTTTTCGGGCCATTCGCATGGTCCTTCCTCCAGCATGGCAAAATATTCATACTATGGATCCAGAAATTAGAGCGTTCCATGAGTATAACTCCATGCATATGGAAGCTTGGGACGGGCCAGCTGGAATTGTCATGTCAGATGGTCAATGGGCTATATGCGTCTTGGATCGAAATGGTTTAAGGCCAGCAAGATATCAAGTGCTCAATAATGGAATGATTTGCATAGGGTCTGAAAGTGGTATTTATCCTACAGACGAGAGCGAGGTTTTAAAAAAAGGGCGGCTCAGTCCTGGGGGAATTTTTGCAGTCAATACTGAGACAGGAGAAGTTCTAGATCAACACGCCATTGATGATCAACTTAAGCAACATAAACCTTATCGAGACTGGCTCAAAAAATCTGCGGTATATCTTGAATCTACCCTGGATGCGTTCGAAGGCCCAGGCATTAAAAAAATACCCCATAAAGATTTGGTAGCAGCTTCAAAATTATTCTCACTTTTTAATGAGGAAAGGGTGTCTATTATTAAGCCACTAGCAGCTGAAGGGATTGAGGGCACGGGATCCATGGGAGATGACACGGCTCTGGCTGTTTTAAGCTCGATGCCTCGTTCAATTTACGATTTTTTTAGGCAGCAATTTGCTCAGGTAACAAATCCTCCGATTGACTCTCTGAGAGAGTCTAGCGTCATGTCTCTCGAAACCTGTTTTGGCCCAGAGTTAAATATTTTTGAAGAAACCCAAGATCATGCCAGAAGAATTGTCAGCACCTCACCAGTTCTCTCTCATAAAAAACTTACTTCCTTATTAAAAAATCCTTACTTTAGAGTAGAGAGCTTTAATTTAACTTTTTCCCCAAAAGCGCAGCTTCAAGATGCTTTAGAATCTCTCACAAAGAATGTTGTGCAAGCGGTCAAGAGGGGTGTAGTCATGATTCATTTGAATGAAATATTGCCAGAGGGCAACTCTCTTTCAATCAATGCATTACTTGCGACTGGTTGCATTCATCAAGAGTTGGTGAAATTAGGATTAAGATCAGATGCAAATTTAATTATTAGCTCAGCCACAGCCAGAGATACTCATCAAATTGCATGTTTACTAAGCTTTGGGGCAACTGCAGTTTATCCATGGATGGCTTTTCAAATCATCTTAGATCTTACTGATCGCAATGAATTAAAGGGTAGTCCAACAGCTAATTGCGCCAAATATAGAAAAGGCATCAATAAAGGGTTGCTTAAAATTATTTCGAAAATTGGTATTTCTACTATTTCAAGTTATCGAGGCTCTCAGCTACATGAAATTGTTGGGCTAAATATGGATGTTGTGAATCTATCCTTTACAAATACTGTTAGCAGGGTTGGTGGCAAGACTTTTGCTGATCTAGATTCTGAGATAAGAGCTTTGAAGACATATGCAAGCTCTAATGTTAGCGAAATTAGCTTGGGGGGGCTCTTAAAATTTGTCCACGGTGGTGAGTACCACACATACAACCCAGAGGTAGTGAAAAAGCTACAAGAAGCGGTTAGCTCAGGTTCAAAAGAGATATATCAAGAGTACGCAGATTTAGTAAATTTACGTTCTCCCGCAATGCTGAGAGACCTCATGGCATTGCATTACCCTAAAAAACCTAAATTAGTTGAGGTTGAGCCCACCTCCTCATTGTTAAAGAAATTTGATTCAGCTGGAATGAGTTTAGGGGCATTGTCTCCTGATGCCCATGAAACATTAGCCGAAGCTATGAATAGCATGGGAGCAAGATCAAATTCTGGTGAAGGCGGTGAAGCAAAAGAGCGGTATGGCACAAACAAGATGTCAAAAATTAAGCAAGTTGCCTCGGGGCGCTTTGGAGTGACCCCTGAATACTTAGTCAACGCAGAAGTATTGCAAATTAAAATTGCTCAAGGAGCCAAGCCAGGAGAGGGCGGCCAATTGCCGGGCGGCAAAGTAAATGCGCTCATTGCAAAACTGCGATATTCCACTCCTGGCATTACATTGATCTCCCCCCCACCTCACCATGATATTTATTCAATTGAAGATTTAGCCCAGCTAATTTTTGACCTCAAACAAGTTAATCCCAAAGCATTGGTTTCTGTAAAACTAGTGTCAGAACCGGGAGTGGGGACTATTGCAGCGGGAGTAGCAAAAGCATACGCAGATTTAATCACGATCTCTGGTCATGACGGCGGCACTGGTGCCAGCCCCTTGTCTTCTATTAGATATGCTGGTTCTCCTTGGGAGCTTGGGTTATCTGAGGCTCATCAAGCTCTAAGAGCTAGCAATCTTAGGCATAAGGTTAGACTTCAGGCTGATGGCGGGCTGAAGACAGGATTAGATGTCATTAAAGCAGCCATTTTAGGAGCTGAATCCTTTGGGTTTGGAACAGGCCCAATGATTGCGATGGGATGCAAGTACTTGAGAATATGCCATCTTAATAATTGCGCGACTGGTGTTGCAACTCAGAGAAGAGATATCATTGATCATCACTTTATTGGCGAAAAAGAGAAAGTTGTGAATTACTTTACCTTTATTGCCAATGAGGTTCGTCAGATTTTAAGTGAGCTTGGAGCGTCTAGTCTCGAAGAAATTATTGGACAGACAAAGTATCTTAAAGATATTACTCAACTGGATCCACGAACTAAAAATATTGATATTTCAGCAATTTTATATACCGACAAGAAATCTCTTTCTCCTCATTTCTGTATGACAAAATCTAATGATCCCTGGGATCAAGCAAGACTTAATCAAAAAATTATGCAGAATATTAAAGGGCCTATCGCTAAGAATATTAAATCTAACTTTTCCTATAAGATTTCTAATCGAGATCGATCTGTTGGAGCGCAAGCCTCTGGTTTTATTGCATCAATCTATGGAGAAAGAGGGGTGATCCAAAAACAAGTATTGAACTTTCATGGTTCAGCTGGCCAAAGTTTTGGAGCTTGGAATGCTAATGGGCTGCATTTAAACCTGCAAGGCGATGCAAATGATTACGTGGGCAAAGGGATGAATGGAGGAAAAATAGTTATTTCAAATAATTCAGAGTACGCATCTCATAATACTCCAGCTGTGTTGGCTGGAAACACTGCATTATATGGTGCCACTGGAGGGGAGCTGTATGTTGGGGGTGCGGTTGGAGAGAGATTTGCTGTCAGAAACTCTGGCGCATCTGCTGTCATAGAGGGTGCAGGCGACCATTGCTGCGAGTACATGACGGGTGGCCATGTTACTGTTCTGGGAGAGGCGGGATCAAATTTTGGAGCTGGCATGACAGGCGGGTTTGCCTATGTCTTGGACGTCAATAGAAGATTCTTTGATCAATGCAATAGAAATTTAGTGAACCTTGAGAGAATTGTTAGTGAAGACATGGAGTCGCATAGAAAATTTCTAAAGCAAATGATTGTACGACATATTAAAGAAACTAAAAGCGCGAGAGCTAAGAAAATTTTAGACGAATTTGATAGATATGAATCATCATTCTGGCTGGTATCACCAGCCGCATTGAATATTCAAGATTTACTCAAGGCAACCACTGCAAATGCTGCTTAACACCCTATGATAGGACTAGCTTTAAATTTTTGCTGTTAAAAGAATTCGTAACAAAAGCTTTAGACAGACCTGTCAGCAAGATTAAATTTAAACTCCCTCCTTGCATTTTCTTGTCTCTAAAGATAAATGGCTTTAAGTCTAAATATTTATATTGATCAAGAGACAAATCAAAACCATAAGCCTCTAAAAGAGCGCTTATCTTTAAAAAATCTTTTTCAGAGATGCATCCCTCGAGACAGGATATTTTACTTGCCACTAGCATGCCTTTTGCTACAGCCTCTCCATGAAGAATTTTTTTATACTTTTCATGAGCTTCTATTGCATGACCAAAAGTATGTCCAAAATTTAATATTGCTCTAATTCCAGTTTCTTTTTCGTCCTGAGTGACAATTTTTGATTTTGTCTTGAGAGATTCATAAATTATTTGCTCAACGATTCCAGGCTGACGACCCAAGATATTTACAATATTGTGACTTAAGAGACTTAACAACTTTTTATTTTGTATTAATCCGTACTTTATTACCTCTGCCAGGCCAGCCCTGAACTCCCTTGTGGGCAGAGAATGAAGAGAGCTAGTGTCTATAATTACACCTTTAGGATTATAAAATGCGCCTACAAGGTTTTTGCCTGCGGAAATATTGATTGCGGTCTTCCCACCTACAGATGAGTCTACCTGGGCCAAAAGAGTTGTTGGTATTTGGATAAATTGAATGCCGCGAAGATAGCTGCTTGCTACATAACCAGAGATGTCTCCAACCACTCCACCACCAACTGCGATGATTGCATCTGATCTATCAAATTGCTGCTCTATTAAAAAATTTATAATCTTTTGAAAATTACCCAGGGATTTTGAGCTCTCTCCTTGATTTAGAGTGAATGCAAAAATTTTAGATGTAGCCTTGGAGATATGATGGACTTTTTGAATGATCTCCTTTGGCACCCCTGAATCAGAGATGATCAGAAGTTTTTTATGGCTTTTTATGAGGGGGACAAGATTCTTTTTTGAAATTGAATTTTGACCAATATAAATTTTATATTGATTATTTTTACGACCAGCGACGAGCTCTTTAGCCATAGTTTTTGACCAGTTTTACAATTTCATTTGCAACTTCTGAGCCATTTTTATTTTCGGTATTAATAATATGATCTGCCACTTCTTCATAAAAAGCCTGCCTAGATTCTTGGAGATCTGATAAAACTTTAGAGGGATCTTGTCCTTTCAATAAGGGCCTATCCTTATCTTTGGAGGTTCGATCTATTTGGGTGCTCAATGGAGTATGAAGATAAAAAACAGTGCCTCGCGCAGCCAGGAGTTCTCTATTTTCAGGCTCAATGACTATGCCGCCTCCGGTAGCTAAAACAATAGAATTTAATGCAACTAAATCTTTTAGAACAAGGGTTTCTCTTTTTCTAAATCCCTGCTCCCCTTCAATATCAAAGATCCAATCAATAGTAACGCCTGTCTTCTTTTCAATTGTTGCATCGGTATCATGAAACTCTAAAAATAGCTCATTGGCTACTATTTTTCCAACAGTAGTTTTTCCTGAGCCCATAGGACCAACAATAAATATATTCATGCGTAGTATTTTAGAATGCAGATTCTACCATTTAAAGGGTTAAAATAATTCTTATTATTAAATACATGTATTTTATTGAAAAATAGTGAATAATTTTTTATTAGTCTATGATTCTTAGGTTTCTTCAATGGCTCCTGTCGCTCTTGATGCTATCAACCATTGCTGCAATTATCATCATCGCAGCTACATACTTTTTTTTGAAACCCAGTCTTCCAGAGATTAACCTGGTCGATCAGAATGTTTTGCAGA
This sequence comes from Proteobacteria bacterium UBA3413, assembly GCA_002358345.1. GTDB lineage: Bacteria > Pseudomonadota > Gammaproteobacteria > Magnimaribacterales > D2472 > D2472. Next base: position 26,418 of record DEOR01000035.1, on the reverse strand, counting down.
TTCCACTCCAAGTTTTTTCTTCAGACGGGGTATTAATTGGTGAATTTGGCGATCAAAAAAGAAGAACAATACAATATAAAGATATTCCTATAAACCTTAAAAATGCTTTTTTAGCCGCAGAGGACGATCAATTTTTTGAACACAATGGCATAAGAATTCTTTCATTTGCCAGGGCATTGTTCCAGCTTATTCAGTCTGGTGAAATTGTAAGCGGAGGAGGAACAATAACCATGCAGGTTGTTAGAGGCTATTTGCTTTCAAGAGAGCAAAAAATTGTTCGAAAAATTAAAGAAATTTATCTAGCCCTTGAGTTAGAGAGCAGCGCTTCGAAAGAAGAAATTTTTTCCTTGTATCTGAATACTATTTTTCTTGGAAATAGAGCTTATGGAGTAGAGGCAGCAGCTGATAAATATTTTGCCAAATCAATCAACGAGCTAACCTTGGCTGAGTCTGCTTTGATTGCTTCTTCTGCTCAATTGCCTTCTCGCATTAACCCTATACGCTCTCCAGAGCGCTCAATTGTTCGAAGAAATTGGATTTTAGGTCGCATGTACAAACTTGGGTACATAGGCAAAGCGCAATTTTTATTGGCAAAAGAAGAGCCAATTACATTAAATCAACTGGATTCAGCGTTTGACTTGGATGGGCGATACCTTGCCGAGCTTGTTCGCCAAGA
>DEOR01000035.1:2476-25545 GCA_002358345.1 Proteobacteria bacterium UBA3413 | reverse complement strand
AAATCTTCCATGCAAAGGTCATCAATTGAAAGCATCCAGAAGAACCTATTTGAGTATGATAAGCGTCATGGGTGGAGAGAACCCATGAATTACTTTAATCAATTATCTCCTGAAATTTTTGCTCAACTGAGCATTGGCAATTTGAACATTTTAAATCAAGAGGCAGAAACCCAGGATATTCTGGGAATGAAACAATCGGTCATTTCAGTTGTCAGAGATCTTTTTGAGAAATCCATCAGCCTAGATTCTCACATCAGAGCTTTGGTGATTGACATAAAACCTGACCGAATTATTTTTTTGGATGATCAGTTTAATATTCAAACCTTATTTTGGAGTGATGACTATCGCTGGGCCAAGCGTCGGATCACAATCAATACCTTCGGACCAACACCCCAGAATTTTTATGACATCTTGAAAGTAGGAGATTTAATTTATCTGCTCAAAGAAGGTGCCGATAAAATATTGGACCAGCTACCAATTGCAGAGGCAGCTTTTATTGCAACCAATCCAGCGACTGGCGCAATTCTTGCTTATCAAGGAGGATTAAATTTTACAAAAAGTAATTTTGATCGAGTTAAGCAATCGTTTCCGCAGGCTGGATCTAGCTTTAAACCATTTATATACTCAGCGGCCTTTGGAAATGGTTATTCTGCCTCAGATACAATTAATGATGCTCCAATAATTTTTGAAGATGCAAATCTTGAAAGCGTGTGGCGTCCAGAGAACTACACAGGTAAGTTTTATGGGCCACTGAGGCTCCGTGAAGCTTTGGTGCAGTCTGTCAATCTTGTTTCTATAAAGCTATTAAGAGAATTGGGCATTGAGACAGCTCAAAATTTTCTTTCGCAATTTGGATTTTCTAAATCAAGATTAGCGCCAGATTTATCATTGGCGCTTGGCTCATCGAGCTTTTCACCAGCAGAGATGATCAGAGCCTATAATTTTTTTGCCAATGCCGGAGAGGGACAAGATCTATATTTTATTGAGAAAATTATTGATAGAAATGGACTGATTATCTTTCAGCATCCTTTGTCTCAAGATGCGGTTAACTCAACCCTTAGTATAGAAGGCTTCCCATGGTTTGCTGACAAGCCCATAGAAAAGATTGAGCCATTTTTGTTGCTTCCAAAGCTAGAACATGAGAGCCATGGAATTGATGCCAGGGTAGCATTTTTAACAAAAGATATTTTGCGAGAAGCTCTGCAAAGAGGCAGCAATGGGAGAAAGACAAAAGTATTAAATCGCCCTGATATAGCTGGAAAAACTGGCACCACCAATGATGCAATTAGCACCTGGTTTTCAGGATTTCATCGAGATTTATCTGCAACTGTATGGGTTGGTACAGATGATTTTTCTTCTTTAGGAGATAATGAATTTGGCTCATCAATTGCACTGCCCATCTGGGTAGATTTTATGAGCGAGGCTTTGGTTGATCTGCCTGTGGATCCTTGGAGGGCTCCACCAGGGATTTCATACATTCGGGTAGATAGCCAAACGGGCCAGCAAACAAATGGCGTAGACCAAAACTCTTATTTTGAATTATTTCTTGAAGAGGCTATGTGACAATAATGTCCAGTAATTTTCTAGATACCCACTTGGAGTTTCTTTAAAGCCATTCCTAATAAATCTTGAGATGACACCTTCTGCGACAGAAGTAATAAGATGGGCGCTTATTCCTGAGGTTAGTTGAAGCAGGTCTTTGTGAGGAGCAAGTATTTGTTTCATTGCAAGTTCTAATCTTTCATAAAATTGATTTACAGCGTCGATGACATTTTTTTCATTTGGACCCAATGCTTCTCTTGAAAGAATTCTTGAGAAGCCTTTATTTTTTTCTATAAAAATCATAAAAAAGAAAAAAATTAATCTAATTTTTTCAATCGGCTCAATAGAATCATCTTTTTTAATTTCGCCAACTTTTTGGAAGATGCTTTCGTCACAAAAAGTAAATAACTCTAGAAAAATTGATCGTTTGCTTGGAAAATGTCTATATAACGCAGCTTCTGTGACACCACTTTCTTTAGCAAGGATTGCAGTGGTAATCTTAGTTGCATCTCTTTCTTCAAGTAACTTTGCCAGACTCTGTAGAATAATTTGCTTTCTTTCTTTGCCCATAAGACTAGCTTAGCTTAATCTCAATTGATTCATCAATTTGTTTTAATTGACTTAAAAATAAACTTTGGATCTCATTTAAGCGCTTAGATGTTTGAGCTTCAAATCTCAGGACTAATTTTGGCGTTGTATTCGAAGCTCTTAATAACCCCCAGCCATCAACAAAATTGACTCTTAAGCCGTCAATGGTAATTTTCTCACCATCTGCAAAGTCTGACCTCTCAACAAACTCTTTTACGATGTTAAATTTCTTACTCTCATCAATATCAATATTAATCTCTGGTGTTGAGAACGCCTTAGGAAGCTCTTTAAAGATAGAAGAGAGAGGTCTATCAAGCTGACAAATAATTTCGATGAGTCTGAAAGCTGAGTAATGCCCATCATCAAATCCATACCACACGTCATTAAAAAAAATATGCCCACTCATTTCACCAGCTAGAGGAGCATTTGATGCCTTGAGAGCATTTTTAATATGAAAATGGCCAGTTGGGGACATGATAGCTTTCCCGCCAACAGCTTCAATTGATTGAGCCAGAAGATTAGAGCACTTTACATCAAAAATTATCTCCGCACCTTTGTTCGTAGCAAGAACATCTTTCGCCAATATCATCATCAGTTGATCTGGATAAATAATTTCTCCAAGATCAGATACAACGCCTAGCCTATCCCCATCTCCATCAAAGGCTATGCCGATATCTGCCTGATGTTGGCTAACAGCTAAAATAAGGTCCTTTAGATTTTCTGGCTTCCCAGGATCTGGGTGATGATTCGGAAAGTTACCATCTATCTCACAAAATAGCTCAATCACTTCATGCCCTAGAGCATGCATTAATTTTGGTGCAATTTCACCCGCTGCTCCATTGCCACAATCTACAACTACTTTCATTTTTTTCTTAGATACAGCTTGCAAGCAAACTTCTTCGATATAATTATTTAATAAATTATGCTCATGTGTTTCTAAGCCAGGCTGAGGACTTTCAGGCAAATCTCCTTCAGCAAGAGTGAGCAGCTCTAGCCCAGAGATTGGCGCGTCATTAATGACAACTTTAAAACCATTATAGTTTTTTGGATTATGACTTCCTGTAATCATTACGCCAGATTTAGAATTTATTTTTTTAGCTGCAAAGTAAAGGAGAGGACTGGTTACTAGACCAACATTGAGAATATTGATACCTAGTTTTCTCAGCTCTCCAGATAGCGTGGCCATTATTTCTGGCCCTGATAACCTTCCATCTCTACCCAAGGCTAGTTCGCTCACACTTTCAATGGTACATTTTTGGGCTATAGCTTTTGCAATAATCTTTATGGACCCATGATTAAGTTGCTCTGGTACGGTTCCGCGGATGTCATATTCTCTAAAAATTGATTGATCAATCATGCTGAATTAGATTTCTTTATATGGGTTGATTTGTCATAATAACTGAGACTTAAAACCATAAACAACATGTTTCTAAATACTGACTCAAAATATATTTGGCTGAATGGTAATTTTCAACCATTTAATGATACTAATATCCATCTTTTATCGCATACCTTGCACTATGGCCTCGGAGCATTTGAGGGGGTCCGAGCCTATAAAACCCCGGATGGAGGAGCAATTTTTAGGTTAAGGGATCACACCGAAAGGCTGTTTGATGCCGCAAACAAAATTAACATAACCATACCCTATTCAATTGAAGAGCTAGAGTTAGCACAAAAAAAAGCCATGTTAAAAAATAATTTAAAGGAAGGCTACATCAGACCTATTGTATTTTTAGGGGCTGAATCCATGGGTTTGCGAGCTAAAAATCTGGTGTCTGTGAATGTAGCTGTTGCATGCTGGGAATGGCCTTCTTATATGAGCCCGGAAGCTAAGAAAAAAGGCATTTCAATAATTAAGTCACCCTATCAGCAATATGAAAATCCACTCTACTCTAATAATAAAATTATAGGGACGTACATCAACTCAATTATGGCACTTCATGATGCGCTTGCTAAAGAAGCAGATGAAGCAATTTTATTAGATAAAAATGGCTTTATTTCTGAAGGCAGTGGCGAAAACCTCTTTCTTATTAAAGACTCTAAATTAATGACACCTAAAACAGATTTCTGCTTGAATGGACTGACTCGTCAAAGCGTTATTCAGATAGCTACTGATCTTGAAATAGATGTTGAAGAAACAGACTTAACTTTCGATCATTTGCTTGAAGCTGATGAGGCTTTTTTTTCTGGTACCGCTGTTGAAATTACCCCTATTACAAAGGCGAATGAAACCATCATTGGAACTGGCGCTATAGGGCCAATCACAGAAATACTCCAATCTAAATATTTAGATATTGTTTGCGGGAATGATGCGCAATATGCTCACTGGCTCACCGCTATCTAGTTCCTGCAAATCTTTTGAAGAAGTCCTTAAATATTGCAATTTTGAGTTATCGCAGCGCTCCATTTGGAGGAGGCCAAGGTATTTATATGCATGAAATCTCCAAGGCTTTAACGGGACTTGGCCATAAGGTGGATGTGATTTCTGGCCCACCATACCCAGATCTAATATCTGATGTACGACTGATAAAATTACCGGGGCTCAATCTTTTTAGTACCTTTAGTTTTAAAGAGCGCGTCAATATCCTGCTTAAGAAAAAAGGAAAGTCACTGGATGATTGGTATGAATTTTTCTCCACTTTACTAGGGGGTTTCCCTGAACCCAAGACATTTGGAAAAAGGGCGCAGATTTTTTTGAAACCCAATAACTATGATGTCATTATTGATAATCAATCTCTCAGCTACGGAATGCTTGAAATTCAAGCCCTCAATCCATTTATTGAAATAATTCATCATCCAATTTCAAAGGATTATTATTACGATTTAAAGTTTGCAAAAGGAATAGCTCAGCGCTTATCAAAAATGAGATGGCACTCTTTTTTACCTATGCAAAAAAAGGTGGCTAAAAAAATTCAAGTTATTGTCACGCCTTCTTTAAACTCTAAAGTTGATATTAACGTTGACTTTAACGTTCCCTTGCAAAACATCCAGGTGATTCCAAATGGCATTGATACTAATATTTTTTGTCCCTTGCCTGCGGTCAAAGCTCTACCCTATAGAATCATTACTACAGCTAGCGCCGATGTTCCACTCAAAGGTCTAGATTTTACCTTGCATGCAATGGTGAAATTAAAATCTGAATATCTGGATGCAGAGTTAATAGTTATAGGGAGCCCAAGGCCAAATGGACACACTGAAAGGTTGCTTCAAGATTTGGGGCTAGGCAAGCAAGTGACCTTTAAAACTAATTTAACCAAAAAAGAGATCGCAGAGGAGTATGCTAAAAGTAGCGTTGCGGTTGTGAGCTCTTTGTATGAGGGCTTTGGTTTTCCAGTTGGAGAGGCTATGGCTTGCTCTACTCCTTTAGTCGCGACAAATGTGGCATCTATTCCAGAGATCACAGGGCCTTTTGCGCAACTCATTTTGCCTGGCAATGCAGATGCAATTTATATAGGCATCAAAAATATATTTCAAGACCCTGCTAAATATAAAATGCAAGCAGATCTGGGCAGGCAACACATAATAGAAAATTTTAATTGGAAAACAATTGGCCTAGCATATGAAGAGCTACTGTATAAAACTATAATTGAATTCACATGCTAACTTTTAATCTAAAGAATCTAAGCCTCCCCTCTGGAGCTAAGATCTTGGATGTAGGGTGCGGTGAAGGTAGGCATATCTTTGGTTCACTCCAGGCTTTTGAGAAGGCTTATTGCATTGGTTTTGATCAAGATCTTCCATCTTTAAATATCTGCAAAGAAGGGCTAAGTTTTTTTAAAGAATTAGATACAGGCTCATCAGTTTTTATGCAGGGCTCAGTTTATAAACTTCCATTTGCCGATAATAGCTTTGATTTAATTTTTTGTTCCGAGGTATTGGAACACCTGGATAATTATCACCTTGCTTTGGATGAAATCCATCGAGTATTAAAAGCTGGCGGTAAATTTCTATCTAGCGTGCCATCATTTTGGCCTGAAAAAATTTGCTGGTCTCTCTCAACAGATTATCAAAATATGCCAGGCGGCCATGTTCGGATCTTCAAAAAAAATCAGATTATCTCTGAGATTAAAAATCATGGATTTAATTATGAGTCCTCAGAGCGCTTTCATGGTCTCCACAGTGCTTATTGGTGGTTAAGATGTATTGTTTGGAACTCCCAAGAATCAAACTGGATGGTCGCTCAATATAAGAAGTTTTTAGAGTACCAAATTCTGAGTAATCCCTTGTGGCTTCAAAAACTAGAAAGCTGCTTAAACCCAATCTTTGGAAAAAGCATTGCATTTTATTTTCAGAAAAAATAATGTCCTTTCCTAATATCTCCTCTCTTGATACCAGTTCCCTTAATGGCTTAGAGCATCTTGGTAAGTTTATTTCTAACATGCAGCAAAGTTCTGGAGCAATCCCTTCGAATAGTGATGGCTCACATGATCCCTGGGATCATCTGGAAGCAGTCATGGGACTAGCAACACTGGGCTATATGAACGAAGCGCTTCAAGGCTTAGAGTGGATGAAGGACAACCAGAACTCTGATGGGAGCTGGTACAACCTTTATTTAAATAATCAGGCAATTAAAAAAAATAAACAATCTAACTTTTCTACATATATCAGCGTGGCTGTTTGGCATTATTACTTGCTTAGCCAAGATCAATCTATTTTAGAAAAATTTTGGGACTCAATTGAACAGGGGATATTATTTGCTTTAAATCTTCAGCATAGCAATGGCGCCATTGCATGGAATGTAGATGAGGCAGGTGTCATGGATGAAGATTACCTTCTCGCTGGCTGCAGCTCCATTGCCAAGAGTCTTGAATGCACCATAGCTATGTGTGAAATTCTAGAGAAACAAGACATGAAAGTTAAACTCACAGAGTCACATGCGAGCTTGTTGACGGCCATTGAAAATCCAGTAGGAATTTTTGATTTAAAGAAAGATCGCAGCAGATTTTCCATGGATTGGTACTACCCGATCTTATCTGGAGTCACCGCAAACAATCATCTGATCAATCTAGTGCAGCACATCAAAGATGTATTCTTAGTGCCGGGCATTGGGATTAAATGTGTCTCAGACGAGCCTTGGGTTACGGTTGCAGAAACGAGCGAGTGCTCAATGGCTTTAAAAAAACTTGGCAACGATGAGCTCGCCAATGAATTACTGCTTAATGCAGCAGCTATTGTTGATGGTCATAATATTCCTTTAATGGGGTGGCAGCTGCAAGAAGAGATTTATTGGCCAGATGAGAAGCCTAGCTGGACATCTGCTGCCTTGATTTTAGCTGCAGATGCTAATAATCACCTCACCAGAGCCTCTCACTTGTTTACCGCCAAGCAGTTTATTTCTTAATTAAGCAGGCAATAGTGTCCACTCTCTCATGCAGAGTATATCCATCCGACAAAGCTTTTTGATAGATTAAAAATGGAGCTTGCCCACCTTCTTCTGGGTTTTCAAAAATATCATGAATGACAAGCGCCCCTCCAGTAATAATTTTCTCATTCCAGTTTGCGTAATCATTCTGGGAAGACATTTCTGTATGACTGCCATCAATAAATAATAAGCCTAAATTAATAGTCCATAAGTGTGCGATCAAGTTTGCATTAGCAATAATAGGTACAATAAATCTACTTTCATCAAATTGCTGAAGGTTAAACTGCATGAGTGGCAGGGTGTTCACTCGTCCAAGCGATTCATCATAAATAGTTGAATCAAAGTACTCCTCCCCACTTTGATGCTCTTCAGAGCCACTATGGTGATCGATCGTGAAGACCAATTGCTCATGTTTTGAAGTGCCCGCAGCAATAAAGAGGCTTGATTTGCCGCCAAAGGTTCCAATTTCTAAGGCAGGGCCAAGAATTGAAAATTCTTCTGACCATCTTGCTAGCGCCTCTCCCTCATGAAGTGGCATGAAGCCTTTCAGCGTATTTAGTTTATTAAAATCCATCTTGCCCTCTTAATTGTAAAACTGCTTTCCTAGTGTTGATTTAAATCTTCGATGCGACCACAAGTATTCTGCTGGCTCAAGGGTAATGCTCTTCTCTATCACGTCATTAATTTTTTGCGCTAGCGCATTAGCATTGAAACCCTCAGATGAAAGTATTTCGAGCTCCAAATTCAACTCTTGCTCTTTGTAAAATGAATTCATAAACAAGAGGTTGCACTGAGTCATATCAATAATTTTTCTTGTTGTTGTAATAGTAGCGGCGGGATTATTAAAGAAAGTTAATTCAACAGAGTTACTCCACCCATAATCTTGATCTATGGCGTAGAGCACATTTTTTCCTTCTTTTAACCATTTAACAAATTGCCTGGGATTATTTTTATCTGCTGTTCCTTTGATGCTTGAAAGCCTTCCAGTGGTTTGCAAGACATCCATGGTCGAAGAGTTATGCGAGCGTGCAACTCCAAAGGCATCAATGTTCATCCCCAGCAATCTCGCATCTAACTCCAGATGCTGAGAATGCTTAAACAATATTAGGTTCCCTTTAGATTGATCATGGTTTTTTAGGAGATCTAGACCAGTGATTTTATATGCCACATCTTTTTCTATTCGAGCATCCGACCAAAACCAAGCAACCCCTGTTTGAAACAATGAATGTCCCAAGCTAATAAAATTTTTATGCAACAGCTTCCGTTGCTCTGCTAATGACAAGAGCGGCAAGCAAACCTGAATATTTGCTTGAGCAATTTTTCGTCTCTTGTTTGCGAACAAAAGAAGCAAGCTTCCACAAACCTGCCCAAGTATTTTATGCCAAGCTAGCGGGAGAGCGCAGGCAGCTCGCCAGAATGTAATTACCACTTGCATCAAATTTATGGGTACATAAAAATTAAAAAATGTATTATTACATTAAATTAAATATTCCTATGTCATGAAGCTTGCAATTTACAATCTATTGATTCTATTGCTCATCCCAATTTTGCAGGTCCGCATTCTGCTAAAGAGCCTCAAAGATAAAGGGTATAGGTCTTTTACAGCCCAAAGATACGCCTCAAATTTAGCCCCTGTCACAAATCAAAAAGAAAAGTGCATTTGGTTTCACGCTGTTAGTCTGGGTGAAGTTGTCGCCTCCCAAGATATGATTAGAGAGTTGATGCGAGAATTCAATGTGGTGTTAACTACAACCACCCCAACCGGCTTAAGAAAGGCACAAGAGATTTACAAAGACTCTCTTGCAATTAATTATGCTCCGTGGGATCTAGGCCCTTTGGTGAATAAGTTTCTTAATTTTTATGAGCCAGCGGCACTCTTAATTTTTGAAACGGAAATTTGGCCTTCCATGATTAATTCTGCCCACAATAAAAAGATACCCATTTTTTTAATGAACGGTCGATTAAGCCATCAGTCCTATAAAGCCTATTTAAAAGTGTCATGGTTTTTAAAGGACATATTACAAAAAATTACTTTTATATTTGTGCAAACGCAAGAGCATCAAGAGAGATTTCTTCAACTGGGCCTAGATAGCTCAGCTATAGCAGTAGCAGGATCAGTTAAATTTGATGCTCCAGGCCTGAAACCTGAGGTCTTATCTTTACCAAAATTTATCCTTGGCGCCAGCACTCATCTTGGCGAGGAGGAGATGCTTCTTCGAGTTTTCCAAAAGCTATCAAAAAAATATCCTCATAAATTGTTTATTTGCCCCAGACATCCCGAGAGATCCACTGAGATTTTAAAGGCTGCAAGAAAAATGAATTTTAGAAGTGAGCTATATTCTCAACTAGGCGAGCAAGATTATGAGGTTTGCATCATTGACAGCATTGGCTTGTTGCAAAATTTTTATTATATGGCTGATTTGGCTTTTGTGGGCGGGAGCCTCGTGCCTAGAGGCGGCCATAATTTCATTGAGCCAGCAACAATGGGAACGCCTATTATCATAGGCAACTACACCTTTAATTTTGAAGAGATAGCTCAGCAATTCATTCAGTCAAATTCATGCATTATTGTGCTCAACGAACAGGAATTGCTTGAAGGCATAACATCCATACTCGATGATTCAGATTTTGCAATGCAACTTGCAGAAAACGCAAAAAATCTAGTCGCTAGAAATGAGGGCTCAACACAGACCCAGGTCTCTTATATAATAGATAAATTAGGAGCATTGCATTGAAACTTATTACCGCCATTATCAAACCATTTAAACTCGAGGAAGTTCGTCAATCACTCGATGCTATAGGAATCTCTGGAATGACCATCACAGAAGTAAAGGGTTTTGGCAGACAAAAGGGCCACACTGAGCTTTATCGAGGGGCAGAGTATGTCATTGATTTCCTGCCTAAAATTAAAATTGAAATTGCTGTGTCTACCGACCAGTGTGACCTCGCGATTGAGGCAATCATGAAGACTGCCAGTACTGGAAAAATTGGCGATGGCAAGATTTTTGTATCCTCGTTAGAGCAAGTCATTCGAATTAGAACAGGCGAAGTAGACCAAGACGCAATTTAGGTTAATTTTTGCAGACATCCACACTTCCAGTTATTTTTCTATTAGGGCCCACAGCCTCAGGCAAGACCGATTGGGCGATTTCGTGGCAGAAAAAATTTGGACGAATAGAAATTGTGAGCGTTGATTCTGTCATGGTCTATAAAGGCTGCGATATTGGCTCTGCAAAACCTTCTCCCGAGACTCTAAAAGCCCATCCCCACCATCTTGTCAACGAAACTTCTTTAGATCAAATATTTTCTGTGGCTGATTTTTGTCAAATAGCCACGACTCTTATTGAGGAGATTCACCAAAGAAAAAATATTCCTTTATTGGTTGGAGGCAGCATGATGTATTTCAACCTGCTAAAACATGGCTTGAGCAGTTTGCCATCTGCAGACCCAATATTTCGAGCCAAGCTTGAAGAACGCATTGATAAAGAAGGCATTGTGTCTCTGCATAATGAGCTACAAACCCTGAACCCAGAAGCTGCGAATGCAATCAAGCCCCAAGATACGCAGAGAATTATCAGAGCTTTGGAAGTTGAGCATCTTTCCCGGATAAACCCAAAGATTTTAGACGAAGCATCTTCTGCGCCTCTCTCTTGTAACTATCAATTACTTGAATACGGCATTTTTCCTTTAGACAGAGCAAAATTACATGAGCGAATTGAGTCTCGGCAGCATCAATTAATTAACGAGGGATTACTTGAAGAAGTTGAGGGCTTAAACAAAGCCTATCAGCTTTCGCCAGAGCACCCAGCCATGAAAGCCGTGAACTATCGGCAGGCTCAACAAGTCCTCAACGGAGAGCTTCAGGAGAGCGAGTTATTCGAGAGATCTCTTTATGCTACCCGCCAGCTAGCAAAGCGGCAGTGTACTTGGCTGAGAGGATGGCAAGGTTTAAAGACTTATAATCTTGATGAGCTCAATCAGGCAAGCGAGGAACTAGAAAAACAGCTTAATTTGACCTCAACCCTTTAATTTTCAGGACTTACCCCCAAATTATCTTTATAATAAAACTTTCTATTTAAAGGTACTGTTGTGAACTGGGATAACCAAAATAATAATAAAAACGAACAAGACCCTTGGGGCAGAAACAATCAGAATGACCTTTCATTCGATGATCTCATCAAGAAATTTTCATTAATGTTTGGCAAGCAAACATCAGGGTCCAACGGATCTTCGGGCGGATCGGGGCTGAAATTTCCTACGAAGAAAACCTTTGTCTATGCTGTATTTGGGTTAATAGTTTTATATGCAAGTATGTGTGTTTATCAGCTTGATTCTCCTGAAAGAGCCATAGTCTTAAGATTTGGTGAGTATCACGAAGAAACTGGCGAGGGGTTAAATTTTATGCTCGCTGGGGTTGATACAAAGTATGTAGAAAATGTTGCGCTGACACGACGATATTCTCAAACAGCAAACATGCTCACAAAAGATGAGAACTTAGTTGATGTCACTGTTTCTGTCCAATATCGAATAAAAAATTTGAGAGATTTTGTTTTAAACGTTAAAGATCCGGAAAGCAGCTTGCGAGAAGCTACAGAAAGTTCATTGCGTCATGTTGTGGGAGATAACACGCTTGAGGAAACTTTGACCACTGGGAGAGAAACCATTGCCAGAGATGTTGATGTCCGACTGCAACGTTACCTTGATTTGTATCAAACGGGTTTAGTGATTCAGCAGGTCAACATTGAAAAAACTGATCCTCCGTCTGCTGTCAAACCTTCTTTTGATGATGTTGTAGCAGCAAGAGAGGATAAGGTGAAATTACAAAATGAAGCAGAAAGATATGGTCTGTCTATTGTTCCAGAAGCAAGAGGCCAGTCATTTGCAAGAATACAAGCCGCAGAGGCATATCGAGAAGAGGTTGTTGCCAATGCAGAGGGTGAGGTTGCCAGGTTTGATAAATTACTTGCCGAGTATAAAAAAGCTCCAAAGGTTACACGCGATCGTTTGTACTTGGATGCTATGCAAACGCTATACGGCAACTCTACAAAAATCATGGTTGATGTCGAGGGAGGCAATAATTTAATGTACCTGCCTCTAGATAAAATTATCCAACAAAATAAATCACAGGAGGACAACAAATGAATAAAGGTTTAAATCTCCTAGTTTTAGCTGGGCTGATCATTGCATTAATTCTCAATAGTTTCTTTATTATTGATGAGAAAGAAGATGGAATAGTCTTCCAGTTTGGTGAAGCCATCAAAGCTGATCTACCCACTGGTTTGAATTTTAAATTGCCCATTGTGCAAAATGTCAAAAAATATGACTCTAGGCTCCAAACCCTGGATGAAGAGCCCAATAGAATTTTAACAATTGAAAGCAAGTACCTCATTGTTGATTCTTTTGTGAAATATAGAATTAAAGATGTAAGAGTTTTTTATGATGCAACTAGCGGAAGCTTTAGTAATCTTAATAATCTGTTAGGCCAGCGAACAGCTTTTGAGCTCAAAAATCAGTTTGGGCGTAGAACCGTGACTGAGCTTGTCTCTGGAGAGCGAGATCAGCTTATGAGAGAAATGAGAGATGATTTAGCAAGCTCTGTTTCTGATCTTGGGATAGAAATCATTGATTTTAGAGTTAAAAGAATTGATTTGCCGCCAGAGCTTAGCAGTTCTGTTTATGAAAGAATGAAGTCAGAAAGAAATCGTCTAGCAGAAGAGTTGCGGGCTCAGGGGAATGAGCTTTCCAATGAAATTCGATCTACTGCAGACAAACAAAGGGTTATTCTTTTGGCTGAAGCCTATAAAAAAGCTGAGGAAGTCAGAGGTGAGGGCGATGCAACAGCATCGGCTATATATGCAAAATCTTTTTCTCAAGACCCTGAATTTTATGAGTTCACCAGAAGTTTGAGAGGCTATGGAGCCACCTTTAATAACAAGTCCGACGTCTTGTTAATTGATCCAAAATCAGATTTCTTTAAATACCTTAATAAATCAGACGGCACTAATCCCTAGAGACTATGAGCAACAACACCCTTATTTTAGGTTTGCAATGGGGGGATGAAGGCAAAGGCAAGATTGTTGATGTTCTAGCCGAAAATTCGGAAATAGTGTGCCGTTTTCAAGGCGGCCATAATGCTGGTCATACTCTCAAGGTTGATGGGCAGCAAAAAGTTCTGCATCTCATTCCCTCTGGTATTCTTCACCCCTCCGTGCAATGTGTCCTTGGTAATGGGCTGGTGCTCTCTTTGCCAGCTTTGGAAAAAGAGATTACAGAATTAGAGCAAAGCGGTATCAACTTCAATGATCGCTTTTATGTGAGTGGCGACTGCGCTCTTATACTCCCAACCCATATTGCAATAGACCAGGTCAGAGACAAATCTGAGGGCATTGGCACAACTGGCAGAGGCATCGGCCCAGCCTATGAGGACAAAGTTGCAAGACGAGCTATTCGATTTGGAGATTTGCAGAACATGACATTACTGCAACCACGGCTAGAAAAATTAATTGCATACCACAATAAAATCTTGGTTCATTTATATGCTGCTGAGCCCATTCCTCTAGAGGATGTCCTTAAGGAATTGGAGAGGCACCAACACCTTGTGCAGAAATTTCACTGCATTACTCAGGACTTATTAAGAGGCTGGGTCAAAGAAAATAAAAAAATAATATTTGAGGGTGCGCAAGGTTCAATGCTAGATATTGACCATGGAACTTATCCCTATGTTACTTCATCTAGCACAACGGCTGGCGGGCTTTCAACTGGTTTGGGCGTTGGACCCAAGCACATTGACTCTATTCTTGGAATCACCAAAGCTTATACAACCCGTGTTGGAGAGGGGCCCTTTGCAACAGAGTTATTTGATGAGAATGCAGCGCAGCTTGCAAAAATTGGGCATGAGGTTGGAGCCACAACAGGAAGGCCCAGACGGTGTGGGTGGCTCGACTTAAAAGCGCTTGAAACCATCGTCTTTATCAATTCAGTGACGAGCCTGTGCTTAACTAAGCTAGATGTCTTGGACGGCTTTCAAGAGATCAAGGTTTGCATTGATTATGACGACCAAGGCGCCCCAATATACAAAACACTGCCGGGATGGGAGCAAGACATTTCTCATATTCGAAATTTCCACGCTTTACCTCAATCTGCTCAGGACTATATACTCTTTATAGAGCACTTTTTGGAGTGCCCCATTGATATGGTTTCGGTAGGGCCTTCAAGAGAGCAAACGATTTATAAAAAATAACTTTTTTCTTTGCTGGGGGCATCTATGAAGAAACTTTTACTTTCCATCATCCTGCTATTCATTTTTAGTGGTGCCATCTTTTTTGCTGGAGCTTTTTTTAAAATGTTTGGAACGCTTGATGGCCCAGGCGTTATAGAAGGTAAGGTATTGCCCGCATCAGTCATTTTAGAAAAAACTAATAAGATTAATGCAGTAAAAAATGAATTAGAAATCTTAGATGAGAAACAGATACTTTTTGGCGATCTGCACGTGCATTCAACCTACTCTACGGATGCATTTATGTGGTCACTTCCATTTCTGAATGGGAAAGGAGCATCTCCTATTGCTGATGCTTGTGATTATGCAAGGTTTTGTTCAGCCTTAGATTTTTGGTCCATCAACGATCATGCTGAAGCCAGTACTCCTAGAAAATGGCTCGATACGAAAGAAAGCATTCAGCAATGTAATAACTTATCAGAAGGCTCGGATGATTTAGTCAGCTTCCTTGGGTGGGAGTGGACTCAGGTTGATAGAGATCCTGAGACTCATTTTGGCCATAAAAATGTCATGTTCTTAGAAACAGATGATGCTCTTGTCCCGCCGCGTGCAATTGGCTCAGGAGGCCTGGCTCCTCTAGTTATGAGACTGGGGTTGCCATGGACAATGTCTGCTTTACCTGCGACTTTAGATTTAAAAAACAGAGATAGATTTTTTGCCTTTAATAAGTTTTTTGAAGAAATACAGGACACACCAGTTTGCCCCCAAGGCATTGGCACAAAAGACTTACCTTTAAATTGTTATGAGGAGGCAGAGAATCCAAATATCTTATTTGAAAAATTAAAGGAATGGGAGACTCCTTATATGGTTATTCCACACGGAACAACTTGGGGCTATTACACGCCACCAACTTCAGACTGGAGAAAACAGCTCGAAAGCTATCAAGATGATAGCTCACAGTTTCTATTTGAAATTTATTCCGGGCACGGTAACTCTGAAGAATATCGCTCTTGGAATGATGCTCAAATTGATTTACAAGGAGAGCTCTATTGTCCTGAGGCCTCTGATAATTTTCTGCCCACCTGTCAGCAAGCTGGAAGAATCATGGCGCAAAGGTGTGAGGATTCAGGCTTAGATGCAGACACTTGTAATCAACTGGTTGCAGAGACTAAATCTAATGCCGTCAATATGGGTGCAGCTGGTTATTTAGCTATCAACGAAATTGAACCACATGATCTTTTAAATGCTGGGCAGTGCAATGATTGCTTCTTACCCTCTTTTAATTACAGACCTTTAGGCTCTGCTCAATATGTCTTGGCTCTCAGAGATTTTACGGCCAATGGTGACCCCAAGCGTTTTAAATTTGGGTTTATCGGCTCAAGCGATAACCATGGCTCAAGACCAGGCACAGGATACAAAGAGGTCGATCGTTTATATAACACTGAGGCCAACGGCTTTTCTGATCCTTTGTTTGATCGCCTGAGTGATCTGAGTCGAGAAAAAGGCAAGCTCACCACCACTTTTCAGGATTTAAGCACTAGAACTCTCACAAGTATTATGGATCTAAATATTGCGACAGATGCAGAGCGTCAGAGTGCTTACTTTATGACGGGGGGTTTAGTGGCCGCACATGCCTCATCTCGAAGCAGAGAATCAATCTGGGATGCTCTAGAGCGCAAAGAAGTTTATGCCACCTCGGGGCCAAGAATTTTATTGTGGTTTGATGCGCAAAAAGATGCTCAATCCCTCAGCATGGGCTCAGAGATGGAGGCAGATCAATCGCCTGTTTTCACTGTGAAGGCTGCAGGCTCATTGAAACAAAAACCAGGCTGCCCTGCCTATAGCACCAATGGGTTATCACAAGATCGATTGGAAAAAATCTGTAATTCAGAGTGCTATAACCCTAGCAATGAAAGACGGCTCATTAGTCGCATTGAGGTGATTAAAATTCTTCCTCAGCAATTTGAAGGGGAACCTGTCGAAGGCTTGGTTGATGATGTCTGGAAGTCTTTCCCGTGCAATACTACTAGCTGCAAGATTTCATTTAAGGACGAGCAATTTTCAATCGGAAGGCGAGATGCAGTTTACTATGTTCGTGCGATCGAGGAGCCAACAGCAACTTTATCTGCTGACCCATTAAGTTGTGAGTTTGATGAGAATGGTCAGTGCATTCAGGCTGAGGTATGTAGGGTTGGTGTTAATAAAAATCGAGGAGAGTGCATTGCTCCGGCAGAGCATCGAGCTTGGTCTAGCCCAATTTTTCTTAACTATTCTTCTTGAGCCAGTCTTTCTGATTCGTTTTTAACCACTCGTCTAATTTGGCATTGACGAATTTAAAAGAATTAGGATTGGAAAATTTTTTCGATAATCGAATGCACTCATCCATGATCACCGGGTGAGGAAGCTCATTGGCCCTAATCTCAGCCATGCCCAGCCATAAAATAGCCTCATCAATCATTTCTAAGTTCTCACCCTCAGTGGTTTGAACATCCCTGGTTATATCTTTTAAATTTTCTGCTTGCTCAAAAATATCTTTGAGTCGCTGTTTAAAATAAGGAACATTAATTTTCTTCGGAGTATTTTCTTCTAGGAATTGCTCAACAAGCAAACTTAACGAAGTGGCATTAAAAATATATTGATAGATGGCCTGGACCAAACACTCACGTGTTTGTAGTTCTTGTTTGTATTGACCTAAATTTTTTGACATGTTTTCCTACCTCAGCATTTCTGCGAGAGACTGAGCTATTTCCTTACCTTTATTTAATTCCTTTGGATCACATCTTCTTTGGGCTTGATCAAAATCTTCAGTTGCAATTAAACCCAAGGCAACAGGCTTTTTTGCATCTATGCTAATTTGCATAAGACCTTGGGCAACAGATTCTGTGATCAGCTCGTAATGACTTGTCTCACCTCTAATCACAACACCAAAGCTAATCACCCCATCGCTATCTAACAGGGCTTGTTGAGAGGCGTGAACTAATTCCCAAGATCCTGGTACATAGACGATACTAATCTTTGTGTATCCTATGAGCGACAGATGATCTTGCGCTGATTGGACCAACAAATCTACCAGCGCCCCATTCCATTTTGCTGCAACAATGGTAATTTTTTTTGAAACATCGACCGGCTCTGCGCTATATGTAAAGGTGTCTGCACTCATTGCTCAAATCCTACAACCTCAAGATCAAACCCTGATAAGGAGGGGTATTTGACTGGCGTCGCTAGTAATTTAATTTTTTTCAACCCCAGCTCTTTTAAAATTTGTGAGCCAATGCCTACAGTTTTTGTTTCTGGAACCACGACTGCGTGGGTGCCTTTTAAGCTATTAATAATTCCCTCTGGGTCTTGATTATTTCCGATGAGAATAAGAACGCCACATTCTTCCTGGCTAATTCTAGAAAGAGCGGCCTCAAGGTTTAATCTCTCTCCAAACTCTTCTAGTCCGACGAGATCATGCAAGATATTTGGAACATGCACTCGAACTAGCGGCGCATCTACCGAGGCAATATCTCCTTTGACAAATGCAAGATGTAAGTTATTAAAAATCGTATCTGTCCAGGCGGATAGTTCAAACAGAGTTCCTTTGATTTCGATCGTTTTGGAATACTCAAATTGCACTGATTTTTCTTTCAAGGTTCGATATTGAATCAAGTCAGCAATAGTGCCAATCTTCATTTCATATTTTTTGGCGAACTCAAACAGGTCATCTCTTCGTGCCATGGTGCCATCTTCATTCATAATTTCACAGATTACTCCTGCCTCTTCTAAACCAGCGAGTCGCGCTAAATCACATGCCGCTTCAGTGTGGCCAGCTCTGCTTAATACCCCGCCTTCCGATGCCCTTAAAGGAAAAATATGTCCAGGTTGAACAATATCGCTAGCCTGAGCATTCTTATTTGCAGCGGCCTGAATCGTGAGGGCTCTGTCTACCGCAGAGATTCCAGTGGTAATTCCTTCCTTGGCCTCAATGGACACTGTAAAACCTGTTCCGTGCTTGGCTCTATTATTATTTGTCATCATCGGCAAGTTCAAGGTGTCACATTTAGCTGGTGAGAGAGGGAGACAGACCAACCCCTTAGCTTTGCTAATCATGAAATTAATTTTCTGGGCATCAATCAACTCAGCCGCACATACCAAATCACCCTCATTCTCTCTATCCTCATCATCAAGCAATATCACCATCTTCCCTTCGGCTATATCCTGAATGAGTTCTTTGGTAGTGTTAAATTCCATGTTTGTTGCGCAATCTTAAATATGTTTAATTGATTTAATATTACTATGCATAGTATGTAGCTTTAATATCACCATTAAAGGTTTCTACTGCTTGTAATTTAAGCTTTGATGCTTCTTTAATACCCAATGGCGACTCTAAATTTAATGCACTCAAGCTTTTGTTCCCTAATATAATTGGAGCAGTATATAGCACCAACTCATCAAAAAGATTATTGCGGATAAAAGCATTCAGAGTCTCTTGACCACCTTCAACTAAAATACTGGTGACATTTCTTTCGAGAAGGTCCTTCATTAAATTCTGTAAAAAGTTCTTAGGTTGGTATTGAATATGCTCCAGGTTCCTTTTACTTAATCCTTTGCTGCATGATGCCGTGATCACTTTGGCATTGTTAGAAAAAATATTTTTAGCCGATTTTAGATGAGTTAAATTTCCCAGAATAATTTTAATTGGTTGAGGCAAGGGAGCATTTTTTAGTAATTTTAATTGCTTGCGATCAAGTCGCATGGTCAGAGCAGGGTTATCGGAGAGTACAGTATTTTTTCCCACCAAGATTCCTTTTACTCTAGCTCGCATGAGATGAGTATCTTGTCTAGAAGCGCTATTAGAGATCCATGAACTGGCACCATTTTTTAATGCAATTTTACCGTCTAACGATTGAGCACTTTTTAGAATAATATAAGGTCGCGCTTGTCGATGATTGATAAAAAAAATGCGATTTAATGCTTCACATTCTTGCTTGAGCACGCCAACCACAGTTTGAATGCCGGCATTTTTAAGCAGTTTAATTCCTGCGCCATTTATTTTAGGGTTTGGATCTAAAGTTCCACATACAACTTTTTTAATTCCGTGATGCGATACAGCATCGGTGCAGGGCGGGGTGTTATTTGTAATCGAGCAAGGCTCTAGATTGACATACAAAGTAGAGCCCTTGAGAAGCTGCAGCGCTTTTTTTGTGCCAAATATTTTTTTGCAGTTTTTGATCGCTTTAATTTCTGCATGATCACCACCAAAGACTTGATGCCAGCCCTCGCCAATAATTTGATTGTTTTTGACAATCACGCATCCGACCATTGGGTTTGGTTGGGTGGTGAATTGACCTTTTTGAGCAAGCTCAATTGCGCGAGCCATGAACTTCCGCTCTTTCATTCTTTCTGTTTCGGAGTGTTAGGTTTTTCCTTAGACAGGGATGAAATTTCCTCAGTAAATTCTTTGATATCCTGGAAATCTCGATAGACAGATGCAAATCTCACATAAGCCACCTGATCCACTCGTTTTAAATTGCGCATCACGATTTCACCCAGTTGCCGTGACGCTATCTCTCGCTCTCCCAACTGTCGAATTTCCGCCAAAATACTCCCAAACACGACATCAACTTCTTCGACAGATAGTGGTCTTTTTTCTAAAGCTCTGAGCATTCCGCCTTTAAGTTTTATCCCATTAAATGGCTGTCTCTCACCATCACTTTTAATAATTTTTGGCAATGCTAGATCAGCAGTTTCAAATGTAGTGAAGCGAGCATGGCACACCTCGCACTCTCGCCTTCTTCGAATCTGTGAACCATCTCCTACCAGCCTTGAGTCAATCACTTTGGTGTCTTGGGCTTGGCAGAATGGGCAGAACATTATTTATAGACAGGAAAACTTTTACACATTGAAACGACCTGTTCTTTAATAGAGAGGATTTGATGAGTATTTTCTAGGTCTAAGGCTATATCGCATATCCAGTTACTTAGCGTTTCAATTTCTTGCCTGCCGAAGCCTCTGGTTGTAACTGCTGCAGTGCCAAGTCTAATGCCTGAAGTTACGAAGGGTGATTGAGGGTCATTGGGAACAGCATTTTTATTTGTCGTAATATTTGCCTGCCCAAGCGCTAGCTCACATTCTTTTCCAGTTAAACCTTTGCTTCTTAGGTCCATGAGAACAATATGATTGTCAGTTTTTCCAGAAACCACATCAATGCCACGAGCCTGAATGACTTCGCACATAAGCTTTGCATGATCCATGACTGCTTGAGTGTAGACTTTAAAGGCTGGATCCAAGGCTTCTTTAAAGCATATTGCCTTTGCAGCTATCACATGCATCAGCGGCCCGCCTTGAGAGCCAGGAAATACAGCAGAATTTAATTTCTTTTCAAGCGCTTCATTCTGCTTGGCTAGAATAATCCCTGACCTGGGTCCTCGAAGAGTTTTGTGAGTTGTGGAGGTAACCACATCGGCATAAGGCACGGGCGAGGGATAAAGACCTGCGGCGACTAGACCGCTGACATGGGCCATGTCCACCAAGAAATAGGCGCCTACTTCATCTGCTATCTCTCTAAAAATTTTCCAATCTACAATCCCTGAAAATGCTGAAAAGCCTGCAATAATCATTTGAGGGTTGTGCTCTTTGGCTAAATCTCTCACTTGATCGTAATCAATATCATGGGTTTCGGGATGCAGTCCATACTGGAAGGCATTGTAGTTTTTTCCTGAAAAATTAACTTTCGCGCCGTGCGTCAGGTGACCTCCATGATCAAGACTCATACCTAAAATGGTGTCGTTTGGCTGAAGCATGGCCAAGAATGCTGCAGCATTAGCCGATGATCCAGAGTGAGGCTGCACATTTGCATAATCAGCTTTAAATAATTCTTTCGCCCTATTAATAGCTAATGCCTCTGCAATATCGACATATTCACATCCCCCATAGTATCTTTTATGAGGATAGCCTTCAGCATATTTGTTGGTTAACACTGAGCCTTGCGCTTCCATGATTCTTTGGCTTGCATAATTTTCTGATGCAATCAGCTCAATGTGTTCTTCTTGTCGATTCGATTCACCATCAATTGATTCCCATAATTCTGGGTCGTAAGACGCTATTGATTGTGTATTTGAAAAGATTGAATCTGCTTTTGATTCCATTCGATGCTCCAAAGGCTGTTATTAATTAAACAATTTAAGAAAGGTAATATTCTAAATTATCTAAGGCTTCTTGTGGGAAAAAGGTAGTGATCTTTTGGGAAATGTTGCCCTACAAATCTCACATTTAATGCCATAGCATTGCTGAGCCTGACAGAACTCTCTGCCCCAGAAGATAATTTGCAGATGCAATTTATTCCACAAGGATTGAGGAAAAATCTTTTTTAGATCCTTTTCAGTCTCCACCACATTCTTTCCTTTGGTTAGACCCCACCTTTGCGCCAAGCGATGAATATGTGTATCCACTGGAAAAGCTGGCTGACCAAACCCTTGACTGATGACCACCGAGGCAGTTTTATGGCCAACCCCAGGTAACTGCTCTAAGGCTTTGATATCTGCCGGAACCTCGCCTTCAAAAGATGAGAGCAAAATATGAGAGAGCTCATAAATTGCTTTTGATTTCTTGGGACCTAATCCGCAAGGTTTAATAATGCTATAAATTGTATCAGGGCTGAGTTGACTCATATCTTTCGGATTGTCTGCTAATTTAAAAAGCTTTGGCGTTACCTTGTTCACTCTTTCATCGGTGCATTGTGCGGACAATAAAACTGCAACCAAGAGAGTAAAATGATCTTTGTGCTCTAGAGGCACAGGAGTTTTTGGGTAGTATTTTTCCAATGTCGTGGAAACGATTAAGGCCCTGTCAGCTTTTTTCATTCTTTATAAAATAGCATGATTTGTGGTTACAAGAGATTGTATCCTTGCGTAACAATTTAGGCACACAAGTGGTAGAATTTTAGGCTTAAAAATACTTATTTATTTCTATCTAATTACTATGCAGGATTATAAGACCGAACAGCCTTTCGATATTACAATGAGCGAAGAGCAGCAAATGACCTGGGATATGCTCAAGAAGTTTGCAGAAACTGAAATGCGTCCCAAGGCTCGAGAGACTGAAGCTTTAGGCCGACCCGAAGCAGCCCTGATGGAAAAAATGCAGGCGTTAGATCTGATTTCTTTGATTATTCCAGAGGCTTACGATGGCATGGGCATAGAGCAAGATGCTGTATCTCAAGCCCTGGCCTTAGAGGCATTAGCATACGGCGATTTATCCTTGGCCATGTCACTTTCTGTGCCTTTGTTTGCAGCCAAAATTATTTCGGAGCATGGCAGCGAAGAGCAAAAACAAACCTTTTTAAAGCCTTACTCCTCTGGATCAATCTTTCATGTTGCC
>DEOR01000035.1:1437-2224 GCA_002358345.1 Proteobacteria bacterium UBA3413 | reverse complement strand
AAGACAGGCGTTGCCTATGCGGGAGATGCTGCATCTTTTCTAATTTCAGCAACGAATGCCGGTGGCGAGACTAATTTATATTTTGTAGAGCATGATAGCGAGGGCTTGGACATTACAGCAAAAGAATATATGGGCTTAAAGGGCTTACCTTTATCAGACCTGACGTTTGCAAACTGTAAAATTAAAACCTCTCAAAAGCTTGGCGGACAAAACTACGCCATTAATTTTCAGCAGCTTTTGGACTCCTCAAGAATTGGAATGTCAGCACTAGCCCTAGGGATTTGTCAGGCCGTTTTAGATTACGTGGTCCCATACACGAATGAGAGAGTGGCTTTTGATGAGCCTATTTCTAATCGTCAATCAGTGGCTTTTTTGGTGGCTGACATGGCCATAGAAATTGAAGCCCTCAGGCTGATGGTATACAAGGCAGCAGCATTAAAAGATTTGGGGGCAGACTTTCATAAGCAGGCATCGTTAACTTATAAATTTGCAGCTCATCATGGAATGAAAATAGGCACCGACGGGGTGCAACTTCTAGGGGGCCATGGTTTTACACACGAGCATCCAGTCGAACTTTGGTATCGCAACCTAAGAGCCATTGGAATTTTTGAAGGCGGAGCAGGAGTTTAAAAATGATACACCCACTATTACCCAATCAATTGCAGAAAACTCAAGAGACCATGCGCATGGCCGCAGAATTTATTTTGCGTCCTATCTCCAGGAAATATGACAAAGCAGAGCATGAGCCGCCAGTTGAGATGGAGCAGTTAAATCAGGCAGCAGCCGC
>DEOR01000035.1:0-1233 GCA_002358345.1 Proteobacteria bacterium UBA3413 | reverse complement strand
ATTTCATTGGAGCAAATGTGCTGGGGTGACGTGGGGTTGTTCTTGGCTCGCCCTGGAACGGGTCTGGGTAATGCAGCCATCATGGCAGTGGGCAACCCTGATCAAAAAAATCAATGGGGAAAGAGGTGGGCCTCCATGGCCATTACTGAACCTGGCGCTGGCTCTGATTCAAAAAATATTTCCACCACAGCAGTTTTAGAGGGAGATGAGTGGGTGATTAATGGTGAAAAAATTTATGTGACTGATGGCGATCGTTGTGACTGTGTCGTGGTTTGGGCCACATTAAATAAAGCCATGGGCAAGACAGCTATTCGCTCTTTCTTAGTTGAGAAAGGCACGCCTGGATTTTCAGTGGCGCGGCTAGAAAAAAAACTTGGGATCAGGGCCTCGGATACAGCCACATTAATTTTTGATCACTGCAGAATTCCTCGAGAAAATTTACTGGGCGGCAAAGAAGAGATTGAAATGGACATAGATGCAGCAAAAAAATCTTTTGGCGGCGCCATGCAGACGTTTGATAATACGCGGCCCATGGTTGCCGGCATGGCCATTGGTTTGGGACAAGCTGCGTTAGACATGACCAGGGCCTTACTTGCAGAAGAGGGCTATGAAGATAATTTTGGCGCTTCTATGGGTCAGCAAACCGCAATTCAGCATGAACTTGAAATGCTAGAGGCTGAACTCGAAGCGGCAAGACTCTTGGTGTATAAGTCTGCCTGGATGATGGATAACAAAATACCAAACTCCAAAGAAGCCTCTATGGGAAAAGCTAAGGCAGGAAGAATTGGCAATAGAATCTCACTTAAATGTGTGGAGATTTGTTCTATGAAAGGCTTTTCAGAGGATCACTTGCTTGAAAAATTCTCTCGCGATTCAAAGATATTAGATATCTTTGAGGGCACTCAGCAAATTCAACAATTAATTGTTGCGCGCCAAGTGCTTGGAAAAAGCTCCTCTGAGCTGAAATAGTCAATTTATTACTATCTTTAAGCATTATTTATAATACATTCACACCAGCATCAAAAGATTGCAATGCTTTGATAAATAGGTATATCATTCTTTTAACTTAGTTCAATTCAATCAACTTTAGGGGGAGATTATGAACAGATTTATTTATGCTTTTATTTTAGCATTCACATTTAACGCTATCCCAGCGATGGCTCAAGACGATTCAGCTCGAACAGTTGAAGAAGTGGTGGTTACCGCGTTGAGAAAAGAAACCAACCTTCAAGA
>DEOR01000065.1:134790-137899 GCA_002358345.1 Proteobacteria bacterium UBA3413 | reverse complement strand
CATTGGTTTAAAAGATTCAAGAATAAGAAGATTTTGCCCCACCCATTGGTACATTATTACAATAAAACCAAAGAAAGAAATAAGAAAGAAGAGGTAAAAAATGGCATTACAGGAGCTAGGTAATACTCAAGAGGGTAACGGGCAACAAACGCTAGCACAAAATTTATCAGAAGATTTGAGCATCACTGCTCCAGGAAAACTGCGTGTGATCAAAAGAAACGGCAAAGTTGTTTCATTTGAAGAGGAAAAAATTAAAATTGCTGTTACTAAAGCATTCTTGGCTAACGAGTCTGGCAATGCTGCCGCGAGCGAGAGAATTCATAAAAAAGTTCAGGATATTACAAAGAGTGTGGAAGATATCTTTATCAGGAGAATGCCTTCAGGCGGGACCTTGCACATCGAAGAAATTCAGGATCAGGTAGAGCTTCAATTGATGCGCAGCGAAGAATATATCGTTGCAAGAAAATATATTCTTTACAGAGATGAAAGAGCAACCGAGAGAAAAAAAGTAGCGCCCGCGACAACAAATATTAAAGCGCCAGCAATCTCAGTCACCAAGAAGGATGGCTCCAAGGTTCCCTTAGACATTAATAAACTGGCCGCACTGGTGACTCATGCCTGCGAAGATCTTGAGGATGTGAGTGCGGACTCAATTATCGAGGAATCAGTTAAAAACCTGTATGACGGCGTTTCAATTAGCGACATGAAGTCCTCTTTGGTCATGTCAGCAAGAACAAAAGTTGAGCAAGAGCCTAACTATAGCTTTGTCACAGCAAGAATCTTGCTGGATGAATTAAGAAGTGAGGCGTTAGAGTTCCTTGGGGTGGCAGAAGAAAGCTCTCACCCAGAAATGAAAGAGCATTACCCTGCTGCATTCAAAGCATATATTGATAAGGGCATCGAGCTTGAAATGCTTGACCCTAACTTAAAAACATTTGATTTAGATAAACTCGGTGCAGCGATTGATCATGATAGAGATTACCAGTTTACCTATCTGGGTCTTCAGACGCTTTATGACAGGTACTTTATTCACTACCAGGATACGCGGTTTGAATTACCACAAATATTCTTCATGCGGGTTGCTATGGGTCTAGCGGCAGAAGAAGATAATCGTGAAGACAGGGCCATTGAATTCTATCGACTACTGTCTAGCTTCGACTACATGAGCTCAACGCCAACACTCTTTAACTCAGGCACATTAAGACCCCAGCTATCTTCTTGCTATCTCACTACTATCCCGGATGATTTAGATGGAATATTCGGTGCCATGAAAGATAATGCTCTGCTATCAAAATGGGCAGGCGGGCTTGGAAATGACTGGTCTCCTGTCAGGGCTCTAGGCTCATATATCAAAGGCACAAATGGCAAAAGCCAAGGAGTTGTTCCTTTCTTAAAGGTAGCTAATGATACAGCCGTTGCTGTGAATCAAGGCGGGAAGAGAAAAGGCGCCATGTGTGCTTACTTAGAGACCTGGCATTTAGATATTGAAGAATTCCTAGACCTAAGAAAAAATACAGGCGACGACAGAAGAAGAACCCATGACATGAATACAGCAAACTGGGTGCCAGATTTATTCATGAAAAGAGTTGAGCTTGGTGCTAATTGGACTCTCTTTTCTCCGGGAGAAGCGCCAGATCTTCATGACCTAACCGGCCTTGCCTTTGAAAAACGCTATGAAGAGTACGAAGCATTAGCGGCAGAAGGAAAAATGGATCAGCATAAAACACTGGCAGCAAAAGATCTGTGGAGAAAAATGCTCACCATGCTATTTGAAACAGGCCACCCCTGGATCACTTTCAAAGATGCGTGTAACCTGAGATCTCCTCAACAGCACATTGGTGTGATTCACTCCTCTAACCTCTGCACGGAGATCACATTAAATACCAGCAAAGATGAGATAGCTGTCTGCAACCTTGGTTCAGTAAACTTGCCTCAGCACATGAAAGATGGCGTGCTTGATCAAGAAAAAGTAAAGCGCACTGTAACCACTGCATTAAGAATGCTTGATAATGTTATTGATATTAATTACTACTCTGTTGATACAGCAAAAAACTCAAACCTGAAGCATCGTCCGGTTGGTATGGGCATCATGGGCTTCCAGGACGCTTTGTATTTGCAAGATGTTCCATATTGCTCTGATGCAGCGATAGAGTTTGCAGATCGAAGCATGGAAGTGATTAGTTACCATGCGATTCACGCTTCTAGCGAACTTGCCAAAGAGCGAGGTACCTACCCTTCTTACGAGGGTTCATTATGGAGCCAAGGAATTTTTCCAAAAGATTCGATCGATATCTTGGAGAAAAATAGAGGCAGTGAATTTATTAAGGTGGATAGATCTGAGACTCTTGATTGGGATACGCTTAGAGCAAAAGTTAAGCAAGATGGCATGAGAAACTCAAACGTGATGGCCATTGCTCCAACAGCCACAATCTCCAACATCACCGGCGTAACTCAATCAATTGAGCCGACCTATCAAAACCTCTATGTCAAATCTAACCTTTCAGGTGAGTTTACAATTGTGAACCCTTATCTGGTCAAAAAGCTTAAAGCTCTGAACCTATGGGATGATGTGATGATCAATGATCTGAAATATTTTGAAGGCAGCTTGACTCAAATTTCAAGAATTCCAGATGACATCAAGAAGCTCTTCTCAACAGCATTTGAGGTTGAGCCCCAGTTCATAGTGGAAGCGGCGAGCAGAAGACAGAAGTGGATTGATCAAGCCCAGTCACTCAATCTATATATTGGCAATGCAAACGGTAAAAAATTAGATCTGACTTACAGGATGGCATGGTACTCAGGATTGAAAACAACCTACTACCTAAGATCTATTGCAGCCACAACAACAGAAAAATCAACCATCAATCAAGGAACTCTGAACGCTGTAAGCTCTCAAGCAGTAAGCGCGCCAGAAGTGCCGTACGAGCTTGGAGCTCCGGCGCCTGTGCCTGAGGCATGTTCCCTCGATGATCCTGACTGCGAAGCTTGTCAGTAACAAATAACGGAGAAATAGAATGTTAAATTGGGATGAATACAACAAGGAAGATGCGCAAGTGGCTCCTCCTATCAACAGTGCTGCTCCAGTTGAGCTCGCGCCAGCGCAACCAAC
>DEOR01000065.1:127168-134573 GCA_002358345.1 Proteobacteria bacterium UBA3413 | reverse complement strand
TCAGCTGGCATAAAAGAGCTGGATGATATGCAAGGCGGCAGAGTTCAAGTGGATGATAAAGCCATGATTAATTGCAAGGCTGATTTAAATCAATTAGTGCCTTTTAAATATGACTGGGCTTGGCAAAAATATCTTGATGGCAGCGCCAATCATTGGATGCCACAAGAAGTGAACATGACTGCGGACATCTCTTTATGGAAATCTGAAGATGGCTTGACTGAAGATGAGCGAACCATTGTCAAAAGAAACCTTGGGTTCTTCTCAACCGCAGATTCCTTGGTAGCTAATAATCTTGTACTTGCCCTGTATAGACTAATCACAAACCCAGAGTGTAGGCAATATATTCTCAGACAAAGTCTGGAAGAAGCCATTCACACCCATGCCTATCAGTATTGCATTGAGTCCCTTGGAATGGACGAGGGTGAGATATTTAATATGTACAGAGAAATTCCCAGTGTGGCTAAAAAAGCAGCTTGGGGTCTTAAGTATACTCAGCAAATATCTGATCCAACGTTTCAAACAGGAACGCCGGAAACTGATAAGCAGCTACTCAGAAACCTCATAGCCTTTTATTGTGTACTTGAAGGCATTTTCTTTTACTGTGGCTTCACTCAAATCCTATCCATGGGAAGGCGTAACAAGATGACAGGAACGGCTGAACAATTTCAGTACATCCTAAGAGATGAATCCATGCATGTAAATTTTGGAATTGATGTCATCAATCAAATTAAAATTGAAAATCCTCACTTATGGGACGATGAAATGAAGCATGAGGCTGCGCAAATGATATTAGAAGGAACTGAGTTAGAGATCATGTATGCAAGAGCTACTATGCCACGAGGCGTCCTAGGAATGAATGCCTCAATGATGGAGGAATACTTACAATTCATTGCAAATAGAAGATTGACTCAGATTGGTCTACAGGAAGAGTTCAAAGGTGCAACCAACCCTTTTCCGTGGATGTCAGAGATTATGGATCTAAGAAAAGAAAAGAACTTCTTTGAGACTCGCGTGATCGAATATCAAACCGGTGGAGCCCTTAACTGGGAGTAAAGTCTTCACACTCATTATTCAGCCTGCAAGCCTAGCTTGCAGCAAGGTGCCCTCGCCGAGAGGGTCATCTCTCCATGATTGAAAATTTTCTACAATACGGCCAATGGTTCATCTTGGTATTAAGCATCCTCAGCCTGGTGCTTGTGAGCTCTGTAAAGCATGAAACTAGACTTAATGGATATATTCTCACAGGCATCAGTAGATTTTCTGGAGCGCTAGTCTTTCTTCTTGTTGATTTACCTGCTTTTGTCATTGCCAATCTTATTCAAACCTATGTAGCCTTTAGGGGTTACTACAAGAATAAAAAGGCAATAGAACAAGAAAAAGTAGGCAGTGAATGATTGCCTGTCATCCTCCCTGCATTCGAGCTATTTAAAAAATTAATATTTGAGTTACAGTAAAGTAAATTGCAATGATGAATTGCTAAAAATGATCAATCACTTAGGGTAAATAAGAATGGCTGATAACAACACGACCAGTAAAAGCTATCGTACGTTTGCAATAATTTTACTCACTATTGTTTATGGTTTTAATTTTATTGACAGACAAATCGTAGGTATTTTAGCGCCCTTTATTCAAAAAGATCTGGGGTTGACGAACACAGAATTAGGCCTCCTCATTGGTCTGGCTTTTGCTATTTTCTATACCTTGGTCGCCATCCCTATCGCATGGCTGGCTGACCGATATAGCCGAGTTAACATCCTATCAATTGCTTTGGCAACCTGGAGTAGCTTTACAGCCCTGACTGGCTTAGCAACCAACTTTATACAAATTGGAATTGCGCGCATGGGCGTGGGGATTGGAGAGGCAGGAGGCAGCCCCCCTTCTCACTCAATTATCTCTGATCTTTACCCCAAGGAAGAGAGAGCAAGCGCATTGGGTATCTACTCTATGGGCATTCCTTTGGGAGTCATGGCAGCTTACTTTGCAACGGCCATGCTGATGGGCGCATCTGGCGAAGAAGTTAACTGGAGACGGATTTTTATTTTTCTTGGTCTCACTGGGGTGGTCTTAGCTGCCATTGTTAAATTGACACTGCGTGAGCCTTCACGCGGGGCCATGGAATTCAATGATCAAATACAGATTGAGAAGCCGCCATTCATGGAATCATTAAAAACTCTGCTAAAAATTCCAGCTTGGTGGGCCATGTGCCTCGGCATTGCCTTTGGGTCCTTTGTGTCCTATGCAACATCGGCTTTCCATACAAAATACTTAGTGGCTTTAGACCCAAGCTATGATTTCAAGACGCTGGTAATTATTTTGGGCGTAATGAATGGGACAACTTATGCCGGTGGCGCTTTCTTTGGAGCAAGGCTGGCTGATAAATGGGGCAAGAAAGATATCCGTGCATACGGATGGTTGCCAGCAATATCAATTGCTCTATGTCTTCCAATAGGTATAGGTGCCTGGTGGTCAAGTTCAATAGAAATGAATCTTGCATTTTCGACCTTGTTTTTACTTTTTTTAGGCGTTTACCTAGGGCCCAGTTTTGCCATTGCACAAACTCTGGCGCCCATCAGCATGCGCGCTATGTCCACCGCTCTCTTCTTCTTTATTTTAAATATGATTGCATTAGGTGGCGGGCCGACGTTTGCAGGCTGGCTGATCGATGTATTTAAAGAAAATTATGGAGAGGTTGAGTCAATACGTTATGCCATGACGGTTACTTCTGTATTGTTCATTCCCTCGATCATTAGCTTTATGGTGGTGGCACGCGTCTTGCCAAAAGATTGGGCGGAAGCAGAAAAACAAAATCTCGAGTTAGCGAAAAGTGATTGATCCCAATGAGCCTGTCCCTGAGGATTGGGCTGAATTGATTCAGTTTTTTGAGAAGGCAGGCTTGCGTGAAGTCGCTGCATGGAGGGCAAACCAACACAAAGATTGGTCAGGAACATTAGTCTTAACTGGTAAGAAATAGTACGTATTATGCATGCGATAAAAGAGCAGTTTGATGTTGTTATCCTTGGCGCAGGCGCCGCAGGCTTAATGTGCGCAATCACTGCAGCTAAAAGAGATAGATCTGTCTTGGTGTTAGAAAAATCCAATAAAGCTGGAAAGAAGATCCTCATGTCTGGAGGTGGGCGCTGTAACTTTACCAACCTCTACGTTGAAGCTGAGCATTTCCTCTCCAATAACCCTCATTTTTGTAAATCTGCATTAAAAGCTTATACGCCAGAAGATTTCATTTCGATGGTTGAGGCTCATGGAATAGAGTACGAAGAGAAGAAGCATCATCAATTATTTTGCATCAACTCATCAAAAGATATTCTTCAGATGCTGCTGACACAGTGCAGCGATCTCGGAGTTGAGCTTCGTACTAGCGTCGAGATTCAAAAAGTCCTTAAACAGGCTCAGAATTCCTCAGAACAAAGATTTGAGCTGTTACTGGATGAGCGTGACCAGAAAAATATTTCTTGCGCGTCATTGGTCATAGCGACTGGGGCATTATCTATTCCAACATTAGGTGGCAGCGGGTATGGGTATGAGCTGGCTAAAGAGTTAGAGCTTCCGCTTATTACTCGACAAGCAAGCTTGGTGCCTTTTATGTTTTCAGACGAAATTAAAGACCTTTGCGAACAATTATCCGGGCTATCAACGCCAGTGACGATCTCAAGCAATAATAAAACATTTGAAGAATCAATGTTATTTACCCATAGAGGCTTAAGCGGGCCTGCGGTGCTGCAAATCTCTAACTATTGGAGGCCTGGGGATGTTATTAAGGTCGATCTTTTGCCGAATATGAACGCACAGGAAGTCTTCATAGAGGAGAAAGGTAAGCAGAGCAGATTAACCCTTAAAAAATATCTCAATACTTTTCTACCAAAAGCTTTGGTGTTGCAGTTAGAGAGTTTATGGTGGCCATCGCATAAAGATCATGCTCTTTGCGAAATTAGCAACAGCGAACTCAAAGCTATCGGAGCTAACCTCAATCAATGGAGTCTTAAGCCCTCTTCTACGGAAGGGTACAGAACTGCTGAAGTCACTTTAGGCGGTGTGGATACAGATGCCCTGGATTCAAAAACCATGGAAGCCAAAGAGCATCCTGGATTGTTTTTTATTGGAGAGGTGGTGGATGTGACCGGGCATCTGGGTGGCTATAATTTTCAATGGGCGTGGGCCTCTGGTTATAGCGCAGGACTCTTTGCATAAAGTCTGATTCAGCTTAAAATTTAATCTAATTAATAAGTTGGACTCAAAAAATGAAGTTATACGATAACCCCGCTGCTAATAGCCCTAGAAAAGTCAGAATATTTCTTGCTGAAAAGAATATTACCGACATAGAAATTATTAAAATTGATCTTATGCAAGGTGAGCATAAAACTCCTGAGTACAAAGCCATAGCACCAAACTCAAGAATTCCTGCTCTACAGCTTGATGACGGCACAGTTATCATGGAATCAACCGCTATCTGCAGATACTTAGAGTGTCTTTACCCAGAGCCTAACTTGTTTGGTGAAAGTCCTATGGAAATTGCTTCAATTGAGATGTGGCAGTGCAGGGTTTATAACGAATTAATGCTCCCTTTAGCTATGGGTTTTAGGCATCTTCATCCAGCAATGGCAGGCATGGAAAATCAAAATGCAGAATACGGGGAGTCGCAAAAGCAAATAGCCATTAAGTCTCTGAAATACTTTAATGGGGTGTTAACAGAGAGTCAGTTTGTGGCTGGAGATAGATACACCTTTGCTGATATCCAAATGATCACCACCACTGATTTCTTTTTAAAATTAAATCGTTTAGAGCTATCAGAATATCCAGAGCTCCAACGGCACGCAGAATTAATGTCTACCAGAGAAAGTTTTACAGCCTAGCTTATTTGCCTTTATCGGCTTGCTCAAAAATCTTAATGGTTTGCTCGCCGCCTTGATAGATAGCTCTAGCGTCTTCCATGTCTGAAATCTGGTCCCAGTTAGCTGCAATATTTTCAGGCGTCATATCCTCGCCTGTTCCAAAAGCTACTCCCATAGTTTCGTGAATATGAACTCTGGTAAACACTCCAGCGCCAGCGCCAATCATCACGCCATTGGGCGCATCTTCACTTGCAAGATAAATGACCGCAGGTGTTACAAACTCAGGCAGCAATCTCTCGCCCACCCCTTCCTCTGGAAGTAAGTTTTTAGTCATTCTGGTGTAGGCTACGGGAAGAATAGCGCTTGAATAGACGTTATTTTTTTGACCTTCGATTTTTAAAGTATTCATTAGGCCAATTAAGCCCATCTTTGCCGCGCTGTAATTCGCTTGCCCAAAATTACCAAATAAGCCGCTAGATGAACTGGTATGAATGATTCTTCCATAGCCCTGCTCTCGCATAATCGGATAGACAGCATGTGTTGTATTAACGCTACCTTGAAGATGAACATCCAAGACCATGTCCCATTCCTCTAGGGTCATTTTATGAAAGCTTTTATCTCTCAAGATTCCTGCATTATTTACAAGAATATCAATGCGACCCCATTTCTTCATGGTCTCGGCAACCATTTTAGCCACGCCAGGTCTATCAGATACACTCGAGCCATTAGCAATGGCGTCTCCGCCTTCTGCTTTGATTTCCTCTACAACTGCATTTGCTGCATCGCTCGCTCCGCCTGAGCCATCGAGGGCTCCACCAAGGTCATTGACCACTACTTTTGCTCCTCTGCGCGCAAACTCTAAAGCATGCTGCCTACCAAGTCCGCCACCAGCACCAGTTACGATTGCTACTTTATTATCAAATCTTATGGTCATAATTATCTCCGTGTGAGGTGTGTAGTTTAACTAATTTGAACCAGAAAAAATGCTCTCTGGTTGAAAATCTTTATTTTTGATCAAGCTCATCTCAAGCTTAAAACCATTGCTGAGAGCACGCTTGAAGAGCATAAACTGCTTGGATTGATTGACGCTATCAACAGCAGCAAGATACCCGGCTTTGCCATAACACACAATAAATTCAGCAGCCTCTATGTCACCAAGAATAATGCTTTCATCGTACCCATTAGATAGACCTGCCATCTGGAGCTTTAGATCGTATTGGTCTGACCAGAACCATGGTAAATCTTTGTTGTAAAGCTCGTTGCCAACAATAGATGAAGCAACCACTTTTGCTTGCGACAAAGCATTGGGCACGCTCTCTAATCTAATATTTTGATTTAACAGGGTATTAAATGAGTTAGCACAGTCGCCTGCGGCGAGAATATATGGGTTCGCTGTCCTGCAATATTGATCTGTAACAATGCCGTTGTTGCAATCCAAACCAGCATCTTCGGCAAGCCGTGTGTTTGGGATCGCTCCAATGCCAGCTAAGACTGCATCTGTGGGAATTTTTTCTCCAGATTCCAATTCAACACAATTGATAGTTTGGTTCTCTGCAAGCAAGCCGCTTACTCTGGAGTTACAGATTACTTTAACTCCTTTCGCTTCATGAATAGATTGGTAGAAAGCAGAAAGCTCGGGGCTAGTTACCCTCTTTAAAATACGCTCTTCAGCCTCTAGAATTGTGACATTTGCTCCAAGCTCTATCATTGCAGAGGCAACTTCTAAACCTATGTAACCACCTCCAATCAGCACAATATCTTTAACCGAATCAAGTTGAGAATGAATCTCTAAAACATCTGTGATTTTGCGAAGATAAAATAGGTTTTTTGCATCTGCATTCGTCATGGGAAGGAGTCTCGGAGAGCTGCCAGTTGCAAAAACTAGGTAATCAAAAGCATAGTTTGAGCTATGCGTACTAATTTCTTTGACTGTTGTATCAATATAGACGACTGAAGCATTGGGATGAAAGGTTATGTTTTGTTCTCGATAAAAGCTATCAGGCTTAAAAAAAATTTTTTCGATCTCAATGTTTTTCTTTAAAAATTCTTTAGAGAGCGGGGGCCGATGGTAGGGTAAAAAGTCTTCATTGGAGAAAATATCAATCTCGCCTTCAAAACCATCTTTACGAAGACTAAATGCTACATTAGCGCCTGCATGACCTCCTCCGA
The DNA here is from genome assembly GCA_002358345.1 of Proteobacteria bacterium UBA3413. Classification (GTDB taxonomy): domain Bacteria; phylum Pseudomonadota; class Gammaproteobacteria; order Magnimaribacterales; family D2472; genus D2472. Next base: position 127,560 of record DEOR01000065.1, on the reverse strand, counting down.
TAATAATAACTTTACTCATGAAGGCTATGTGATTGGATTTAATAGAAACATATTTATACTAACTCTTTTATGCTGAATGAAATTGTAGCCCACAACGATCTAAAAATTCGAGTCCACGAAGGATTTTTTACGGCTTTTGAGGGCAATGAGTTGCTCTCAAAATTTATTGAAGCCCTCCCCTGGGAATCTATGAAAATTAAAATGTTTGGCAGGGAGGTTGTGATCCCTAGGCTTCAGTGCTGGGTTGGTGATGATGGTTGTGATTACAGCTATTCTGGTAACAAGCTAAATCGACAGCCCTGGACCTCAGAACTACTAATGATAAAAGAAAAAATTCGTTGCCAAGCCAATCTAGAATTCAACTCAGTGCTTGTGAACTATTATCGAGATGG
>DEOR01000065.1:116398-126959 GCA_002358345.1 Proteobacteria bacterium UBA3413 | reverse complement strand
ACGATAGCTGCCCTGTCATTTGGAGGTGAGCGCGACCTGGTATTTAAAAATATTCTATCCAAAGAGACCCTTGCGATTCCTCAACTGCATGGCGCTCTCATCATCATTGATGGCCAAACTCAGAAATATTGGCAGCATTCAATAAAAAAGACTAAAAAATTTATCAGTCCGAGAATTAATTTAACGTTTCGGAATATAATGTTTTTAAATTAATAAAAGAGGTTTTCAATGAAAGAGAGAGTTAAAGTCGTAGTGACAGGCGCAGCAGGTCAGATAAGCTATTCCTTAATTCCACGGCTGGTTGATGGTCATACCTTTGGAGATAAGATCGTTGATCTTGAGCTGGTTGAAATTCCTCAAGTGGTTGAAAAATTAGAAGGGTTGGTTATGGAGTTGGAAGATTCTAATTTTCCAAATATGGGGAATGTTAACTACACATCAGATTTTGAAAAAGCAGCAAAAGATGCGGATTGGTTTTTGCTGGTCGGCAGTATTCCTCGCGGCATTGTCTATAACGGCAAGAAAATTGAAGAGCGTGCTGATTTATTGCAAATCAACGGTGGTATTTTTGTCGGCCAAGGTAAAGCCATTGGGGAGCATGGCAAGCCAAATGCAAAAATATTGGTCGTAGGTAATCCGGCGAACACCAACGCATTAATTGGAAGACATGCAGCAAATAATGAATCTCAATTATGGATGGCCATGACTATGTTGGATTCAAGCAGAGCGCAATCTGTTCTTTCAAAGAAGCTCAATACAGGAATCTCAGATATCAGCAAGATGATTATATGGGGCAATCACAGTCCTACTATGTACCCTGATTTTGAAAACATGGACTGCAATGGGCAGTCTGGAAAAGATTTAATTGATGACATGGATTGGATTAATGGTGAATTTTTGCCCACTGTGCAGCAACGAGGTAAAGCTGTAATTGATTCTAGGGGAGCCTCCTCAGCCACTTCTGCGGCTAAAGCAGCCTTAGATACTGTTGTAGCATGTGAAAATCCTACTGCTTCAGGTGACTGCTTTAGTGCTGCGGTCATGACTGATGGAAGCTATGGCTTACCAGATGGAATTATTTGCGGTATGCCGTTGAGAACATTGGCCGATGGAAGTGTTGAAATAGTTTCTGGCATTGAGCTTTCTGATTTTGCTAAAGAAAAAATTCTTATTTCTACCAACGAACTGCTAGAGGAAAGAGCAGCTGTAATGGAATTATTGCAGTAAATGATGACCCAAGGCTCAGTTAAATTTCTTGTAGATGTTGCTCAGTCTGAAACCACTAAATCTGCTTTAGTTCTAACTTCTCAGGATATGAGTCTGCTAGGCGCATCCTTGGAAGGTGTGGTGAATCACTTAAGCATCCTGCCTGATCCTGACATATCACATGATGAAGTTTATGATCTGTGTATTATTTGTGATGATATTGATATCAACAAAATGCAATTAGGGTTGATCAAAAACACTGTTGCTCAAAAAATTCTAGTGATCAAAAATCCAAAAGAAACTCAGGACCACAAGTCTTTATTGGAACTGGGGTTTGTGCTTGACTCAGAAATATCAAATAAAAATATCTATTCCTATAATCTCAAAACCTATAACACCAAGCGTGGATGGAATAATTCAGAGGGCTGGGCAAACCCAGAAAATTTTGAAAAGTTTAGATGGTAGGCTAGCTCTTAAGTTGAGGGAAAAGAATTACATCGCGAATAGAGCTTTGATTAGTTAGCATCATAACCAATCGGTCTATTCCAACCCCCACCCCTACCGCTGGAGGCATACCGTGCTCTAGCGCTGCTACATAATCTTCATCGTAACCCATAGCTTCATCATCTCCATCAGCCTTGGCTTGGACTTGCTCTTTAAATCTTTCGGCTTGATCATCCGGATCGTTGAGTTCGCAGAACCCATTGGCAATCTCTTTGCCTCCAACAAACAGCTCAAATCTATCAGCAATTGAAGGATCCTCATTATTTCTTCTGGAAAGAGGTGAAACCTCAACAGGATATTCTATAACAAATGTAGGCTGGATTAATTTTGACTCTACTGTCTTTTCAAAAATTTCGAGTAACAGCTTTCCAGGGCCCCAAGAATCCTTGAATGATAGTTTGATTGAGGCAGCGTGAGCTCTTAACTTTTCTAAATTGCTGAGATCCTGTCTACCCAAAGCAGTATTTTCAGCCAACACCAATTCACTTAAAGTTTTGGTAGTAAAGGATGAGAGATCAATTTGATCGCCATCCCATTCTATGCGATCACCATTGCCAATGGCTTTAGATGCGGATTGAATCAGGTTGGTTGTAAAGCTAATTGTGCCTCCAAAGGTTGCAAAGGCTGCATAAAATTCTAGCATGGTAAATTCAGGGTTATGTCTTGTAGACAGGCCTTCATTCCTAAAACTGCGGTTAATCTCAAAAACTTTTTCAAAGCCACCAACAAGCAATCTTTTTAAATGCAGCTCAGGGGCTATTCTTAGAAAAAGCTCTCTATCTAATGCGTTATGATGGGTCACAAAAGGCTTGGCTACAGCTCCCCCAGGAATGGAATGCATCATGGGTGTTTCAACCTCTAAGAAACCATCCTCAATCATGGTCTGTCGCACCGATGCTACAATATTAGAGCGCTTAACAAAGATTTCTTTTGAATCAGGGTTGCTCATCAGATCGATGTATCTCTGACGATATCTGGTCTCAATATCAGCCAGCCCTTTATGTTTTTCTGGCATAGGCCTCAAGGCCTTGGTGATTAATACAATGGAATGAGCCTCCAGGGTCAGTTCTTCAGTTTTCGTTTTAAAAAGATTACCAGTGGTTCCAATAATATCGCCCAAATCCCAAGTCTTAAAATTCTTATATAGATCAACGTCTATGTTGTTTTTGCTAATATAAATCTGAATATCACCAGAACCGTCACGGATAGTAATAAAGCTGGCATTGCCCATCACTCGTTTTAAGACGATTCTTCCAGCCAAGGCAAGATTATGTATCTGTGCTGTCTCTAAATCTTCTTTGGATAAATGACCATGTAGCGCATGCAGCTCGAGCGCATGCTTGGTAGGAAAAAAATTATTAATGTAGGCTTTGTTGTCTGCTCGCAGTTCTTCTAACTTTCTGCGTCTTTCTTCTAGAATTGATGCTTCGCCACCTATGTTTGAATCAGTCATCTATACTCCTTGGGTTAGACTGGCTTTAATAAAAAGATCTATATCCCCATCTAAGATGGAAGAAATATTACCGCTCTCTACATTTGTTCTGAGGTCTTTAATACGAGATTGATCCAGAACATATGAACGAATTTGACTGCCCCAACCAATATCGGACTTACTGTCTTCCAATATTTGCTGCTCATCTTTTTGTTTTTGTAATTCTAGCTCATAAAGCTTTGATTTCAGCTGCTTGAATGCATTATCTTTATTTTTATGCTGAGATCTATCGCTTTGGCACTGCACAACTGTACCTGTGGGGATATGAGTAAGACGAACAGCTGAATCTGTTTTGTTTACGTGCTGGCCTCCGGCGCCTGACGCCCTATAGGTATCGATTCTCACATCTGCTGGATTTAACTCCACCGCAATTGATTCATCAATTTCTGGAGAAATAAAAACAGAAGCAAAGGAGGTATGCCTTCTACTGCCGGAGTCAAAGGGTGACTTTCGCACAAGGCGATGTACCCCTGTTTCAGTTCTTAGCCAGCCATAAGCATAACTCCCCTGAATTAATAAGGACACTGATTTGATGCCTGCGACTTCTCCAGGTGAATGCTCTATCACTGAAACTTTAAAATCATGTTTTTCCGCCCATCTGGAATACATGCGAAAGAGCATCTCTGCCCAATCTTGAGCCTCCGTGCCTCCAGAGCCAGATTGAATGTCAAGAAAAGCAGAGTTAGGATCCATTGGATTAGAAAACATTCGATTGAATTCTAAATCCTCTATTGCTGCAATAAGATTAGAAGCCTCTTTCCCTATCTCTTCCACTGACTGTTCATCCTCTTCGTCAAATGCCATTTGAAGCAATTCAATGTTGTCGCTCAGGCTCAGCTCTGTAGCATCAAAAGCTTGGAGGAATTTCTCTAGAACTGTTTTATTTTTATTGAGCTGCTGGGATAGGTCTAAGTCAGCCCAAGTTGCCTCTTCTGCAAGAGTGGCTTGAATTTGAGCGAGCTCAGTCTTTTTTTCATCTACGTCAAAGATACCCCCTAAGCTCATTCAAGCGAAGATGAAGGTTCTGAAGCGTTGATTTAATTTCTGTTGATTCCATGTGAGTGAATATAAGATATATTTAATTTTACAACGAAAGTTGGTGGTTTATAAATTCTTCTCTTTGATGTAATTGATGATAGCTGTTTGATCGGCTTCGCATGAAAATGAAAATTCCTGCTTATCCATGACGTTGCTTAGGGACTTAGGAATGTTAGAGGCCGTCAGGCCAACTGTTTCTAATGTTTTGGGGAACTTTGCTGGGTGCGCCGTAGCAAGAACAATGATGGGCCCATCAACTGAGCCTTGTAATTTTTGAGCAGCTTTAAAAGCCACAGCTGTATGGGGATCCAGGATATATTGGAAGTCATTAAAAACTTCAGTCATAGTTTTTAGTGTTTCAGCATCATTCACTCTTGCGCTCATGAAGAGACTCTTTGATTTTTGCCAAACATCCTTATTAAGGCTGATAGAAGAAGAGGGAAAATCACTAAATAAACCATTGCACACTTTAGAATCTCTCTCGCAGTAGAAGTCATAAATCAATCTCTCAAAATTACTGGCAATGCTAATATCCATGCTGGGAGAAATTGTCTCCTCAACCATCTTTCGAGCATATTGATTGTCTTTAAAAAATCGATACAAAATATCATTCTCATTAACGGCAACAATGATTTTCTCAAGAGGCAATCCCATCTTAAGCGCTGAATAACATGCAAAGACATTTCCAAAATTTCCTGTGGGTACTGAAAAATTTAGTTTTGAATGCTCATCTTTAAGTTGCGCATAGGAATAAAAGTAATAACAAATTTGCCCGATGATTCTCACCCAGTTAATGGAGTTCACGGCAAGAAGATACTGGCCATCATGCATGAAATTTCTATCCCTGAAGGCTGATTTAACAATGTCCTGACAATCATCGAATGTTCCATTGACCCTTAGGGTGAAAACATTAGGCTGAACAACCGTGGTCATTTGTCTTCTTTGAACCTCTGACATATTGCCGTTAGGCAGTAAAATAAAGCTCTTAATTCTGGCATATTTTTTACAGGCATCAATGGCAGCAGAGCCAGTGTCTCCAGATGTAGCTCCCAAGACAATTGCAGTCTTATCTTCTTTTTCTAAAATATCATTAAAAAATGCTGCAGCAAGCTGCAGCCCAAAATCTTTGAAGGCAGCAGTTGGGCCATGAAAGAGTTCTAGAATTAAAAGCTTTGAGTCTACTTTTTTAATTGCGGCAAATTGTTTGTCTTCAAAATCATGCCAAGTATTTTCTAATATCTGGAGCGTCTCTTCTTTTGAGTAAGAGGAAGCGGTGAATAGAGGAACGATCTGCTTGGCAACATCAATAAAGGAATCTGATTTTTTAAATTTTTCAATGTCAATTTGAGGCCATGCATCTGGCATAAATAAGCCGCCATCGCTTGCAAGGCCTTGCATAACAATATCAGCAAACTTTCTATCACTGTCATTGCCTCGAGTGCTATGAAACAACATTATGAATCTCTCTCAATTCTTATGAGCTTCGAAGAAGACACGGGGCTTAAATTAGAAAGTTCTTCCAAGGTGGCTTGCGCATTTTTTTCAGACGTTGAGTCTGTTGTGATAATTATTGGCGCTTTATTGTTCTGCAGATGATCTTCTTGAATAATGCTTTCTAGGCTAATGCCATATTTTGCAAAACAAGAGGTGATAGAGGCTGCTGCTCCTAGCTCATCATCTACTTCTAGATAAAAATAATACTTAAAAATACTTGAGGAAAACTCAACAATCTTCACTGGCGGATGATCTGGTCGACTAGGTAACTTATTATTAGACCTTGCAAGGCTCATTAAATCTGAGATTAGACCTGAGGCTGTTGATTCTCTGCCTGCGCCTGAACCTGCCAAATGAACTTTACCCACTAGGTTTGTATCGAGCTCTATACCATTCCTAACGCCTTGCAACGAAGCAAGGCTTGATTTCTCATCCATTAATACAGGATGTACACGCATCTCCACCGCATCATCAACAAGCTTAGCAACGGCAAGATGCTTGAGAGCTAACTTATGATTTTTTGCATACTGAAAATCTGTGGAAGCAATATTTGTGATCCCCTCTACGTAAAAATGCGCTGGAGGCAAGGAAGAGCCATAAGCTAAATAAGCTAAGATTCCAATTTTATGGGCCGCATCCATCCCTTCTATATCAAAAGATGGGTCTGGCTCAGCATAACCCTCTTCTTGAGCAATAGTTAAAGCCTCATCAAAGCTCATTCCCTCTTCCATGCTTGAAAGAATAAAATTAGAGGTTCCGTTAAGCATCCCGCTCACTTTGCTAATTTTATTGCCGCCTAATTCATTCTGCATGAGCTTTACTATTGGCGTGCCTGCACAGACAGAGGCTTCAAATAGAACCTGGACTCCTTGCGCTCTGGCTGCATCAAAAATTTCATCGCCATGATTGTAGATAACAGCTTTGTTCGCTGTAACAACATGCTTGCCTTGAGCAATAGCTTTAAGAATTAATTCTCTTGCTATTTCAACCCCGCCAATGAGCTCAATCACAACATCAATATCTTGCTCTGGAATATCAAAGATATCTCTAAATACCTCAGTATCTCCATAGTCGCATCGTGGGTTGTCTCTCCTCGCTCCTATGCATGTTACAGAGATCTTGCAATCTGCTAATTGGGCAATTTTTTCTCCATGCAAAGCTTCGTATAGGCCTGTTGCCACATTGCCCCATCCGCAAATACCAACCTTTAATTCAGTCATAGTTGTCTCAATCTTTTTAATAATTCCATGGGGGGTAAGTAACCTGGCAAAAGATCTCCGTTGGCTGAGATGATTGCGGGAGTTCCAGTGATCCCTATTCTTTGTCCAAGCAGAAAGTGTTCTTCAACAGGATGATCTTGGCAAAGGGGTAGCTCAGGATCCAAGCCTTGCTTAAGCGCTGTTAGCGATTCTTTGGGATTAGGTGAGCACCAAGCTCCAACAATTTTATTGTATGACTCTGATTCAAGGCCCGATCTAGGAAATGCAACATAATTCACTGTAATTCCCTGGGCATTATAATCATCAATTTCTCCATGAAATTTTCTGCAATAGCCACAATCTACATCTGTAAACACAGTAATAACATATTTTTCATTCTCTGCTTGAAACGTAATAAAGTCTTTTTCTAATAATTCAGAGTCTAGAATTGCTCGTCTGTTTAAGCTAATTTCTTGCTTGGTGGTATTGAGAAGAGAGCCTCTTTCAATTGAATACAGCTCTCCATATATAAAGAAATTTCCATCTTCGGAAGCATAGATAGGCTGCAAATCGCCAATATCAACAACATATAAGCCTTTAACCTGAGACTCTTTGATGCTCTGAACTGACCTACCTTCTGGGAGAATATTATTAATCTTCGAAATGATGGGGCTCTCCTCTGCTGCCCCTAGAATAGAAAAGGTACAAAAAAAGATAAAAAAATATTTACTACGCTTCATTCTAATTAGCCTCGAGGGTGATGTTTTTTAAGCATTTCGCCAAGCCTTTGCTTAGCTATGTGAGTATATATTTGTGTGGTTGATAAATCACTATGTCCAAGCAACATTTGGACAGATCGAAGATCGGCTCCATGATTTAATAGGTGTGTGGCAAATGCATGCCTTAGAGTATGTGGGGAGATTTCTGGAGATAACCCAGCTTTTGATAAGTAGTGCTTAATTCTATGCCAGAAAGCTTGGCGAGTGATTTGCTTCCCCTGCTGGCTAATAAAAAAATCTCTGGAATTAAGTGAGAGATTATTAGCTCTTCGAAAATTAATATAGTCCACCAAGCATGCAAATGCATTCTCACCAAAAGGTATCATTCTCTCTTTGCTTCCCTTGCCCATGACTTTTATCAAGGATCTATTCAAATCGATATTAGCGTACTGAAGATTGGTTAGCTCGCTAATTCTTACGCCAGTAGCATAAAGCAGCTCTAACATTGCCCGATCCCTAAGCCCAATAAAAGATTCGCAATCAGGGGATTGAATTAAAAGCTCAACTTCACTCTCAGACATTGATTTTGGGAGGGACCTAATATTTTTTGGTCCCGCCATGCCGGCAATAGGATTGAAAGAAACAAACTTCTTTTTCTGTAAAAAAAGATAAAAATGTTTTATTGAAGATAGCTTCCTGTTGATTGTAGCTCTTGCGAGACCTTGAGCCTGAAAGCTTTTAACGTAATGCTCTATCTGTTTCTCCTGAAGGTGAAGAATGTCTGCGTGAGCAACCGATTCAACCCAGTTGACAAAGGATTGACAGTCACTGCCATATGCATTGATAGTATTAGTCGATAGACCTTTTTCTAAACGAAGGTTCGCCAAAAAGGAATCAATGTATTGATTCCTTTGCAAGCGGGATGACATAATATTAGTCTAATCTTTCTTTGATTCTTGCTGAACGGCCTGATCTTTCTCTAAGGTAGTACAAAGTGGCTTGCCTTACATCACCTTTTCTCTTCACAGCAATGGATTCAATTAAAGGGCTATGCATTTGAAAAGTTCTTTCAACGCCTATGCCGCTAGAAATCTTTCGCACAATAAAAGCAGAATTTAGGCCAGCTCTCTTGATGTTCATGACAACACCTTCAAATGCTTGTAATCTAGTTCTATCACCTTCTTGAACCCTTACTGATACAACAAGAGTGTCTCCAGGTCTAAAGGAAGGAATATCATCTTTTAATTGATTGGATTCGAACGCATTAATAATTTGTGCAGGAGATTTTTCGTCAACTGTTATTGGGGCAGCTTTCACCTCTTCAACGGGGGCTTCATCAGCTGGCTGCTCAGCAGTTTCTTCTGCAGTCTCTGCAGATATTTCGTCCACTGATTCAGTTGCCTCTGAGACTTCAAGTGGAGCCTCCACAGACTCTATTGCTTCTAAAGCATCCTCTGCAATTGTCTCGTTAGTTTCAACCACTTCTTCTGTTGGATTTTCCATATTTTCGTTATCTTTATCTGCCATGACTTTGCCTAAAATGTGCTATAGGATACGCTTAGAAGCTGCATCTTCCAAGAGTTTTTTCTGTTTTTTTGTTAATTTTATATTATTTAAGAGCTCGGGTCTCCTTTCGAAGGTTCTTAATAGTGATTGGGTCTCCTTCCATTCCTGAATTTTTGCATGATTACCTGAAAGCAGAACCTCGGGTACGTTTTCATCATTAAATTTTTCAGGCCTTGTAAATACAGGTCCCTTCAATAAACCTGAGCCAAAAGTATCTAATTCAACAGATTTTTGGTTACCTATGACCCCTGGAATGAATCTCGAACAAGCATCGATGAGTGCTAGTGCAGCAAATTCGCCGCCGCTAAGAACAAAATCTCCAATTGAAATCTCTTCGTCTACAAATTGGTTAATAATCCTCTCGTCGATTCCTTCATATCTCCCAGCAATAATTGTTAAATCTGTATATTTAGAAAGTTCTTGCGCTTTCGCTTGATTAAGCTGCTTTCCTTGCGGGGATAAATTTACCAAGTGACTTTCATGTACATTAGGAATACTTTGAATTGCTTCTTCCAAAGGTTTGGCCATCAATACCATGCCTTCTCCTCCTCCATATGGCCTGCTATCGACCTGACCATATTCATTTAAAGCAAAATTTCGAAGATCAATTAAATTGATAGTAATATCTTTTCTATCAATGGCCTGGCCTAATAAGCCTGCATTCAGTGCTGAGAATATCTCTGGAAATAAAGTAATTATATTGATAATCATTATTGCCTTGAGGAATTAATACCCCTCTTCCCAATCTACTAAAATTACGTTCTTTGACTTATCTATAGAAATAACAAATTTATTTCTAATAAAAGGTATGAGTAATTTTTCATTTTTAGTTAACTGAGAATTAATCTCTAGGATATCACTAGCTCCATAATTATTAACAGTATCAACCACCCCTAGAATCTCATCATCAAGATTTATTACATTCATGCCAACTAATTCAAACCAATATGCTTCATTGTCTTCGAGCTCAGGAAGCTCAGACCTAAGAACGTAAACATCTCTTTGGCCAAAAATCTTAATTGAATCTATATCATCAATGGCTTTAATTTTAGCAACGATATTAGAGTTTGCTGTTTTGATATATTCAAAATTTACCTCTTCCATCAAATTAGATGCAAGGGTATAGAATTTTGTGAAGCTGTTTAAGCTATCAGGGTTTTCTGCAAAGGACCTTAGGAAAAACTCGCCTTTTAAACCTCTAGTCTTACCAATTCTGGCAATAAGAAGAAATAATGATAGATCTGGAGAATTATTGTTTCTCATCATCTGAAGATTCTTCTTCAGATTCTTCTGCTACTTCTGGAGTTTCTTCTTCAGCCTGAGCTTCTTCTGCTGCCACTTCT
>DEOR01000065.1:108831-116309 GCA_002358345.1 Proteobacteria bacterium UBA3413 | reverse complement strand
GCTGCCACTTCTTCTGCTGCGACTTCTGGAGCTGCTTCTTCAGCTACTGCTTCTTCAGCCGGAGCTTCTTCTGCTGCGACTTCTGGAGCTGCTTCTTCAGCTACTGCTTCTTCAGCCGGAGCTTCTTCTGCTGCCACTTCTGGAGCTGCTTCAACCTCAGCTTTAGCTTGGGCTGCAATCTCAGCTACTTTCTTGGCATCAAGCAATTCTTTCTTTTGAGTTCTTTTAGCCTGTTTAGCATCTAGCTTAGCCTGCAGATCATCAGGAGATAAACGTGCATCTTTTGCAAGCTCAGCGACCTTATCTGACGCCTGTGCTCCTTGTGTAAGCCAATGATCAAATCGCTCAATATTAAATCTTAATCTTTCCTCTGATCCTTTTGCTGATGGATTAAAGAAACCTAGGCGCTCAATAAATCCGCCATCTCTGGGTCTTCTGGAATCAGCAACCGTTATAAAGTAATAAGGGTTTTTTTTGGCTCCGCTCTTTGCAAGTCTGACTACTACCATATAATAAATTTAGTTTTGTATTAATATAAAAAGGTGTATTTTAGGTTAACCTTGATAAATTTGATAGTGTTAAAATATAAAGAATACAAAAAAATAATATTACTGTGTCATTCATCTCAACAACATTCATTGCTCTTCTTGCGTATTTCTTGACGCGGCTGATCCTTAGGTCTTCAAAGCAGGTTTTGGCCGGAGTAATACTCACATTTTTAATCATCTCAATCTTCATGGCTATATCATATGGAGTAACTTTTCTTGCAATGCATATATCTATCACGAGTTTTAGCATAGCAATACTAGCAATTACTTTTTTTGAGACTACCTTGTTAGAAAGGCATATGACTAAGATCAAAAAAGGTGAAATTGGAACTAACGCCAAATCAATTGAAAGAGAATATAGTGAAATATTTAACCTTGTTGGGATAGGCTTGGGGTGCATTCTTCTCTCTTTGCTATCCGGGTTAATAATTGGTACCGACTTTTCACTTGAGCTGATGCTTAAGATTATGTTTACGCTTTTCTCTTTAATTATTTATTTGGTAACCTTTTTAGGAATTAAATATGCAAACCTAAAGGTTAAGTATGCTGTTAGAGGTATAATGGTATCTTTCGCAATGATTCTTTTGGCCTACTCAGTAAACTCTATTTTTTTAATTAACTACCTTTAACAATACTTCCTTGGGAACTAACTCAATATCTTTTTTGCTAACAGCGCTAATTGTCCTGTTAATTTTTTCTGCTTTCTCGTCGGGCTCAGAAACTGGCATGATGGCCTCTAATAAGGTCAAACTTAGAAATCTGTCAAAAAAATCTAAGGGGGCAAGGAGAGCTCTAAAGCTGCTAGAAAGACCAGATGTCTTGCTTGCTTCAATACTAGTCGGAAATAACTTTGCTAACATTCTGGCTTCTGCTTTAGTTACAATTCTTATGATTGATTACTTCGATGGGAATGTTTTGCTAGGCTCAATGATTCTTACGCTGGTAATTTTAATTTTTTCTGAAATAACTCCAAAAACTGTCGCTAGCGTGCATCCTGAAATTTTTGCAACTAAATCCTCGTGGATACTTAAGAATCTAGTATGGATTTTTAAGCCATTGGTCTGGCTCACAAATATTATTAGCTCGCGATTATTGAATGCTTTGAATATTGATCCTAAGCAATCAGCCTCAAATGATAATTTAAATTCTGATGAATTGCGGACTTTACTTGATGAGCATGGAGAGCTAATCCCAAGCCAGTCTCGTGACATGCTGTCTTCTATACTTGGAATGGAGGAACTTACAGTAGAGGATATCATGACACCTCATGCAGAAATAATAGGCATTAATCTGAACGGCTCTGTTGCAAATGCCCAAGAGATTATCGCTTCCACATATTACAGCAGACTGCCAGTATTTTATGACACTATAGATAGTATTGTGGGAATGCTCCACTTAAAGGACTCTCATCAGTTTATAGAAGCCATGGAGAGTAAGATTGATGTTAAGAGCATTCTTTCGGATGCAACATTTATCTCTCAAAGCACTACTCTATCAAGGCAATTAAGCCAATTTCAAAAGCAAGATAGCAACCTAGGTTTGGTGGTTGATGAGTATGGTGAAATACAAGGTCTGATGACCATGGAAGATATTTTTAATGAGATCGTTGGAAAGTTTGGTGCTGCCAAAGATGATTTAGATAAAGAGTTTGTTCAAAGGAAGGATGGGTCTATTATTGCTGATGGAAATTCTAAGATTCGAGACTTAAATAATCATCTGGGCTGGGATCTAGATGAGGATGGATCGAAAACTATTAATGGAGCTATCATCGATCATCTAGATCAAATTCCTCAAGAGAACGTATGTTTGGAATTGGGGGGGTACAGAATAGAAGTTCTCCTTATAGAAGAAAATTTTATTTCTAAGGTGAAGATTAATAAAAAAGGGAGCTAATGCTCCCTTTTTTAAATAGCTAAAAAATTCTACTCAATCATAAGTAGTGAACCAAAGCTCCGAATACCAAAGTCAGAACCACGCCTGAGTGAATTACAGCTTTAACTGAAGCTATTGCTGGATTCATTTTGCCAACCACAGCATTCAGTTCAACAGCAACAATCAGAGCTAGGCCTACCCACAGACCAGTTAAACTTGTCTCAGCAATCAGAGGTAAGCCGCCGCCATGAGCTGAGTAAACCATCAAGTAAAGCATAGGTATTGAAAACAAAGTATTGGTTCGAGAGGCTAGTCCAGCCTTGGCTCCAGCGTCAGCTGCGTCTGGTGCACCTGCGATAACTTTCTTCTGATTTGGCCAGATAATAAACCAAACATTTGCGGCCATAATAGTTCCCATTAATGAACCCAGCAATATCCCTACATTTACAGTAATGCTAAGAAAATACAGTAGATAAAAGCCTGTTAAAAAGGTAAATGCTGCGGCCCATCTGAAATACCATAAGGCATTGGGCACTAACTTTTGAACAACATCAGCTTTCGCTGAAGCCTCAGACTCTTTAAAGTACTCAGTTTGAACAAAGTTAAAATAGTAGAGTAGTCCAATCCATAAAATACCAAAAAAGATGTGAGCAAATCGAATAAGAACTGTTCCTAAATATGCTTCCATGAGTAAACTCCTAAAAAATTAAATACTGAATTACTAAATTATATATCTTGCAAAAAAAAACGGGGAATATTCCCCGTTTTTTTAAACTGATACAGTTTTTACATCATGCCGCCCATTCCACCCATGCCACCCATGCCGCCCATATCAGGCATAGCAGGTGCACCTTCTTTTGCAGGCATGTCTGTAACCATAGCTTCTGTTGTAATCATCATTCCAGCAATAGAGCCTGCAGCTTGAAGCGCAGTTCTTGTAACCTTAGCAGGATCAAGAATTCCCATTGCAATCATGTCGCCGTATTCGCCATTTGCTGCATTAAAACCAAAGGAACCTTTGCCCTCTCTAATTTTTGCAACTACCACCGAGGCTTCTTCACCAGCATTGGTAACGATCTGTCTCAAAGGAGCTTCAAATGCTTTTCGAACAATATTGATACCAACATTTTGATCATCATTATCGCCTTTAAGTTTTAAAAGAGAGTCTAGCGCTCTAATTAAAGCTACTCCACCGCCAGGCACGATGCCTTCTTTTACAGCCGCTCTAGTTGAATGCAATGCATCTTCCACTCTTGCTTTCTTTTCTTTCATTTCAATTTCTGAGCCTGCGCCAACTTTAATAACAGCAACGCCGCCAGCAAGCTTAGCAACTCGTTCTTGAAGTTTTTCACGATCATAGTCTGATGAAGTGTCCTCAATCTGAGCTCTAACCTGATTGACTCGCGCTTGAATAGCTTTTTGATCACCAGCACCATCAACGATAGTAGTGGTATCTTTATTTAAAGTAACTTTTTTAGCGGTCCCTAGGTCTTCAACTGTAGCGCCTTCAAGAGATAAACCTACCTCTTCTGAAATTACAGTTCCACCAGTTAAAATAGCAATATCTTCCAACATTGCTTTTCTTCTATCACCAAAACCAGGAGCCTTACAAGCTGCTGCTTTAACAGTACCCCTAAGATTATTGACGACAAGAGTGGCAAGGGCCTCTCCCTCAATATCCTCTGCAACAATCAATAATGGTCTTCCAGCTTTGGCAACTGCCTCTAGCAATGGAAGCATGTCTCTAATATTAGAGATTTTTTTATCGTGCAGGAGAATCAATGGATTATCTAGCTCGGTAGTCATGCTATCTTGATTGGTTACAAAATATGGTGAAAGATATCCGCGATCAAACTGCATGCCTTCAACAACGTCTAATTCGTTATCAATGCCATTACCCTCTTCAACAGTAATCACGCCTTCTTTACCAACCTTTTGCATGGCCTCAGCAATAATTCCGCCAACATTTGTATCGCCATTAGCAGAAATCGTTCCAACCTGAGCAATTGTTTTATCATCAGCACATGGCACACTTAACTTCTCAACATAGACTACAGCTGCTGCGATGGCTTTATCAATTCCACGCTTAAGATCCATTGGATTCATTCCTGCGGCAACCGATTTATGACCTTCATTCACTATAGCCTGAGCTAAAACTGTAGCAGTGGTTGTTCCATCTCCGGCCTCATCAGAGGTCTGGGACGCGACTTGTTTGAGCATCTGAGCTCCCATGTTCTCAAACTTATCTGCAAGCTCGATCTCTTTTGCTACAGAAACTCCATCTTTAGTTACAGTAGGTGCGCCAAATGACTTGTCTAACACTACATTTCTGCCCTTAGGCCCCAAAGTTACCTTCACTGCATCTGCAAGTACATTTACGCCCTTGAGCATTTTTACTCTTGCTGAATCCCCAAACCTTACATCTTTTGCTGACATATTCTATCTCCTAAAATTAAAATTTTTTTGTTGAACTGATTGATTAAACGAAGACGCCATAAATATCACTTTCACTTAAAATGAGATACTCATCGCCATCGATTTTAATTTCGTTTCCACCATACTGGCTAAAGATCACAAGATCTCCAACGGATACTCCGATCGGCGCAACATCACCATTATCTAGTCTTTTTCCTGGCCCAACAGCTACAACCTCTCCTTGAGATGGTTTTTCTGCGGCAGATCCAGGCAGAACAATTCCACCAGGCGTAGTGTGTTCTTCATCAGTTCTTTTGACTAAAACTTTATCGTGTAAAGGTTTTAATTTCATTGCAAGTCTCCTGTTTTAAAAATAACAATAGTCCTTATATTAAAAGGATATCTGTTATGTATGACTTAATAATATTAATTCAAGGGGTAATCTAAATATTTTTTATAAATTTCATTAAAAAACTTGCAAATAAGATGCCGCTAACATCTGCCAAAATATCTAAAAATTCAAACGAACGATAAGGCAAATACAACTGCACAACTTCTATTAAAATTCCGTAGGACACGACCATCACGTATAACCAAAAATCTTGGGTTACAATTTTAGCGAAGCTAAAGAGGATGGTGAGGTACGCGAAGCAACTAAAATGGAGCAACTTATCGTTTATAAGGTTGGAAGAACTGGACTCCAATTCTGCAGTCGCTAAAAAAAATATAAAAACTACTGAAAATGCTAGAGTAACTCTTACACTAAGAAGTATGAGGCTCATGTAATTTTTTATAAATTATGATTAATATTAGGGCAGGAATAGACATAGCAGATGTCGTATAAAAAAAATACGCCCAGCCTGTCTGCAATGAAGAGATGGAGACATAGTAATCTGCAAGCACGCCAGAAAAGCCGCTAAAAAATTTACCTGGCAGCATCATGAATGATGTCAGCATCGCATATTGGACTGCTGTATATTTTTTTGAAACTAAGCTGGTTAAAAAAGCGATATTGATAGTGCCTACCAGTCCTGCCGCAAAGCTATCGAGACCTACAATTAATGATAAAAGTGAGATATTTGCATCAAGGTTAGCTACAAGTGCAAAGAATAGGTTGGTTGTCAGAACGGCAGCCCCTCCAATCAGGAGTCCACTAGTCAGAGCAAGATTTTTAATCAAGTACCCTCCCACAAAAAAACCTACGATAGAGGCGGCAAGCGCTACCGTTTTTACCAAAGCTCCAATTTCCGTCTTCGTAAAACCCATATCTAAATAAAAGGGCATAGCCATTGGGCCCATCACTATATCAGTAAGGCGATAGGTAGAAATCAACAGCAAGAGGAGTGCAGCTGTCCAAATACCAAATCGACTAAAAAAATCTTTGAAAGAAAGCCATAATGCTTCATCCATTCTGAGAATAGCAATTTCATGGTTAATTGGTTCGTTCGAGATAATAGCTCCAAGCATGCCTATAACCATTAATGCACTCATCAATTGATACACATAACTCCAATCTAGTTGGTCTGCAAAAATAAGGGCTAGTGAAGTTGCAACTAAGATTGCAACACGATATCCAAGTTGATAACTTGCCGCGAAGTTTCCTTGATCTGAACTATCCGCAATCTCAATTCTCAATGCATCGATAGCAATGTCCTGCACTGAACCAAAAAATGCTGCTAAAAATGCAAAGAATGCAAGTAGTTGCAAGCTGCTAATTGGGTCTGATGCACTCATTCCAAGCAATGCAATGAAGATCATAGACTGACAGAAAAGAATCCACCCTTTTCTTTTGCCAAAATATCCAAATATGGGAACTGAATATCTATCCACAAGCGGGGCCCAAAGAAACTTTAGAGAGTAGGTTAAAACAAGCCATGCAAAAAACCCTATCTCAGTAAGGGAAATGCCTACATCTCTTAACCATGCAGATAGCGTAGAGAAAACTAACATGTAAGGAAGTCCCGAGGCAAAGCCAAGCAGCATCATCCCAAATAGCTTTTGTTTCATAGTAACGACTTTAACAAATTCCAGTTAAAATGAGGGCCTGGGTCTGTTTTTCTCTCAGGAGCTATGTCTGAGTGACCCGTAATTCTATTGAGCGGAATGTCGCATTCAATTCTTAAAAATTTAATTAATTCTGAAAGAGTGGCATATTGACCGCCAGTAAACTCCTCGGTATCGCAACCCTCTAACTCAACACCAATAGAAAAATTATTGCAATTTTCTTGGCCTTGAAACTGTGAAATTCCTGCGTGCCATGCTCGCTGGTAGATGGGTACAAACTGAACCAATACACCCGATCTCGTTATTAAAAAGTGGGACGAAACCTTTAAGTGGGCTACGCTATTAATATATGTGTCTTCCCCAGCGATCAGTTGATTCAAAAACAAATCAATAATCAACTTGGTGTCATAATTTTGAGGAGGCAAGCTAATGGCATGAATAACAATCATGTCAATAATCGTATTGTCAGGCCGCTCATCACAGTTCGGGGATTCAAAATATTCTATTCCCTGAATGATGCCGTCAACCGCCCTCATGAGTTTTGATTAACCATTTGAATAGTTTAATGGATTAAATTGCTCTTCAGCAACAAGAGGTTGTGGCTTAGCGCAATTCTGGAGGTAAGCGAAAAAATATATC
>DEOR01000065.1:30296-108596 GCA_002358345.1 Proteobacteria bacterium UBA3413 | reverse complement strand
TCCTTTAGTCGATTGGAGTTAGAGCTATTACTGGAGCCAATGACCACAATAAACTCAGATTCCAGTGCCAGCTGCTTCACGGCATCCTGTCTATTTTGTGTGGCATAACAGATGTCTGAGCTTTTGGGTTTTACGATGTGGGGAAACCTATTGTATAAAATGGACACGATTGAATTGGTATCATCAAGGCTTAAGGTTGTTTGGGTTACGTAGGCAAGATTTTTGGGTTGCTGGACAATTAAGGAGGAAGCCTCCTCCTCGTTCTGAACTAAATAAATCTGGCTGCCTGAATCCTCAGGATGATGCCTTCCCAAGGTTCCCTCGACCTCGGGATGGCCGTTATGACCAATTAAAATAATATCTCTGCCGGCTCTAGCATGTCGCTGAACTTCACTGTGAACCTTGGTAACCAAGGGACAAGTTGCATCATATGAGCGCAACTTGAAATCAGCGGCCTCTTGCTCAACTTTAGCTGAAACTCCGTGCGCGCTAAAAATTACATGCGCTGACTCAGGGACCTCATCCAACTCGTCAACAAAAATCACTCCTTTGGCTTTTAATTCCTCAACCACTGTTTTGTTGTGGACCACCTCATGGCGCACATAGATAGGAGAGCCAAACTTGAGCAAGGCTTGATTCACGATGTCGATTGCGCGATCCACGCCAGCGCAAAATCCTCTGGGGTTGGCTAAAATAATCTGTGTCTTCATCTTGCCTTGGAGCCAAGGTATTTAATTAATTCGGAACCAAAGAAGAGGATTGCTCCAATGCTGATAAACGCATCAGCTAGATTAAAAATAAAAAAGGAAATATCCCTTATGTAGAAGTATAAAAAATCTGTGACGACCCCATCGATTGATCGATCGATCAGATTTCCTATGGCGCCAGACAGAATAAGAATTAAAGCCCAGCTGTTAAGCAATATTTTTTCAATGCGCAGCATTGAATGCAAATATACAACGAGCACAATGCCTAAAACGAGCAGGCCATAGCTTGTAAAAGAATTATTAAAATCTAGCATGCTGAACGCAATCCCGGAATTAAACACTAGCAATAAATCAAGGAAAGGGATTAAGTTAATGCGCTCGCCAAAGCCCAGGTAATATTCAGCTAAAAATTTTGAGGCAAGATCAATCATCACTAGCAGCAATATAGCGAGGTATCCAAATTTTAGGCTAGGCAAATTTTCTATCCTCGCCAGCACCATCAATGTTTAGCTCGCATCTGCCACAAAGCTCAGGATGTTTTGAGCTGCTGCCCACGCTGTCATTGCGATGCCAGCATCTTGTGCATTTCTCATGCTGCGATGGTTTAATGCTCACCGCCAAATCGCCGCCCTTGATTAAATTGCATGAGGATACGATGAAAAAGAAATGGAGCTCATTAGCCAAACCACTTAAAAGCTGAAACTCTGATGAGCCCACTGTCAACTCGATGGAAGTATCCAGAGACCCTTTAATTTCTCCTGCGTTGCGTGACTCTTCAATTTTTTGATTAACGAAGTCCTTAATCTCAAGAAGTCTTGACCACTCTTTGTTGGCAAGGCTGCTTGTAATTTCTGGAATATCTTTTAACTCAGCCAGAAATACTGAGGCTTTTTTTACAGACAGCTCAGCATCATTTTGCCAAATCTCTTCTGCTGTGAATGAAAGAATAGGTGAAATTAGAACGACTAATTGATCGACCATTAACTTGATTGCCGTTTGAGCGGATCTTCTGATCTCAGAGTCTTGCTGAGTTGTGTATTGCCTATCCTTAATAATATCTAGATAAATGCCACCTAGCTGATTGACGCAAAAATTATGAATGCGCTGTACCACTAAGTGATAAGAGTAAGTTTGGTAGTGGTCCATGACATCAAGCTGGAGTTGCTTAAATTCCAATAGAATCCATTTATCTAGCTCTATTAAATTATTAAGATCTAAGGCATCTGTTTGAGAGTTAAAATCATTGATGTTCCCCAATAGAAATCTAAAGGTGTTTCTAATTCTTCTGTATTGATCTGACACACGTTTAAAAATCTCATCAGAGGCGACCATTTCACTTCTGAAATCTGTAGAAGCTATCCATAATCGCAAGATATCAGCGCCCAAGGTATCCCAGATTTTCTGAGGCGAAATCACATTGCCTAAAGATTTGGACTGTTTTCTGCCCTCTTCATCGACAACAAAGCCATGAGTTAAAACAGATTTGTAGGGCGGCATGCCATTGATTGCGATGCCGGTCAGCAAAGAGGATTGAAACCATCCTCTGTGCTGATCTGAGCCTTCTAAATATAAATCTGCAATCACATCAGCCCCATACAGCTTATCCAACACACACATGTGCGTGACGCCTGAGTCAAACCATACATCCAGGGTATCTCTTACTTTTACATAGGAGTCCGCATCATCAATCAGAGAATTCAAATCTAAATTATCCCAGCCTTCTATGCCTTCTTTTTCAATGACATCTGCGATGTCATTGAACAGCAGGTTTTGTTTTGGATGAATCTCTCCTGTGTCCTGATGAATAATAAGGGGGATGGGTACTCCCCAATTTCTTTGCCTAGAAATACACCAATCTGGTCTATCCTCTAGCATCGATAAAATTCTCTGGGCGCCCCACTCTGGCTCCCATGTCACCTGTGATACTGCATTGATCGCCCCTTCAATTAATCCTGATTTCTTCATAGAAATAAACCACTGAGGGGTGGACATAAATATCAGAGGTGATTTATGTCTCCAGCAATGCGGGTATGAATGCTTATATTCTTTGGTTGCAATCAAGGCATTGGATGCTTGTAACAACTCAATGACTACTGGGTCGCCTTTGCCTGTGCTAAGTCCTGCCAAGGCACCAAATTCCTCTTTAAAAATGCCTCTATTATCTAAAGCTTTAATGGATTCAAGCTGGTGTTTGATGCAAATAAAATAATCATCTAAGCCGTGTGCTGGAGCGGTATGGACACACCCTGTACCATTCTCGGTCGTCACATGCTCTCCGAGCAAGACTTTTGACTCCCTTGGGTAAAGAGGATGTTGCAAACTAATGTTGCCCAGAATTTTTCCTGAAACGCTGCCTAAAATCTTAAGCTCCATGCCCCATCGCTTGGAACAAGCATCGGCTAAGTCTTCTGCAATAATTAAGTGTCCTTGCTCGGTTTCTACCAGAACATAGTTAAAATTTTCATTGATACAAACGGCAACGTTAGAAGGGATAGTCCATGGCGTAGTGGTCCAAATAACCACTGAGATTTCTGGTAAAACTTTAACTGTAAAGGCAGAACAAACCTGTTCCATGTATTCAGGTAACAAAGAAAACTTTACATCAATCGAATGAGAAATTTTGTCTTGATACTCAACTTCTGCTTCCGCTAACGCTGAGCGACAATCCATGCACCAATGAACAGGTTTTTCCCCTTTTTCTAAGTGACCGTTTGCGACGATGCGACCCAATGCTCTGACTGTATCTGCTTCAAATGATTTGTTGAGGGATAAGTATGGATTCTGCCAATCACCCAAAACGCCCAAGCGAATGAAATCTTCTTTTTGCTTATCAACCTGAGATTGTGCGAACTCTCTGCAAGCCTTAATAAACATATCTTTGTTTTTGACAAGATCGCTATTTTTGCCATGCTTCTTTTCAATATTTAACTCTATCGGAAGCCCATGACAATCCCAGCCGGGAACGTAAGGAGCATCTTTGCCACTGAGGCTCTGAAATTTGATGGTGATGTCTTTTAATACTTTATTAACCGAATGGCCTAAATGAATATCACCGTTCGCATAGGGCGGCCCATCATGCAAAATATATTGTGTTTTACCTTTGTTTTGCTCTCTGATCTTTGAATACAAGTCTATTGAATTCCAGTAACTCAATAGCTCTGGTTCTTTTGTAGCAAGACCAGCCTTCATTGATAAATCAGTTTGTGGGAGATTTAAGGTATCCCGATAATCTTTACTCATATAGAATTATTCCAGTATTTTCTTGGCTTTAGAGATATCTGTCAGGATCTGCTCTTTTAGAACAGCAATGTTATCAAATTTCTTTTCATCCCGAAGCTTATTTTTAAATTCTACTGTTAATCTTTTGCCGTACACCATCTCATTAAAATCAAATATATGAACTTCAAGCACTGGCTTGGTCCCACCAACAGTTGGTCTAATACCCATGTTAGCAATGCCCTTATGGGTTTTTCCTTCTATAGAACAAGTCACAGCATAGACTCCAGCAATCGGCAGTCTCTGCTTAGGAATCCATAAATTTGCTGTCGGTATGCCAATGGATCGACCTATTTGTTGGCCAAAGACCACTTTCCCTGAAAAGGTATAGGGCCTACCGAGCAATTGCTCGGCTAAAATAAAATCACTCTCAAGCAAGGCTGCTCTAATTCTTGTAGAACTAATGCGCTCGTCCTGAAATGACACAGTTGAATGGGCAATGACTTCCGTGTCATTTGCAGCGCCCCACTCGTTTAGTAATTCAAAATCTCCAGCGCGCTTGGCGCCAAACCTAAAATCATCACCAATAATTAGGTGCTTTAAGTTAACTTGTGACAAAACCTGCTCAAGAAATAATTCAGGCGTCATGGTCTTAAGTGAGCGATTGAATTGTAAAAAAAATGCAAAATCAATTCCAAAGTTAGTTAGAAGCTTGACTTTTTCTCTCCAGGGACAAATTCTTGGTGGCGGCTCAGTTGAGGCTTGCTCCAAGGCAAAATATTCTGAGGCATGCGGTTCTGTAAAAAAAACCAGGGAAGAGCTCCCGCTTTCTTGAGCCTTATCTTTCACTTGATTTAAAATAGCTTGATGGCCTGCATGCAAGCCGTCAAAATTTCCAATGGTTCCACTCATGACTTGATTGGAAAATTTGCTCTTGAATGATGAGAGATTGCCTATACCTCTAATCAAATACATTATTTAAAATCCTTTGCCTTGATGCCTAAAAGGGAGCTTGAACCAAAGTAAATAGCCATAGAAGCAAGCAAGACAAGCAATAGATTGATAATTCTTTGAGTTTGAGTAAGCATCTCAAAGCTTGATGCATCACTCATGAACAAGAGAAAGAGAATCAAGGCCATGCTGGCAACTAAGATTTTTGCTGCAAAAGAGCTGACCAGTATTTGAAAAGAGATCAACTTTTGTTTAGATAGCAGCACACATAAAAGCGTAACACTAAGCACTGAAGCAATGGAGCTAGCCAGAGCTAATCCCAGGTGACCATATTGCAAATGAAACGCTAAAAAATAATTAAGCACGATATTTAAAATTAGGCTAAAAAGAGCAATGAGCATTGGGGTTTTAGTATCTTGCCTTGCAAAAAATGCTGGCACCAAGACTTTCATAGCCATAAAAAATGGCAAGCCTGCAGCAAAAGCAATCAAACTTAAGCTAGATTGCTCAACATCCGTCCACAGAAACGCGCCTCTTTGAAAAATTGTTCCCAGTAACGGTTGAGCAAATAACACCAAGCCAATAACCGACGGGATAGATAAAAACACAATGAGTTTAAATGCCTTTTCTAACTGCGATCTAAAGGCTGCTAGGTCTTCTTGCACAAAGGATTTAGCTAAGGTTGGAAGCAGAACTGTTCCTATAGCAATTGCAAAGATGCCCAAGGGGAACTGTATGAGTCTGTCAGAAACATAGAGCCAAGTTGGGCTGCCAGTAATTAAGAGGGAGGCAAAAATGGTATCAACCAATAGATTTATCTGGGCAATGCCCCCGGCAAGGATTGCAGGCAGTATTAATATAAGAAATTTTTGTTGTCCTGGGTTGTTAAAATCTAACTTTGGAATAGGAATTTTTTTTAATGCAGCAAGGGGTGCTATTTGAAACAGCAACTGCAGGATGCCTGCTAGCAATACCCCCCATGCCAAAGCCATGACAGGCACGTCCATTTTAGGTGCAACAACGGCTGCCGCTAGAATCAAGCTAAAATTAAAGATCAGGGGCGTGGCTGCTGGAATCGAGAATTTTTGGTGTGAGTTTTGAATGCCCGATGCAAAAGCCACTAAAGAAATGAGGCCCAAATAAGGAAACATGATCCTTAAAATATTAACTGCTAACTCTTGGGTTTCATTCTCAAAGTAAAAACCTGGAGCAAAAATTAAAATAAATACTGGTGCAAAAATGAGAGCCAGAATGGTAAAAATAAACAAAGTGGTTAGCATCAACCCAGCCAGAGCATTCAAAAATTGGTGGCCTTGGTCCTCATCCTCTTTGCTTAGGTACTCAGAATATATGGGGATAAAAGCTTGGCTGAATGCGCCTTCTGCAAAAAATCTTCTAAAAACATTCGGGATCTTCAGGACTACAACAAAGATGTCATGAAACACGCTGGCCCCAAGAAGATTTGTCGTAAAGATGTCTCTAACTAGGCCGGCCACCCTCGAAGCAAACGTCCACCCACCTACTTTTAAAGTTGATAGAAGATTAGATTGTCGCTCGACTGACGCTGTCACTTAATTTTCAGAATCCTCTTTTTTAAAATCTAATGAAGCCGAGTTTACGCAATACCTTAAGCCGGTGGGCTGAGGGCCGTCTGTAAAGACATGGCCAAGATGAGCATCGCAATTAGAGCATCTGATTTCCGTGCGAACTCGAGTCAGAGAATTATCTACTAGCTCTTTAATTTTTGTATTATCAGCGGCAGCGTAAAAGCTTGGCCAGCCACACCCAGCATCAAATTTTGTTTCAGATTTAAATAATTTTTCACCGCAGCAAATGCAGGCATAGACCCCATCTTCTACATGATCCCAATACTGACCAGTAAAGGGTCTCTCAGTTCCGCTTTCTTGAGTGACATAAAAAGATTCAGGGGAGAGCTCTTGTTGAAGCTCCTCTTTTGATTTGTTCGTTTTATCGCTCATGTTTAAAGGTTAATAATTATTGAAATATTATAATCCATCTTGCCAGCATGAATTTAAGTTTTGATATCCCAATTTCTAACCCAGTAAATAAAGAAGGTGTCCACCAAGGCAATGACGACCTTAAAAATATACTTGATGGCTGCCAAGCCAAAGGCTTGAGCAAAAGTTAAATCTGTTGCCAGCACCCAAGTAAATTGATAAATGAGTGTATCAATAAGCTGAGAAACCATGGTGGAGAGATTATTCCTAAGCCATAGTTTTTTTCCATTGGTTCGATTTTTTAACCAATGAAAAAACCACACATCAAATCGTTGGCTCACCAGGTAAGCGGTGAGAGAGCCTATGATAAAAATAGGTGAGTAATAAGCCAAGGTAGAGATGGCATAATGAACTTCGGCTGCAGATCCAGTTAAATCAGATGGAAGAAATTGTGTACTCAAAACTAGAGTGAGCATGACCGCAATATTGGCAACAAAACCAAGCATCACAGCTCTGTTAGCCTCTGTTTTACCATACTTTTCATTCAGGAGGTCTGTCGCAAAATAAATACCTGAGTATAGGATTGCGCCCATGCTGACATTGAGTTCATACCCAAATAAATCAAGCTGACTAATCTTCCCGCCCTGCAGGTTGCCCAGAACAATGCCCAGGATCACAGCACAATAAAGACCATACTTGCCAAAAAATCTATACAAAAATACGGCCAAGCATAGGTCATATAAAACAACCACGAACCAGAGGGTTTCTTGATTTAGATAAGTGAGCATTCTGTAATTTTTTGTTGCACTAAAGAAATAATTATTGCATAGAAATCTTAAACTAGTGGTTACATTTAAAAGAATGCAACGTTAGAATTAAGGATTAGATAATTAAGGAATACATATGAGTGAACTAGGATTCTATCGAAATGCAAATGCCAATCCCAATGAGCTTGCTCTGGTTGAACCCTCAGAAAAAACATGGACGCGCGGAGAGTTGTTAGCAAAAGCCAATCAATTAACTCATGCCTTAAGAGGATTGGGTGTATCCAAGGGTGAGGTTGTGGCCACGGTTCTGCCTAACTCGGTGGAGTATTACATTGCTTACCTGGCTTGTGCTCAGGCAGGCTTTTATATGGTTCCAATTAATTGGCATCTAGCAGGCCCAGAAATTGCCTACATATTGGAGGACTCCGAAGCTAAAGCTTTCATTGCCTCTGGATCAGTTCCTGCCATGGAAGATGCTTGTCTTAAAGCTGTCTCAGCAATTAACTTTCCTGCCGAAGGATGTGTTAGCACTACTGAGATGGAAGGATTTATTACCCTAGAAGCATTCCTTGCAGACCAACCGACCTCAAACCCAACCGATAGAACTGCCGGACAGGTGATGAACTATACCTCGGGGACTACTGGCAAACCAAAAGGGGTAAAAAGAACTTTGGTTGAAGGAGATCCGGACGATATATTAAGTATGTTTGCGATGATTTTAAGCTTTTTTAATATCCAGCCCAATGAGAATAATGTGCATATTGTTGGCTCACCTCTTTATCACACAGCTGTCTTGGTTCATTCTACTGCCGCATTGCACTATGGGCACGCAGTGGTCTTGATGGAAAAATTTGATGCTGAGAAAATGCTCTATCTGATTGATAAATACAAAGTCACAACCAGTCATATGGTTCCCACACAATTCCATCGATTGCTTCAATTGCCAGATGAGGTGAAGAATAAATATGACTGCTCCTCAACTCGCGCCATGATTCATGCTGCAGCCCCCTGCCCTGTGCACACTAAGCAAGACATGATTGCCTGGTGGGGCAATTCAATCTGGGAGTATTACGCTGCGACCGAAGGAGGTGGAACGGTGGTTGATGCAGAATCGTGGAGCCAATTCCCAGGAACTGTGGGTCAGGCCTGGCCAGGTGCTGAGATCAAAATCATTAATGAGGATGGAGGCGAGACTCCAACGGATCAGCAAGGCACCGTTTACATGAAGCTGGGCGAAGCCACAAAATTTGAATATAAGGGTGACCAAGCAAAAACTAAAAAAGAGCGATTGGTCATTAATGATCAAGTGTATTTTACTGTGGGTGATATCGGCTATCTCAATGCTGAAGGCTACTTATTTTTATGTGATAGAAAAATAGACATGATTATCTCAGGTGGGGCTAATATTTACCCAGCTGAAATAGAAAGTGTGTTCTTGATGCATCCCAAAGTTTCTGATGTGGCAGTCTTTGGAATCCCAAACGAAGAATGGGGAGAGGAAGTTAAAGCAGTAGTTGAGTTAATTCCTGGTGCACAAGAGTCTGATGAGTTATCGAGTGAGCTCATGATGTTTGCACAAGAGAACCTGGCAAAAATGAAATTACCAAGATCGATTGATTTTATTGAAAAGCTACCAAGAGATGAGAATGGCAAGCTCTATAAAAGAAAGTTAAGAGATCCATTCTGGGAAAATCATGTGGCAAAAGTCTAGTGGAATTTAATGCAGCAGATATTTTTGAAGGCGTGGTTCAGCGCATTCCTGATAGAGAGGCTGTGGTCCTTGGCGAAACACGACTCACCTACAAAGAGTTAGACGCTCGAGCCAATAAGGCTGCGCATGCCCTAAAAAAACTTAATATATCTCAAGGCAGCCACATAGGGATTTATGCTTTTAATTGCATTGAATGGTTGGAGATTATGCTTGGGGCATACAAGCTTTGCGCCATCCCGATCAATATCAACTACCGATATGTTGAAGAGGAGCTGAAGTACCTCATGAATAATGCCGATATTGAGGCTATCTTTTTTCATCAGCAGTTTTCAGACAAGCTCAACAACATTGCTGATGCGTTGCCTCTGTTAAAGACCTATGTGTCCATTAACGATGGGTCGGATGCAAAGAGTGATCTGGTTTGCGTGGATTATGAAGCCTTGATTGAACATGAAAGTGAGGAGCAAGTGCCTCAACTCCGCTCGGGAGATGATCAATACATCCTCTATACCGGCGGGACCACCGGCATGCCAAAAGGTGTGGTCTGGAGGATGGAAGATGTTCTTATGACGCTTGGGGGCGGTATTGATGCTGTGACAGGTGAGAAATACCCAACGCCCGAAGCCTTGGCCGATAAATGCTTGCAAGACCAAACAACGGCTCTAGCCTTAGCGCCCTTGATGCATGGGGCAGCGCAATGGCAATCTTTTAATGCTTTTTTCTCAGGATGGAAGTTGGTCTTTAATGATCAGGTAACTTTTGACGCTCATCATGCCTGGGACCTAATCGCTAAAGAGCGAGTCATGAACCTCACCATCACCGGTGATGCCATGGGCAGACCTCTGTGCGATGCTTTGCCTGCAGCCCTTCAGAGGGGCTTGGACCTGTCTTGTTTGTTTGTGATTGCTAGCTCAGCCTCGGTGTTTAGCTCTTCTATTAAAGATACAATGATCACCCTCTTGCCCAACCTTTTTATTATCGATGCAGTCGGCTCGTCTGAAACTGGAGCCACGGGGGTTAACATTCACACCAAAGACGGGAAGTTAAAAGATTCAGGTGGCGGCCCTAAGTTTAATAAACCAGACTTTAGTGCAATTCTAAATCTAGAGACCCAGCAAATTATTCCTCAAAGCGATACTGAGACGATTGGCTATCTTGCAAGAAAAGGTCACGTGCCGATCGCTTATTACAAAGACCCTGAAAAATCTAAAAAGACCTTTATCGATGTGGAGGGGGAACGCTTTTCTGTCCCCGGAGACATGGCCAAGTATGAAAGCGACGGTCAAATCACTCTGTTGGGCAGAGGCAGCGTATCCATTAATTCTGGGGGAGAGAAAATATTCCCTGAAGAAGTGGAGATGGCCTTAAAAGCTCATCCCAATGTTTTTGATTGCCTGGTGGTTGGAGTGAAAGATGAGACCTGGGGGCAAAAGGTTGTGGCTGTGATTCAGCGACGGGATTCTTCTGAGCTGACGCTCGAGGACTTGAAGGAAACTTCTGCAAAATATATTGCAAGCTATAAGATGCCCAAGGCTCTTATTTTTTCAGACCTGATAGAGAGAGCGCCCTCTGGAAAGCCGAATTATCAATGGGCACAAGAGTTTGCCAATAAAACACTGCAGGGCTAGAGAAATATGAGAGTAGAAACATACATCCCGGGGCTGTCTAAGAATACAGTGGCCATTGTGAAGCATGCCGAGGCTTTGGGTTATGACGCCTTGGTATCGGGGGAGCTAAATAACGAACCTTTCCTGCCTGTCTTGCTTGGCCTCGAGCACTCCAAAAGCATGATAGTGCGCACTGGCTTGGCCATCGCATTCCCGCGAAGCCCCATGACCGTGGCCAACATGGGCTGGGACCTGCAAGCCTTTGGTGAGGGTAGATTTCAACTGGGTCTGGGCACACAAGTTAAAGGTCACAATGAAAGAAGGTTTAGTGTTCCCTGGTCGCCGCCGGCACCGAGAATGAGAGAGTACATTCTTGCAGTTAAGGCCATTTGGAATACGTGGAAAACTGGTGAAGCCCTTGATTTTCAAGGCGAGCATTACACGCATACCCTCATGACGCCAATGTTTACCCCTCCCCCAATGGAGAGTGAGCTGCCGCCCATTTATGTTTCTGGGCTCGGACCTGGCATGGCCAGAGTGGCTGGTGAGGTGGCAGATGGTCTGCTCTTGCATCCCATGTGCTCTCCTCAATACATTCATGAAGTCATTATTCCTGCCGTGGCCGAAGGCGCCAAAAGAAGTGGCAGAAGCCCGGATGAGTGTGAGCTTCTTTGGGGTGGCTTTATCGCAACCGGGGAAACCGAAGAAGACCTTCACGCTGCAAAACGAGCCATCGCCGCACGCATTAGTTTTTATGCCTCAACTAGAACCTACAAGCCTGCATTAGAATTCCATGGCTGGGAAGATATCAATGAGAAGCTACATACACTCTCGATTCAAGGAAAATGGGAAGAGATGTTTGCGCTGGTGACCGATGATATGGTCGATACCTTGGGTTTTACTGGGACGGGCAAAGAGGTGGCGCATGCCCTCAAAGACAACCTAAGCTCAATCTGCTCAGCTGTCATGTGGAATGAAGTTGAACACCTTGGGGTAGACCATTCAAAAGATGAGCATGTGGCTGGTTTGATTGAAATAGTAAAAGGCTAGATGTTACCTCTATTGCCTCATGCTTTTGCTGAGCTTCCTAAAGCATTTTACAACCGCCAAGCCTGGGAAAGCTTTGAGCATCCTTTTGTTGCATTTGAAAATCTCTCTCTGAAACAAGAACTAGGCATTCAGGAGGTCGATGGGCAAGAGCTTATGAAGATCTTCAATGGCACTGAAATCCTCCAATCATTAAAACCCTTATCCATGGTCTATTCGGGCCATCAATTCGGTCAATACGTTGAGCAACTTGGTGATGGTAGGGGGTTATTGCTGGGGCAGATGGACTCCGCAGATGGTGCGGTAGATCTCCATTTAAAAGGCGCGGGTAAAACGCCCTACTCTAGGTTTGGGGATGGCCGAGCAGTTCTGCGCTCAGTCATTAGGGAGTATGTGTGTGGAGAGGCCATGCACGCTCTCTCCATTCCAACCTCCAGAGCCCTCATGATTGTTGGGAGCAACGAAATGGTGTACAGAGAAAAAAGTGAATCAGCGGCCATGCTCGCTAGAACCGCTAAAACCCACATTAGATTTGGGAGCTTTGAATATTTTCATTACAACAATCAGCCGGAAAATGTGAAAGCCTTGGCGGACTTTTGCATTGATCAATACCCTGCTTATTTTGCTAAAACACCCAAACCATATGAAGATTTTTTTAAGGTGGTGGTAGAGCGAACAGCAAGCATGATTGCTCAATGGCAAGCCTGTGGCTTTAATCATGGGGTCATGAACACCGACAACATGAGCATTTTAGGGGAGACCTTTGATTATGGGCCTTATGGCTTCATGGAAGACTATGATCCAGCCTATGTGTGCAATCACTCCGATCATCAAGGCAGGTACGCATACAAAAACCAACCTTACATAGGTCTGTGGAATTGTTCAGCCCTCGGTCATGCCCTCTCCTCACTCATCTCGGAAGAGAGCCAAGGCGAGATTCTACAAACCTATGAGGCAACCTTTCAACATACTCTGGCAGAGCTTTATAGAAAAAAATTAGGACTGGAGCACACGCAATCTGAAGATGCTGTCTTGATTCAAGGGCTCTTGGATATTATGAAATCCGAAAAACTGGATTACACCAATACGTTTAGGAATCTCACCCAAGCACTTGCTAAACCAATAACCTCAGAGCTGAATTCAGAGATTGCAAAAAGTTGGATCGTCTCTTTCCAGAGCAGGCATGCAAAAGAAGTCTTATCTGCAGAGAAAACAGTGACTCTGATGAATCAAGCCAACCCAAAATTTATTCTAAGAAACTACATGGCCCAAGAGGTTATTGATGCGGCAGAAGACTCTGATTTCTCTAAGCTAGAAACTTTAATAACTGTTCTGACCAAACCTTTTGAAGAGCATGAGGAGCATCAAAAATTTGCTGATAAATCTCCAGCTTGGGCAAAAGATTTAGAGATTTCTTGTTCATCCTAGGTGTGGAATAATGCAACTATGAAAAAATTAAAACTCTTGAAATTTGTTGGCATGCTTTCTGTTCTAGTGTTAGTTGCTAGTTGCAACATACCCTTAGTTCCTTTCATCTAAAAATTTACAGCTCTTTGAGAGCATGAAAGACATTCAGGTTTAGGGATTCGTCTAAATCAATAATTCCTTCAAAGGAGTAAGCATTGAAATCATGGCGAGAAGGATGATTGGCTCTTAAATCTTTGAATCTAGCGGCTAATTGATCTAACTGCAGTGCTTTGAATGCATTCGAAATTGATCGTAACTCTAGCTCGCTATTAAATAGCGTTATAGGAAAGCCATGGCCATGCATGTCTCTAACAATATTTTCTAAACCATCAGGCCAATCGAGCAGTGGCTTGTGTGCTTGACTGGAGTCTTTCAGGCACTTAAACACTCTTGCGCATTCTTTGACTACCATAGTGGTGCCATTCAACTTTCCTTCGATGCTGTAGCCAGCAATGTGTGGAGTTGCAATAAAAGCTTTTTGTATAACAGCTCGAGATGGCGTAGGCTCATCCATCCAAACATCGGCAATATAAATTAAGTCTTCCGATGCCACGACTAATTCTTCAGACACCACCCCTCCCCTTGAGGTGTTAATCAAAATTTTATCTTTCAAAGCTTGCTCATGGGACTGATTGATCATCTCTCTGGTTGGATGGGCCCCTGCGGTGGAGTATGGAACATGAATGGTTATCAGATCGCATGCCAAGATTTGCTCCAGATCAACCAATTGAGAGTCTTTTAAGAAAGGATCGCATGCATAAACCTCTATATTGAGGGCCGAGAGAAGTTGATACAGCCTTTTGCCAATGTTGCCATAACCGATAATCCCAATGCTCTGCCTAACATTAAAGAGGCCTTCTTGAATCAGCTCTCCTAAGACCGCCATCACATAGTGCGTAACGCTCCAGGCATTGCAACCAGGAGCATGTGACCAAGCAATGTTGTGATCGTTTAAAGATTGCGTGTCTAAGTGATTCATTCCTGCAGTCGCTGAGCCCACATACTTGATTTGAGAGCCTTCAAATAACTCTGCATCAACCCGCAGGGTTGAGCGCACCAATAATGCATCCACGTCTTTGAGATCGTTAGGCCTGAGTTGATCGGACTCAAAATATTGCAATGAGTGCTCAGCGCCAAAGAACTCTGCTAAATCTTGTTCGAGGTTTGGAATGTGTGAATCTGCAGCTATCTTGATCAATGGGTCTTATCTCTCCAGATGATACTTTTAATCCAGCTCCACAAGGTGTTCTTACCCAAGATGTGCCTGTCTAATAAATCAAAATCATGGGCCAATTTAGCAGGATCTTTAAAGAAATCTTTCCTGGTAATAAACTCACCCTCGTCTAAATTGCGGATAAACGAGGCTGGATTCCCGGCATAAATACAATTAGCTGGTACATCCCTGGTCACCACTGATCTTGCACCTATGATGCTGTTCTCACCGATGGTGACGCCTTTGCATATCATGGCATCCTCACCAACCCAAACATTTTTTTCTAACATGACAGGCTTGGGTTCACCCACCACCTTGGTTCGATCATAAATACCATGCCAATCCGCATCGGTGATGCATGCACCGTGACCAAACATGCAGGCATCATCAATTGAAACCTTCAGGGCGGCCATAATTCTTACGCCCGGTGAAATCAGGACATAATGTCCTATGTTAATTTCTCCCGCCCAATCTCCAGCATCCCAGCCAGTCATTTGTATATAGTCATCGGGGGCAGCAATGAAGGTAGCAAAATCTCCAACGCTAATATTGGAGCCAAATAATTTCATGTATTGTGGCTTAAAAAAGACAGAGCCCTTGCCCAAATGTTTGAACTGAGGTTTTACAAAACGAGTAGCATATCTCGCAGTCATTTTCGATAGTATCTTTTTAAGCCAATAGGGCCGATTGTCTTGTCTAATTTTTCTTCTCCAACGATAAATCAGTTCTTGTATGATAAAGTACCGAGAAATTTCTGGGCTCATTTTTTTGAAAAAACTAATAAAAGAATTAAGGCAACTTCTAAAGATAGGCATTCCTATTTTTGGCTCCCAGATATCCTACATGGGCATGGGCGTCACAGATACCATTATTGCAGGGCAAGCCAGTGCCTTAGACTTATCGGGCTTGGCCATTGGAAATGCTCTTACTATGCCCATCTATTTTCTTTTTGGTGGCTGCCTCTTTGCGGTCACACCCATTGTTGCTCAGTTGTTTGGAGCAAGAAAATACGAAGAAATTGGCGAGAAAATTAGACAAATATTGTGGTTAAGTCTGGTGATAGGTGTCATTGGTTTTTTTGCTTATAGAAATTTAAGTTTTTTCATCCCTTTCTTTGATATTGACCCCAATATTGCTGTCATCTCTGATGGCTACCTCAAAGCTATGTCCTACGGTTTCTTTGCCAACATGATCTTTACTTGCCTGCGTTGTTATAGCGAAGGCATGGGATTAACCTTGCCCGTATTTTGGATCGCCTTCATTGGCATGGTGCTCAACATCCCCTTAGATATTATTTTTGTCTATGGATACTTTGGAATTCCACCCATGGGCGGCGTCGGATGCGGTATTGCCACCTCTATTAATGTCGTTGTCGGTATGCTGGTTCTCATTTTAGTGATCTTAAAGAAGAAAGCATATGCGCCAACCAAATTGTTTTCTAAGTTCTCTAAACCTAACAAGCAAACAACTCTCGAAGCAGTGAAACTTGGTTTTCCTATTGGGTTTGGTCTCTTTGTGGAATTAAGCATGTTCTCTGGGGCCGCTCTCATTATTGGCTCTCTGGGAGCATCTGTGGTTGGGGCTCATACCGTCGCCATTAATATTGCCAGCGTCTTTTTTATGCTGCCTTTATCCATTGGGCTGGCAGCGGCAACACGCGTAGGGAATCTTGTAGGCGAAGCAGATCCCACTCAAGCTCAATATGCAGCTTATGTCACTGTCGTGGTCTGTTTTGCTGGTGCCTGCTTCAATACCTTGTGTATCTTGTTGCTCAGGGAGAGTTTAGTAGGCTTGTATTCAGGCGATGCTGATGTCATAGCCATCGCCGTTAATCTTTTGTTGTTTGCTGCTATTTTTCAGATTCCAGACGGCTTACAAATGGGCGCGCTGGGAAGCTTGCGAGGCTACAAAGATACCTTTGCACCCATGCTGATGCTCATCGTGACCTATTGGTTTCTCGCTTTACCGGTTGGGTATGTGTTGACTTACTATGGAATTCTAGGAAATGCCCTTGGGCCCCCTGGCATTTGGATAGGAATGATTACAGGTCTGGTCACCTTCTCAGCACTGATTCTGCCAAGGCTAAGATACACCAGTAAAAAATTTATTCTTAAGGCTAACCTAAAACCTCTTTCACCTTAGCACCAATCTGCAGTAAATTTTCTGCAATATGAACTCCACATTCTTGAAGTTTTTTGATCTTATCAGCTGCAGTCCCCTTGCCACCTGCAATAATTGCACCAGCATGCCCCATTCTCTTTCCAGCCGGAGCTGTTTGCCCTGCGATGTATGAAATCACTGGCTTGGTCACATGGTCCCTGATGTATTCGGCCGCCTCTTCCTCGGCGGTGCCTCCAATCTCCCCAACCATGACGATAGCCGTTGTCTGATCATCTGCTTCAAAGAGCTTTAAAACATCAATAAAGGATGTCCCGGGAATTGGGTCGCCCCCAATGCCAACACAGGTACTTTGTCCCAGACCTAAATCGGTTGTTTGTTTGACAGCCTCATAGGTTAAAGTGCCCGATCTGGAAATGATCCCCACAGAACCCGGAAGATGGATGCTGCCTGGCATAATGCCGAGCTTGGCTTCGCCCGGGGTAATAACGCCTGGGCAATTAGGTCCAATTAATTGAATTCCAAGCTCATCTATTCGCTTTTTAACCACCAACATATCAAGCGTTGGAACCCCTTCGGTGATACAGATAATTAATTTAATGCCCGCATCCGCCGCCTCTAGAATAGAGTCTTTGCAAAAGGGAGCCGGAACAAAAATAATGGATGCATTGGGCCGCACAGCTTCCATGGCATCATGCACAGAATTAAAAACTGGTGCGCCTAAGTGAGTTTGACCGCCTTTTCCAGGAGTCACTCCGCCCACAATATTAGTTCCATACTCAATGGATTGCTCTGAATGCAAGGTAGCCTGAGAGCCAGTAAAGCCTTGAACCAAAAGACGTGTATCTTTATTAACTAATATACTCATTGACTTAACTCCACTGCTTTTTTCGCTGCATCTTCAAGGTTATTTAAACTCACAATTTCAGCATTAGACTCAGCAAGAATTTTGCTTCCTAGATCAGCATTATTTCCTTCCAGTCTCACCACCACAGGAATGGAGACACCTACCTCCTCAATGGCTGCCAAAATACCTTCGGCTATAAGATCGCACCTGACGATTCCGCCAAAAATATTGACCAAGACAACCTTGACATCTGGGTCTGCCAAAATAATTTTAAATGCTTTGGATACCCTGTCTTGAGTGGCTGTTCCACCCACGTCTAAGAAGTTTGCAGGGGCCCCACCAAAATACTTAATGGTGTCCATGGTGCCCATGGCCAAGCCAGCTCCATTGACCATGCAGCCAATATTGCCATCCAAAGAGACATAACTTAAATCATGGGCTGCGGCTTCTGATTCCTGAGGGTCCTCTTGCGAGGGATCATGCATGGCTTGAATTTCAGGCTGACGGTAGATGGCATTTGAATCAATGGATATTTTTGCATCCAAACAATGTAACTTGCCTCCTTGTGTAATGACCAGGGGATTAATTTCAAGCAGGCTTAAATCATGCGTGATAAATAGATCTGTAAGCTGGGGTAACATTTTAGAAAACTGTTTAGATTGCTCTGGGTTTAATCCAAGAATCTTTGCTATTTTTCTTGCCTGAAAAGGCATGGGTCCAGTCAAAGGATCAATGGGCTCATAAATAATTTTTTCCGGTGTATTTTCTGCAACCTCTTCAATGTTCACGCCTCCTTCAGACGAGCCAATAAATACAATTCTTTGGCTTCCCCTATCAATCACGGCGCTTAAATAAAGTTCTTGATCAATGTCCGTGCATTCCTCAATTAAAATCGAGTGTACCAGCTGTCCTCGCGCATCAGTTTGATAGGTCACCAAGCGTTTACCCAACCAGTGATTCGAAAAGTCTACTGCTTCATCAGGCGAACTAATTAACTTAACACCCCCAGCCTTGCCTCTTCCACCGGCATGGACTTGGGCCTTAATAACCCATTTAGTGCCGCCAATGTCTCTGCAGGCTTTAGCCGCATCATCTGCTGAGGTGATCACTCGATTGCTGGAGACGGGTAATCCAAATTTTGCAAAAAGCTCTTTACCCTGATATTCATGAAGGTTCATTTTTTTCTATTTCCTATGTGTATTGCTTGCCCATTCACTGCCATTGCTGCTTCATGTAAGGCTTCTGATACTGTTGGGTGACTAAAAATTGTTAGCCCCAAATCCTCAGCGCTTGCTCCAAACTCCATGGCCACAACGCCTTGTTGCACTATGTCTGCTGCCGAAGGGCCAAAGGCGTGAACCCCGAGTATTGTATCTGTTTTTTTGTCTGCAATGACTTTTACAAAGCCTCTGCTTTCACCAGATGTCAGCGCCCTGCCGCTAGCTGCGAATGGGAATGAGCCTGTCTGAAACTCAACCCCGGCCTCTGTGAGTTCGGCTTCATTTTTTCCAACCCAAGCCACTTCTGGGTGAGTGTAAATAACGGAAGGAACAAGGTCATAGTGCATCTCTGCGTGTTTTCCAGCAATGCGCTCCACCACCATGATGCCCTCTTCGGAAGCTTTATGCGCAAGCATGGGTCCTCTTACAACATCCCCAACTGCCCAAATATTTTTTACCGAGGTTTCACAAAAATCATTCACCGGAATAAAGCCTCGCTCGTCTAACAATAAGCCTGAGTCTTCCCCCAGCAAGTTTTCGGTATTCGGTTTTCTTCCCACAGCAACGATTAATTTATCAACGGTGAGTTCAGAAGAGCCTTCTTTGGTATCAAAGCTCACCTTGACATTTTTTGCGGAGGGCGTGGCTAGTGTGACCTTGCACCCAAGGTTAATATTCAGTCCTTGCTTGTTAAATTCTCTCAGCACATCCTTAGAAATCTGCTGATCTGCCATGGGTAGAAAATCATCCATCGCCTCAAGGATTGTTACCTCTGAGCCCAATCTTGCCCAGACACTGCCCAGCTCAAGACCAATCACCCCTGCTCCAATAATGCCTAGTCTCTTTGGCACTGCCAAGAATTCTAAAGCGCCAGTACTATCCACAATGTTTTGTTGATCGATCGGAGCAACTGGAATATTGATTGGAGATGAGCCGCTCGCTATAACAATATTTTTAGTTTCAATGATTTCAGTCTTTCCATCTAATGAAACTTCTACTTGGCTGGAACTTAATACCTTGGCTGAGCCAAAAATTGGTGTCACTTTATTGGCTTTAAACAGGCCTGTAACCCCCGAAGTTAACTGAGATACTATCTGATCTTTTCGAGCCATCATCTTTGCGATATCAAGTTTGGGAGGACTAATTTCAATCCCGTGATCTGAAAAATGATTCAAGGCATCGGAATATCTGTGAGAGGAATCTAATAAGGCCTTTGAAGGAATGCAGCCCACATTTAAACAGGTGCCCCCAAGTTGAGCTTTGCCACTGGCATCAAAAGATTTCTCAATGCAGGCAGTTTTTAGGCCAAGCTGAGAGGCTCTGATAGCTGCTACATATCCAGCAGGTCCGCTTCCAATTATGACAATATCATACATATTTCACCTTCATATATTAAGTAATAGTTTTTCTGGAGACTCGAGTTGATCCTTGATAGCTATTAGAAATGCTACCGCTTCTTTTCCATCTAGCAATCTGTGGTCATAGCTCATTGCTAAGTACATCATAGGTCGAATCACAACCTCGCCATTAAGGGCGATGGGTCTGTCTTGAATCGTGTGCATGCCTAGAATTGCTGTTTGCGGCGCATTCAAAATAGGCGTGGATAATAAAGAGCCGAATACGCCGCCATTAGAAATAGTAAAAGTGCCTCCCTCCATATCAGCCATGGATAATTTTCCATCTTTTGCTTTGATCGAGTAATCCAAAATAGATTTCTCCACATCGGCTAGCCCTAGATTGTCTGCGTCCCGAATAACAGGGACAACCAAGCCTCTGTCTGTTGAAACAGCAACCCCTACGTCTTGATAGCCGTGGTAGACAATGTCACTTCCATCGATGGATGCATTAACAACTGGAAATTTTTTCAAGGCATGAACCGCCGCTAAAACAAAGAAACCCATAAACCCAAGTTTGACTCCATGCTCAGCCTCAAAATCTTTACCAAATTTTGCTCTTAGATCCTTGATGGGCTGAAGATTCACCTCGTTAAAGGTGGTGAGCATAGCTGTCTCCTGCTTAACAGCAAGCAATCTTTTGGCTATAGTAGAGCGTAATCTAGACATGGGAACGCGCTCTTCGTGTCTCCCTGAAGGTGCTGAAGTCTTGGCCGCTGCCTGGGTACTCTGTGTTGCTGGGGCTGGTGATGGTGGCGCAGTATCTTCTAAATGATTCACCACATCGGCCTTAGTAATTCTTCCATCCTTTCCGGAGCCGCTGACCTCTTCGGCCTTAAGATTGTGCTCTTTGAGTAATTTTTTAGTGGCTGGGCCATTCTCCTTAGCGTCTGAAGAGGAGCTAACAGGCGTGCTTTCCACTGTAACCTCTGCTGGTTTATTTGGCTCTTTGGTTTCATTGACTGGTTCTTGCTGAGCCGTTTGCTGCTCGAATTGAGCAATCAATTCCGCACTTTGAACCACCTCACCTGCAGGCTTAAGAATTTTTACTATGGTTCCATCAAAAGGTGCAACCACTTCTAACACCACTTTATCGGTTTCTATTTCAGCTATGACTTCATCTTGCTTTACCGGCTCTCCTTCTTGCTTAACCCAGTTAGCAATGGTGCCATCAGCAACTGATTCTGGAAAGGTTGGTGATTTAATTTCTGTCGTCATAATATCTCTCTATGATGTTAAAGCTTCATTGACCAAAGCTTCTTGTTGTTGAAGGTGTAATTTGTTTAGGCCAACCGAGGGTGCTGCCGAGGCTTTGCGGCTGACCAATCTAATCTGCGGCCCATCAATGCGATCAAGGACAATTTGAAGTCTGTGTCGATGGCTAAACCAAGCCCCTTGGTTGCTCGGCTCTTCTTGGCACCACACAAAATCTTTGGCTTGTGGGTATGTCTCCAAGACCACTTGCAAAGTATCGTATGGAAATGGGTACAGCTGCTCCACCCTAATCAAGGCTACATCTTCAATGCCTAACTCCTGACGTTTGTGATCAAGGTCATAAAAAACTTTACCTGAGCACATGATGATCTTTTTAACTTTCTCGGGCTGAGCATCAGCATCATCGATTACATACTGAAACGAGCCATTTGTTAAGTCTTTGATTGTAGAGACTGCTTTGGGATTTCTTAGAAGACTCTTGGGAGAAATAACAATCAGGGGACGCCTCATATTTCTAATGGTTTGCAGCCTTAGCAAGTGGTAGATCTGAGCGGGGGTGCTGGGCACGCACACTTGAATATTTTCATCTGCACACAGTTGCAAGAACCTTTCGATTCGTGCGCTGCTGTGTTCAGGGCCTTGACCCTCATAGCCATGTGGCAACAACATCACCAAACCAGAGAGTCTTTCCCATTTGTGTTCCGCAGAGACGATAAATTGATCAATGACTACTTGCGCTCCGTTTACAAAATCACCAAATTGAGCTTCCCAAATGACTAGACCAGATGGTCGTGTTGCAGAATACCCGTATTCAAAACCTAAAACAGCTTCTTCGGACAAAAGAGAATCATAGATATCTATAGTTGTGCCGGCTTTATCGGCAACTTCTACCAGAGGCATGTACTCAACACCATCGGTTTGATTGTGAATAACGGCATGTCTATGAGAGAAGGTGCCACGACGAACATCTTGACCGGTAAAACGAATAGGGTAGCCTTGATCTAAGAGAGTCGCATAAGCCATGTTCTCTGCAAAACCCCAATTCACAGGGGTTTCACCCCCAATCATGCTCAAACGATCGATAAATAATTTTTCTACCTGCTTTTGCAATACAAAATCTTCAGGCGGTGTA
The DNA here is from genome assembly GCA_002358345.1 of Proteobacteria bacterium UBA3413. Lineage (GTDB taxonomy): Bacteria > Pseudomonadota > Gammaproteobacteria > Magnimaribacterales > D2472 > D2472. The sequence goes on along the minus strand of DEOR01000065.1, from coordinate 86,026 downwards.
AAAATGATCTGAGCGAGCTCTTTGAATCTCTTTAAGCCAAATGATGCATCAATGACCTGGTCACCAGTTTGGTTTATGTATGGGGTCCAATCAAACCACATGGATGCATTGGGCTTGGTTGCAAGATTGTGCGCAACTGATTGGCCCTCCTCTAAGGAAGTCCTATATTTTTTTTCAATCTCCTTGCATTCGCTCTCAGTGATGACGCCACTGTCAACTAAAGATACTTCATAGGAGCTCTTAACTGACGGATGGGTAGCAATTTTCTGATACATAAGGGGTTGAGTTGCAGAGGGTTCGTCCGCTTCATTGTGACCTCGTCTTCGAAAACAAAACATATCAATCACGATATCCTTTTTAAAATTATGCCTGTATTCACAAGCAAGCTTTGCAGCAAAGACAACCATTTCTGGATCATCTCCATTGACATGCAAAATTGGGGCCTCAATCATTTTTGCAACATCAGTTGCATATTGAGTTGAGCGCGCATCTTCCTCGTTGGAGGTGGTAAACCCAATTTGATTGTTAACAATCACGTGAATAGTTCCTCCAACGCCATACCCTCTGGTTTGAGACATTTGTAATGTTTCCATGACCACCCCTTGGCCAGAAAACGAAGCATCGCCATGAATAAGAATGGGAACCACTAGTTTTTGTTCAGTATCTTTTAATCGATCTTGCCTGCCCCGCACTGAACCCACAACCACTGGGTCTACAATCTCTAGATGCGATGGGTTGTTTGTCAGCGATACATGGACTTCCCCATTAGGGGTTAAAATATTTGATGAGAAGCCTAAATGATACTTCACATCGCCAGTGTGGGCGCCCTCTAACTCAAAATCTTCCTCAAATGCGCTAAATAAATCTTTAGGAGATTTACCGAGAACATTAACCAATAAATTTAATCGTCCGCGATGAGCCATGCCAAAACAAATCTGCTCAGCTCCAAAAATACCACAGTTTTGAATTAAGCTATCAACCAGCGGGATCAGTGATTCGGCACCATCAATGCCGAATCTTTTCATGCCTGGGTATCTGGACGCCAAGAATTTTGCTAGGCCCTCTGCAGAACTTAGTCGCTTCAAAATATATTTCTTTTCTTCTGAGCTAAAGTGAAGATTTCCTAAGTTTGGCTCTAATCTCTGTTGGAACCAAGTGCGCTCATGTATGTTAGCAATATAGTTATATTCAATGCCAAGGGTTCCGCAGTAAATTTTCTCCAGTGACTCTATGATCTCACCTAACGACGCTGAGTCCTTATTAATTTGCAAGGTATCAGTATCAAAAAGATCATTGAGATTGGTGTTGTCCAGTTGGTGAAAGGCAAGCTCAAGATTGTCAGAATGCCTAATTGGTTTCAAACCCAATGGATCTAAATTTGCTTTTTGATGCCCACGATTCCTATAGGCTTGAATTAACTGAATCACCTTTACCTGTTTATCATGCGGCTGTCCCGGAGCTAGTTGAGGTGACTTTAAAGGAGCGTTAATCTGCTTATTTGTAATTCTAGAGATAGCTTCTTTGTGAGAGATCTCGGGGTGGTCTTGTTGAATGACTGGCAAAGAGTCAAAATAGAACCTCCAATCATCCGGCACTGAGGTGTGATCCTGAAGGTAAAGCTCATACAAAGACTCAAGGTATGAACCTTGGGCGCCTGGTGTCTCTATGGTAGATTGGTCCCCTTCTGTAACACTCATGTGTATTTCTAGCTTACACCGTCAGATGCAATAATATTTCTTTTGTTGGATAGCAACATAGATTTAATTTCTCCAATTGCATGATTTGGATTTAAATCTTTTGGACAGGCGCTTACGCAATTCATGATGCCGTGACATCTGTAAACGCTAAAGGGATCGGATAGATTATCCAATCTCTCTAAAGTTTTTGTATCCCTCGAATCAGCTATAAATCTATAGGCTTGCAGAAGAGCTGCTGGCCCAACAAACTTATCAGGGTTCCACCAAAAAGATGGGCAGCTCGTTGAGCAGCAGGCACAGAGAATGCATTCATAAAGTCCATCCAATTTGGCTCGATCTTCTGGGGATTGAAGTCTCTCTATGGCTGGAGGCGCAGAGTCATTTTGTAAAAAAGGTTTAATTTTATCGTATTGCGCATAAAACTCCGTCATATCTACCACCAAGTCTCGAATTACTGGCAATCCAGGTAATGGCCTTAAATCAATCTTATCTTTTTGAATTGCTGTAGAGATCGGAGTAATGCAAGCAAGACCATTTTTGCCATTAATATTCATGCCATCTGATCCGCACACACCCTCTCTGCATGAGCGTCTATATGATATTGAGGAATCTTGCTCTTTTAAAATATTCAGAAGCTCCAGCAGCATAATATCTTTTTTAGGACGCTCGATAGAATAAGCCTGCATATATGGAAACTGATCAGTTTCTGGGTTATATCTGTATATGTTTACATTAATCATCTGCTCTTCTCTCATTTAGTAATTAATAAGTTCTGATTTTAGGCTCAAAGGTTTCTACTTGCTTGGGTTCAAAATTGACGCCTCTTTTGCTCAATTCTTTGTTGGTTGGATTGTACAGAGAATGACAGAGCCAATTCTCGTCGTCGCGCTCCTTAAAATCATCGCGTGCATGCGCGCCTCTGCTTTCAGTTCTCTTTAAAGAAGCAATGGCGGTAGCCTCAGCAACTTCAAATAAATTTCTTAGCTCCAAGGCTTCAACCCGACTGGTGTTAAAAGCAGCGCTCTTATCTTTAAGATGAAGATTGGAGATTTTGTCTCTAATAGTATTTAGCTCAGCTACCCCTTTTTCCATGTAATCGCCCCTTCTAAAGACTCCAAAATAGTTTTGCATTACCGCTTGAAGTTCTCGTTTAACCTCGGCAACCTCAAAGCCACCCTCTGAATGATTTAGGGCATTTAAGCTGTGCAAGGCTTGATCTATATCATCACTGTCAGAATCTGAGACTCCACCACCTGATTTTAAGGCCTCTTGAATATGTAATCCTGCTGCTCGACCAAAAACAACTAGGTCTAGCAGAGAGTTCCCACCCAATCGATTCGCGCCATGAACTGAGACACAGGCAGCCTCACCCACTGAGAACAAACCTGCAATAATTTCATCCACACCGTTAGATTGTGTAAATGCTTGTCCATGGATATTGGTAGGTGTTCCTCCCATCATGTAGTGGCACGTTGGAACTACAGGAATGGGTTCGTAAACAGGGTCTATGCCTGCAAATGTTTTAGATAGCTCGCATATACCTGGAAGCTTTGCATTCAGGACGTCTGCACCCAAATGATCAAGCTTGAGCAAGACATGGTCTTTGTGCTCTCCACAGCCTCTGCCCTCAAGGATTTCAAGTACCATTGATCTTGCAACAACATCTCGACCTGCTAAATCTTTAGCATTAGGTGCATAGCGCTCCATAAATCGCTCGCCTTCTGCATTGATTAAATAACCACCTTCACCTCGGCATCCTTCGGTTACAAGAGATCCTGCTCCATAAATTCCAGTGGGATGAAATTGCCACATTTCCATATCTTGAGCGGGAAAACCAGCTCTTAAAGCCATACCTAGACCATCTCCTGTGTTGATTAATGCATTGGTTGTGGAGGAGTAAATTCTTCCAGCTCCACCAGTTGCCATGACAGTTGCTTGGGCCTTAAGATAAGCAACCTCCCCAGATTCAATAGAAAATGCTATTACTCCAGTCACTTCCTTGGACTTATTGAGCACTAACTCAACTGCAAACCACTCGTTTAAAAAATTAGAGCCTTCTTTGATATTATTTTGATACAAGGTGTGCAGCAAAGCGTGTCCTGTTCTATCTGCAGCTGCACATGTTCGAGCTGCTTGACCGCCTTTTCCGTAATCCTTGGATTGACCGCCAAAAGGTCTTTGGTAAATTCTGCCATTTTCAAATCTAGAAAAAGGTAAGCCCATATGCTCAAGTTCAAAAACTGCTTTTGGGCCTTCTGAGCACATATATTCAATCGCATCTTGGTCTCCAATGTAATCTGAGCCCTTAACTGTGTCATACATGTGCCAACGCCAATCATCGTCTGGATCAGCACTTCCGATTGCGCAAGTTATCCCACCTTGAGCAGAAACTGTATGGGATCGAGTGGGGAAAACTTTGGATACAACAGCAGTCTTTAATCCAGATTTTGCAAGCTCCAATGAGGTTCGCATACCAGAGCCACCACCGCCAATAATCAAAGCGTCAAACTCTAGAGTTTGGATATTATTAGAATTATAAGTTTCCATATTAAGACCAGATGGTTAAGAGATATAAATTGACAATTACCATACCCAGCAAGACAAAAAATCCTTCGTAAATTTTTCTGATCAGATCTCCATAACTCCCAAGTCTTGGAGAGATAAAGCCAAGCGTTCTTTTTGTGAAGTAATCTGTTCCCACGGTCCACAGTCCAACAAAGCCATGCATGCATGCAAGTATGATGAAGAGACTTAGAGAGACCTTTAGCGCAAGATTAGAGGTAACTAGGTCAAATGCCAATTGATCACTCCAATATAAGTACTCAAGATAACCTAAAAAAAATAAGAAGTATAAAGCGCTGTATCTTTGTAGATACCAAAAAAATTTTCCTATATTCATAAGATCACCCAGGCCTGAATGACTCCATTTATTAGAAATAGTATCAAAGTAATGATCGAAGAGGTTTTTGTCGCACTCAGGGTTTCGCTGATTAAATGAAAATCAAGCAGCATATGTCGAGCGCCTGTAAAGACATGATAGGTGAAGATCAACGCGAGAAAAAGGACAAATGTTCTTAAAATAAAATTATTCATATATAAATCAAGAAAATTCATATAGGAGGATTCGCTAGAAAGAAGTAATGACAGAAAATACACAGAGGTTGGAAGAACTAGAAAGAAAATTAATACTCCAGTTACTCGATGAGTGATAGATAAAAAGGCTGCAAGTGGCAGTTGTATTTTTAATAAATTAATAAAAACAGGTTTTATAGACATTTGTTCCTTAAAACTTAATCCTTAGGTTGAATTATACGGAATATATAGCAGAAAATCTTACTTTTTTGATTTTTTAACGTGTTTGACCAGTCTTTTTTTCTTTTTAATTTGGCGCGTTGTGAGCTCATTCTTTTTGCCTTCAAAGGGGTTTTCACCCTTTTTAAAAATTACATTTAATCCAATGCTCTTCAGGCTCAGTTCATCTCTAAAAGAGTTGATTAAATATCTTTTAAAATTTGATGGAATTTTAGTAGAGACATTGGCATGAATAATTAACTTAGTTGGATAAATCCCTCCAAAATGAATGTATCTCATCTTGACCGGTCGGCCGGCAACGCTCGGCATATTGGTTGCATTGCTAAATTTCTCAAGAAGTTTATTGAGCTTGCCTGTTGAAAATTTTGTAGTGGCAATCTTATGGACCTCTGCCAAAGTGTCGAATAATCTCTTGAATCCTGTTTTTTGAAGGGCGGAAATTTGCATGATGACCAAGTCACTCATGATGGTATTGTGGTATTTTTTTGAGTCGAGCAAATTTTCAATATCAGTAGAGGTCAGCTCATCTACTTTATTTAGAGCAATAACTACTGGCTTACCATGTTCTCTGATTAAGTTAAGAATCCGTAGGTCTTGATCAACAACTCCATCATTCGCATCGATCAGCATCAGCGCTATCTCTGCCTCAGCAACAGCATGCATAGCCCGAACATAAGAAAAGTATTCAACTGCATGGCTTTGTTTATATTTCTTTCTTATTCCAGCTGTATCAATAAAAACAAATTCCTCTTCATTAAACGTAAATGGCACGTAAATTGAATCGATAGTAGTTCCAGGAATGTCTGAAACAATCAGCCTATTTTGCTTAGTGAACTGGTTAATAAAGGTGGATTTACCGGCGTTAGGTCGACCAATAACTGCAATTCTTGTTCCGGATGTCTCGGGGACGGGATTATCTTGTAAATTTTCTGATATATAAATTTGGAGCTCTTTGATGCCTCTGGAGTGCTCTGCGCTGATCTCTAATATCTCCCCAGCACCATATTTTAGGAGATCTTCCTTAGCGTTAGAGCGAACTTTAATATCAATTTTATTCAGTACAACAACAAATTTTTTATCGAACTTTCTAACAATTTGCAATAGATTGATATCATCTGAGGTCAGTTCTTGCGAGCCGTCAATTAGCAATAAAATTAGGTTTGATTCCTCTGCAGCAATCAGGGCTTGCTCGGTAATAGCTTCACTAAATTCAGTCAGCTCAGAACCTACGCCACCTGTATCAACAACTAAATACTGCTTGCCTTTAATATCGCTATAGCCAAAATTTCTATCTTTGGTGAGTCCAGAGAAATCTGAAACAATTGCATTTCTACTTTTGGTTAGCTTGTTAAATAAAGAAGATTTCCCTACATTGGGTCTACCTAGGATAGCAATAGAATTTAGCATTAATGCGAGCCATGCTAGAGCGAAATTGCAACTAGATTAGAGTCCTGGTCAACTATATATGCCAGATCTCCAAAGGTTACAATGCTCTTAATTGGGTTGCCAGAAACTTTTTTTCTACCAACAGTTTTTCCAGTCAATGGATTGATCACATGAAGGTATCCCTCGAGGTCGCCTACCATCATGGTATTGTTCAGCAACACCCCATTAGAGAGCTCCCGAAACAGGTACTCCTCAGATGTCCATGAAGGCTGGAGATTTCCAGAGGAAAACGAAAGAATAGAGCCGTTATCCTGGATAACCATAATCATCCCATTGCCGATAACCGGAGAATGAAATGAAGATGCTTTCGCATTCCATACAGGCCGTTTTTGAGCTGTATCAAAGGCCGTAAGATTGCCCTGGTAATTTACGGCAAAGATCAACTGATTGAATGCTACAGGAGAGGAATCTGCATCTAATAAATTTTCAAGTTCAGATGATCCCGAAACAAACGAAATTGGGCCATCCCATAAAAAGAATCCAGTATTTAATTGAAACGCTCCAAGGCGACCATTGTCAAAAGTAGAGAAGACTATGCCATCTTTTATAATTGGTTCTCCTGTTCCTCGAACAGTTAATGCTGGTAACTGGGATCTAAAAGTCCATTTCTTCTCTCCAGTCATAGCATCGAGCGCCACCAACTCACCAACAGAGTTCTTGACCACCACCAGCGCTGCATCCACAATTGCTCTGGCTAGAACTTCCCCACCTATGTTTTGTTCCCAGAGAATTTCTTGAGATTCCATATCAAGACTTATTACAAAACCATCAACATCAGATACAACAAGTCTCCCAAAACCAGCTACCACTCCCGCAGAAAGATTTCTTCCTAGAGCTTTTTGCCAATTTATCATTCCAGTCTCGGGATTAATAGAGGTGATGTCTCCTGATGAATCAGCAACAATTACCTGCCCTGAGTAGAAGGCAGGTTTAAATGCTCCCAAATCATCGCTGCCTTTAAAAGATTTTTTCCAAGCTATGTCTATTGAATAATCACCGGTAAATGGAAGTAATTTCGCAGGAGTGGTTAAGTCTTCATCAGACTCATTGCTCCAAAAATTAAGAGATGAGCAAGAAGATATTACTCCCGTAAAAAGAAGAACTAAAATAATTTTATATTGCATGTATTCTACTGAGTAAGCTGACTAATTTTAATTTTTAATAGCGATTTCTGCGATTCATCTTTCATGTTGTTTAAAGCTAGATTGTATTGGTCTAAAGCTAGCTGAGTTTTATTTAACCCAGATAAGGCATCACCTTTAATCTCATAAACCATGGCATGCTCACTACCAGAGTTAAATGGCTCTAGAACTTCTAAGGCTGGTAAAAAGTTCTCATTACTGACCTCTATTCTCGCGATATTAATTCTAGCCAATGAATTTAATACGTCATTTCCAAATAGGCCCGAAGTAACCTTTAACAGTGCTCTGAATTCATTCAAGCTATTGGTTATTTCGCCCTCTCGAGCAAGCTGAGAAGCTTTGATTAGACGAGCCAAACCAGCATAACCTGTCCTAGGGAAATCATTTTGCAATGCATTGTAATCAAGCATTGTTTTATCCAGATCAACAGTCTCTTTGCCCATGCCGACAAACCATGCGTCATAAAGGTCAGCGGCTTGATTGTTTTGATTAGTCTTATAGGCATTAACACTAATGCTACTGACGGCAATAAGAACAATAGCTGCAAGGGTAAAAAGAATGCTATTTCTATTCCTTTTAAAGAAATCAGCAATAGCCGTAAATCTCTCTTCGTCTGAATTGTAATCTGCCATCTTCTCTCCTAAAGATTTTTATATTTATCGATCAAAGCTTCAAAATGCAAAAGCTCTTGATCGCCTTGGGCACTAAGATTCTTCCACAAGTATTTTCCTAGCTCTCTTTCCTCTTCACCAATAATAATTGCAAAGTGATGCTCATGCTTATTGGCTCTTTTAAGCTGAGATTTTAGAGTAGCTGAGCTCAAAAATGCATCCAAGATCACGCCAAGGTTAGCCTCCCTTAAAGCATGCGCTATTTTATAGGTTTTTTGCTGATCTTGCTCACCCACAGTGATGAAGGCTACTTTTTGAACATTTTGAAGGGGCTGTATCTGCATTAAATCAATTATTCTCTCTAGACCAATAGCAAAACCAATAGCCTCCATGCCCTTGCCCCCAAGCTCTTTGCTCAAATGATCATATCTACCCCCGCCCAAAAATGCATCTTGTGCGCCAAGATCCTCAGAAACAACCTCAAAGACTAAGCCCGTGTAGTAATCAAGGCCTCGAACTAGGCTTGAATCCACTGCGATATCACATTGATCAGTAAAATGCTGCACTATGTTTTTCAGAAAGGTTTTGGGGCTCTCTGAAAGAAAATCTTGGAACCGCGGGGCTGTGGCTAATAAGTTTTGAGTGGACTCTTCTTTGGAATCTAAAATGCGCAATGGATTAGATTCTAGCCTAGCGACATCCTTTTCATGCAAGGTATCGAGATGCGGCTCAAGAAATAGTTTTAAAGCATTGCAAAAATTTTCTTTTGTATCTTTGTCTCCCAAATGATTAATTTTTATTTTGTATTTCTTAATGCCCAGCCGCTGATTAAGTTGAATCACCATTGAAATTAACTCGTACTCAGAAAGTCCTTCTTCATAACCCAGATATTCAACTCCGGCTTGATGAAATTGCCGAAATCGGCCTTTTTGAGGTCTTTCATAGCGAAACATAGGTCCCTGATACCATAATTTGTGTTTTTCATGCTCTTGTTTTTTTTGTATGATTGCGCGAATCACGCTAGCGGAACCCTCGGGTCTCAAGCTAATACTTTTATCATTTCTATCTAAAAAACTATAAAGCTCTTTATTAACAATATCTGATGAGTTTCCAACAGAGCGATTGAAGAGCTCTGTTGATTCTAGTAACGGCGTCCGAATCTCTTTGGTACCACAAGAGAGAAAGACCTTGGAGAGAGTTTTTTCAAGAATATGCCATTTCTCCAGATCCTCTGGAAATAAGTCTGGCATGCCTCTTAAAGATTGAATATCCACTTATTAGCCCTTTGCAATAATGTTATCTGATGCTTTTTTCTCAAGCTTTTCTCTGACCTGAGATTCTATTGTATCAACAAGTTTCTCGTTAGAGACTTTTTTCAAAGGCGAGCCATCGACATACAATAGGTTGCTTGGACCGCCTGTCAGACCAACATCTGCAGCTTTAGACTCTCCCGGCCCATTAACATAGCAACCGATGATCGCAACCTCAAGGTCATCAGAAATATCCTCAAATCTTCTTTCTAGCTCATTCACAACTTCAATTACATTAAAATTCTGTCTGGAACAGCTTGGGCACGCAATAATTCTAATGCCTCGACTGCGTAAATTTAAGCTTTTTAGAATATCCCAACCTATTTTAATTTCATCTACGGGATCTGAGGCTAAAGAAACCCTAATGGTGTCGCCAATGCCTTCAGCCAGAAGCAACCCCAGGCCAATAGAAGATTTAACTGAGCCTGCTCTATAGCTACCAGCCTCAGTAATTCCTAGATGGAGCGGTTGATCAAGCAGTTTGGAAAATTTTCGATAGCTTTCAACAGTCATTTTAATATTCGAGGCTTTTAAACTAAGTTTAAAATTTTGAAAATCATACCTATCAAGAATTTCTACATGCCTTAAAGCAGACTCCACAAGAGCATCAGAGTTTGGTTCGCCATATTTTTTCTGCAAATCCTTTTCTAGCGAACCAGCATTAACACCAATTCGAATTGGCACATTATTATCTTTTGCGGCCTGAATAATTTGCTGAACTTTGTCTGCTTTGCCAATATTGCCAGGGTTTATCCTCAGACAATCAGCGCTATCAGCCACTAAAAGAGCAATTTTATAATCAAAATGAATGTCTGCTACCAAAGGGATAGTAACAGCCGTTTTAATTTTTTTAAATGCTATTGCACATTCTTTGTCCGGGACGGAGACTCTGACAATATCTGCCCCTGCAGCCTGTAGATCTTCTATTTGACCAATGGTTGCCTGCACATCGGCAGTATTTGTATTGGTCATGGATTGAATGGAGATTGGATGACTGCCTCCCACACCAACATCTCCAACAAAGATTGGCTTCGTTTCTTTTCTAACTATCCAGGAATCATTCATCTTCAATCTCAATAAAACTCACGTTAAGCTCATTGGCAACCTTAGTAAAGTTAATTTTACTTTCACCGTAAAAGCCAGTCACGCCATTGGCATTGCCTGCAATAATTTTAAATGGCGGGGTAATAGATATGTCCAATCTCTCATCCTTATTGAATAATCTATAGATTAGCTGAGTAGCTCCTTGATATATTTCTAACCAACTATCTTCAGTAAAACTTAGAGATAATTTTTTGAGCTCACCCGCGGTAACTTGAAATTCACTTGAACTATCTACATCGGATACATTTATCACTGGTTGGAATAAGGGCTTAATTTCTTCTAAAGCATTTGCAATAAAATTTCTATCTATCTCTGATATATCGGCCAGCTGATTCTCTGGAATGTTTTTTGATACGTGAGACTCCTCCATAGACCAGTCCTCATGAGATGAAGAGAAGAAATCATGGAGTCCATTAATAACAATGCCTGCAAAAAACAATACAGAAATTAAGCTGATAATAAGATTATACTTACCGCTCTTAATGGCCTCTGTTACGCTATTAAAATGTGAAGGGTTGCTCTCGCCATCTTCCTGATGATTATTTACATGATAGATATCAAAAAATTCCTGCTGGATTTGTAAAAAACTTGCATATTTTTCAAAGTACCTCAAAGCATACATTCTAGCGGGAAAAATAGAATAATCGCCTGATTCAATTGCCCTGATAAAATCAATATTAATTAATGTGCGCGACGAAACATCTTGTTCCGATAGGCCCAACGCCTCTCTTTCGCCTTGAAATTTTTTGCCAATTTTAGATGTTTGTGCCGATTTCATGATTATGAGGTATGCACAATATTGATTCGATTGATATTATTTTTTCCCATGATGCTATTTTTTAACTTGCCGACCAATTGGCCGCAAGCTCCACCTATAGCGTCTCCTCTAGTAATTCTCAAAGTGGTAATGACTCCCTTGCCAATCAAATAGTCTTTAAATTTTTGTATAGTTAATTCCTGTGATCGTAAATAATTACACCCATCAAATGGGTTAAATGGAATGAGATTTACCTTACAAGACAGGCCTTTTAGCACAGTGACTAATTGAGTGGCATGCTCGATTGAGTCATTCACCCCATCAATTAAAATATATTCAATGGTAATAGTTTTTCTTTTACTTTGATTCTCTAAGTATCCTTTGCAAGATTCAATCAATTCATTTATGGGATATTTTTTGTTTATTGGCACTATCTCATCTCTCAACTCATTATTGGCAGCGTGAAGAGAGATGGCCAATGAGACATCAGTTTTTGCTGCAAGTTTTTTGATCTCTGGAACAATGCCGGAAGTGCTTAGAGTGATCCGGCGCTTTGAAAGACCGTATGCATTCTGATGCTGCATGATAGAGATCGAACTCATGACAGGATCTATATTTAGTAATGGTTCGCCCATTCCCATAAATACTACATTAGAGATTTGTTGCGAGGGCTGCTTGTAAAAATTGGCAATCCAGAGTTGGCCTATAATTTCTGCAGGGCTAAGATTTCTCTCAAAACCCTGAGCTCCAGTAGCACAAAATGTACATTGCAACGCGCAGCCTGCTTGAGAGGATATGCATAATGTTAATCGTTTTTTTTCAGGAATTTTTACCATCTCTATCATGGAGCCGGACTCAAGTTTGATAAGGTATTTTTGCGTTCCTTCAGGTGAAAGCAAGCATTCTTCTACCTCTGGGGGCTGAGCTATTGCTAATGCGGTAAGTTCTTGCCTTAGCGCCAGGCTAAAATCGGTCATCTCCATAAAATCTAAAACCCCTCTTTGATGAATCCACTTCATCAGTTGAGACGCTCGAAATTTTGGTTGCCGGATTGAGGCGAAAAACTCCACTAAGGATTCATGCGAGAATCCTAATAAGTTTAATTTTTCTTTAGGCACTCAACTAAAAGATTTCGCTAGCTTCAAAGAAGTAGTTAATCTCTCTTGCTGCACTTTCTGCGGAATCAGACCCATGCACAGCATTGGCATCAATGGTTTCTGCAAAGTCAGCCCTGATTGTTCCAGGCTCTGCCTCGCTTGGATTGGTTGCGCCCATGAGCTCTCTATTCTTAAGCACAGCATTTTCTCCCTCTAGAACTTGGACAAACACTGGAGCAGAGGTCATATATTCAACGAGGCTTGGAAAAAATGGTCTTTCTTTATGCTCTGCATAAAAACCTGCAGCTTTTGATTCATTCATTTGAATTAATTTGCCTGCAACAACTTTCAGTCCGTTAGATTCGAAACGATCTATAATTTTTCCGATCACATTTTTACCTGTTGCATCTGGCTTGATAATGGAAAGTGTTTTTTCTAGTGGCATAAGATTACTCCTGAATTTTGCGACATTATATGTGAGTTAGTCTGATTCAGCCATCCATGCCATCTGAATTGCTTCAAGTATTTTTTCATTAGAGGATGATGGGTCATCATTAAAATTTTTTAAGGAGCATATTTTATGGTGTAAATCAGGAAAACTGATCCACTGAGCATCTATTTCAGGATAAGTCTCACTCAAATCTATTGCAATATCTAAGATGTCAGACCATTTATATTCCATAATTAATGATCTTCAGACACCTGATTAATTGTGTATTTTGGTAATTCAACAGTATAAATACCTTCTATCGGAAAAGTTTGGCAGCTTAACCGTGAATTAGGCTCAAGCCCCCAAGCCTTATCAAGCATGTCTTCCTCTGTTTCAGAGGCATCATTCAGCTCTGAAAAACCTTCTCGAACAATTATATGGCAAGTTGTGCATGCACATGACATCTCACAAGCATGCTCAATTTTAATACCCTCTCTTAAAGCGGCCTCACATATTGATTCATCTGCTCTGGTTTCAAACTCAGCCCCGCCTGGGCAAAGCTCAGAATGAGGAAGTAATTTAATGGTCGCCATTTCAGATGGTAAAACTTTCTCCGCAACCACAAACAGCCTTCGCATTTGGGTTGTGAAACTTAATGCCTTTGTTGAGACCATCTTCAGAATAATCGACCATGCTGCCCTTGAGGTAACTCAGGCTATCAGAATCGACATAAATTGTGCATTCCCCCTCTAAAAAGATCACATCCTCAGCAGTGGTCACAGGTGGCTCATCAACATAATCAAAAAAATATTCAAAGCCTGAGCAGCCAGCTTTTTTAACACCAATTCTTACGCCATGGCCTTTACCACGATTTTGAATGCTTGATAGGAAGTGAGCTACAGCTTTGTCAGAAAACTTTAATACTTCTGCAGAGAATTTTTCCATGCTTATTGTTTTTGTTCGTAGTCTTCTATCGCTTGTTTAATTGAATCTTCTGCTAAAACAGAACAGTGGATTTTGATGGGGGGAAGCTCAAGCGCATTAACAATATCAATATTTTTTATTTCTTTGGCTTCCTCAAGCGTCCTGCCAAGAAGCATTTCTACAAGCTCGCTTGACGATGCTATAGCAGAGCCACAACCGTATGTTTTAAATTTTACATCCTTAATAATATGGGTGTTCCCTTGGCGCTCACACTTAATTTGGAGCTTCATCACATCACCACAAGCAGGCGCACCCACCATTCCAGTGCCTACATTCATTTCCTTGGGATCAAATCTACCAACATTATATTTTGCTGGTTCATTGATGGTATTTTCAAATTTATCAACTACTTTTTTGCTGTACGCCATACTTTTCTCCTAAAATTTAGTGTGTTTGCCAATCTACAGTGTCAAGATCAATGCCATCAAGATACATCTCCCATAATGGGGATAATTCTCTAAGCCGCTCAACCGCATGATTAATTAGAGATAGTGTGTAATCAACATCTTCTTCCGTTGTAAAGCGGCCAAAGGAGAAGCGAATAGAGCTAGAAGCCAGCTCATCTTTCCTGCCTAGCGCCCTTAGTACATAAGAAGGCTCAAGACTTGCTGAGGTACAAGCAGAGCCAGAGGATACTGCAATATCTTTCAAAGCCATAATCAAAGACTCGCCTTCTACATAGGCAAAACTGATATTTAATATGTTGCCAACTTTTTTAGAAATATCTCCATTGACATAAATTTCTTCAATTTTAGAGACAGACTCATAGAATCTATCATGCAGAGATTCAATTCGCTTAGTGTCTTGTAACATTTCTTCTTTTGCAATCCTAAAGGCTTCACCCATACCTACAATTTGATGTGTAGGTAGTGTGCCTGAACGCATGCCTCTTTCATGTCCGCCACCGTGCATTTGCGCTTCAATTCTTACTCTGGGTTTGCGACTAACATAAAGTGCCCCTATGCCTTTTGGTCCATAAGTTTTATGAGCCGAAAATGACATTAAATCCACTGGGAGTTCAGCCAAATTAATTTCAACCTTACCTGTACTTTGCGCAGCATCGACATGAAAAAATATACCTTTTTCCCTTGCTAACGTTCCTATACCCTGAAGATCATTAATAGTGCCAAGCTCATTATTAATATGCATGATCGAGATTAATACTGTGTCCTCTCTAATTGCTTCTTGAATCGAATCAATTGTAATGATGCCTCCTTCTGTGGGCTCTAAATATGTTACCTCAAATCCTTCCCGCTCTAGCTGTCGACAAGTGTCTAGTACTGCCTTGTGCTCAATTTTAGATGTAATGATGTGCTTGCCTTTGGATTGATAAAAATTTGCAATGCCTTTGATTGCAAGATTATTAGCCTCTGTAGCGCCTGATGTCCAAACAATCTCCCGTGGATCACAGCCAACAAGGTTTGCAACATGAGATCTTGCTTCCTCTACCGCTTCTTCTGCCTTCCATCCAAACTTATGAGAGCGAGATGCGGGATTGCCAAAATTTCCATCTATGGTTAAGTGATCGCAGATTTTTTGGGCCACGCGAGGATCAACAGGAGTGGTAGATGCGTAATCTAAATATATGGGTAAATTGATCGGAGTGCTCATTATTGTATTTCCTTCATGGTAATTTGATGGTGTGGAGAATCTGCCAGTTCAGCAATTGATATTTTGCTTAAAAAACTATCGACCACATGATTTAAATCATCCCATAATTGATGGGAGTTGCATTGCTTTCCAGACAGACAGGCTGAAGTTCCAGCGCAATTAGTGGCATCAAGATTCTCTTCTACAGCATCCATAATTGACTTGATGGTAATCTGAGTCGGTTCAGCAGCGTACACATAGCCACCATTTCTTCCGCGAATACTTTTTACTATCCCAGCCATTCTTAACTTTCGAAATAATTGCTCAAGATAACTTAGCTCTATGCCCTGCCTCACCGCAATATCTCTTAAGGCTACTGGGTTAGAGTGATTGGATAAATATTGAAGATCAGCCAACGCATTTACAGCGTAACGACTCTTTGTTGTGAAATTCATACAGGTATTATCAATACCTGACTCTTTTAGTCAAGTTTTATTTGCATGCCTAAGCGTTCAGCCACTTCGCTATAAGTTTCGATCACATTACCTAGATCTTGGCGAAATCTATCCTTGTCCATTTTTGTTAAAGTGTCTTTGTCCCATAAGCGACAACCATCTGGAGTGAACTCATCTGCTAACAGCATCTTTCCTTTAAACATACCAAATTCAAGCTTGTAATCAACCAAGATGAGGTTAGCTTCCTTGAAAAAATCTACTAGCAGATCATTTACTTTGAGAGTCATCTCTCTCATTAAATTAGCCTCTTCTTGAGTGGCCCAACCAAATGAGACGATGTGATGATCATTAATTAACGGATCACCTAGGGCATCATCTTTTAGAAAAAATTCAAACAATGGAGGATCTAGCAATAGACCGTCCTCAACACCTAGTCTTTTGCATAATGAACCAGTTGCTCTATTTCTTACAACACACTCAATTGGGAACATATCAAGCTTGTAAACAAGTGACTCATTGCTTGAAAGCAACTCAATCAAATGTGTCTCAATGCCCTTGGAAGATAGGAATTCCATGACAAACGCATTAAATTGATTGTTAACCTTTCCTTTATTATCCAGGGCTTCAATCTTTTTTCCATCAAATGCAGATGTATCATCCCTAAACTCCATAATCAACTGATCAGGATTAGAGGTTGTATATAAAGACTTAGCCTTACCGGTTGTGATTTGTAATAGTTTTTCCATAGCTTTAGCTTAATAATTCATTAATTTTAGAGATTAGAGCTTCAGCGTCTTCGGGGGAGCCCGCCAGAGACTCAACAACAATATTAGTTTGGTCATTTGCTGTCTTGAGAATAATTTTAAATTCAGCTTGCTCTTTTAGCAACAAGGAATTGGGGTCTGAATCATCTGCGAAATTTAGAAAATTAAACCAGCCATTTCCCTCAGACTCTACTGAATAACTAACTAAAAAAATTCCACCATCTCTGTCAATATCATTGGAGGTAATATTTCCAGCAGATAGAGCTCTGCTAACGGCAGACCAAGCCCTATCAAACCCAAGATCCAGCTGGATGGTTGTTTTATTATTTAAATTAAATATTTTTGCTTTTTTTCTATCATTTAAACTTTGTGCTGCAAGAGATGTTCCGGAAAAAGATGCTGCCGAGCTAGCAAAATACTGAACCAGTTTTTCAAGCTCTGTCTGAATAAATGTAGAGTCTGTGTTTGAATTCAATACACCATTTGAAGTCTGCGAACTTAAAAATATTTCAGTAGACGCTTCTTTGATACCGTGCTCAACCCGAAGAATCAAATTTAATGCTTCGGAGTATTTAATCGTAAATATCCCAGCATCTGGATCTGCGCTCAGAATGGACATTGGAGAGGCTTCTATATAATTCTTGGCAATCGGCCATGCCGTAGAGGGAAGAGTCTCAATATAAACCCACATTAACTCTCCAAGCCTTCTTAGCTGAACTTCATTAGATTCTCCTGAAGAAAATATTTGTCTTGGAGGAGGAATATCTTGAACTTCGGCACTGGAAATGCCATCTGTCATAGGTGGATAATGATCATCTACAATCACAGTAAAATCTTCATTTTCCAATTGAATCTCTGGATTGACTACTTCTTCAAAAAACTGATATTTTGTTTCGGGATAGAGGCCTTCTGGACCAGTGATATATGAGCAAGAGCTAAAAAAAAGGGTTAGGCAGAGTAAGTGGTAATTTCTGATATATTTCATAATAATTTTAATTTTGTCATCTCGTTGATTATTGCATCATGATACTGAGTAGCCAAGGGCACAAGGGGTAACCTAATTCCTGAATCAATTTTTCTCATTTTTTCAAGCATCCATTTGACAGGGATTGGATTAGATTCAATGAACAAAAGTTCATAGATTGATAAAAACATCTCATTAAGGTCTTTGGCGTCATCAAACTGCTTATCAAGATTTAGAGTGCAAATTTTTGCAATTTGACTTGGCAGAATATTCGCAGCTACAGAAATGATCCCATCGCCACCTTCTGCCATAAAGGAATTAAATGTAGGATCGTCACCAGACAGAACAGAGAAGTATTTTTGGTCCTCGAGCCTTTCAGTGATAGACATTAATTCTCGCAGGCGCATTGGATCATCTGTGGCCTCTTTAATTCCAATAATATTAGGATGTGTTGCAAGACTTGCAACAGTCTCAGGCCTTAAGTCACAAGCTGTCCTAGATGGAACGTTGTATAGAATTTGAGGAATGTCTACCGTGTCTGCAATTTTAGTATAGTGCTGAAGTAAGCCATCTTGATTTGGTTTATTGTAATAAGGTGTGACTATCAAGGCATAGTCAGCGCCCAAAGATGCGGCAGTTTTGGTTAATTCAATGGCTTCTTGAGTGGAATTGGCTCCTGTCCCAGCAATCACAGGGATTCGTTTGTCCACAAGCTCTATAGTTTTGTTGATGATCTCAAGATGCTCGGTGACAGATACAGTGGCCGATTCGCCTGTAGTCCCAACACTCACAATGCCGCTAGTGCCTGATGCAATATGCCATTCAATCAATGATTCTAGGGAGGTATAGTCCAGGCTGCCATTAGCCTGCATCGGTGTCACTAAAGCTACGAAACTGCCTTGAAGGGGTTGCATCATTCTTGTTTTCAGTAAAAAATGAAACTATACACTTTTTTTATAAAAAATAATGGCTAAAAATCTACTCGGCAAAAAATGCCCAGCATTCAAGGCTGAGGCCACAAATAATCAAACTCTTTCTAATGCGTCATTTGCAGGAAAAAATCTTGTTATCTATTTCTACCCCAAAGATAGCACTCCAGGCTGCACGACTGAAGGTCAAGAATTTCGAGATAGCTATAAGATATTTAAAAAAATGAATACCGAGATATTAGGGGTATCAAGAGAGTCCATAAAATCTCATGAAAACTTTAAATCAAAGCAAAGCTTTCCTTTTGAACTTCTTTCAGATCCAGACGAAAAAGTCTGCAAAGCATTTGATGTGATGAAGCTTAAATCAATGTATGGAAAAGAATATATGGGGGTTGATAGAAGTACCTTTATAGTTGATGAAAAA
This sequence comes from Proteobacteria bacterium UBA3413, assembly GCA_002358345.1. Taxonomy (GTDB): domain Bacteria; phylum Pseudomonadota; class Gammaproteobacteria; order Magnimaribacterales; family D2472; genus D2472. The sequence goes on along the minus strand of DEOR01000065.1, from coordinate 67,010 downwards.
GGAAAAATTAAATCAGAGTGGCGAGGCGTTAAAGTTACAGGGCATGTCAAAGAAGTGCTGCAGGCAGTGAAGGAGCTAGTAAAGTAGGCTGTATTTAATCAGTTAGCATGGCTGGCCATGCATTCCATATAGCTTTAATCAGCGTTGCTATTGGAATTGCAAAAAATACTCCCCAAAACCCAAAAAGACTACCAAAGACAAATACTGCCAGAATAATTGCTACAGGATGGAGTTTCACAGCATCAGAAAAAAGAATTGGGACCAATAAATTACCATCTAAAATCTGAAGAGCAAGGTAAGAAGCCATGAGCAGCGAGAATTCAAATGTGAGGCCAAGTTGAAGCAAGCCGACTACCGCGACAGGAATTGTCACAATAAAAGCGCCCAGAAATGGAATTAAGACAGAGAAACCGACCAGCACAGATAGCAAAGCTACATACTCTAAATCAAAATATATGAAGATTATTGCAGCAGCAACACCAACAATCACAATTTCAATTGCCTTGCCTCGAGCATAATTGCTTAGCTGCTCATCCATTTCCACCCAAACATTCTTTAGCATTCTTCTTTCTTTTGGAAGAATGCTAAGAAACCCGGAGATGATAGTCTCCCGGTCGCAGAGAAAGAAAAAAACAAGAATGGGCAACAAAATTAAGTTAATAGCAATAGTGGCTGTATTTTGAATGCCAGCAATTGAAGCTTTAATAAAATCTTGGGATAAAGTAGATATTTGGCCAGATAAGCTCTCAAGAAAGACGGTGATTTGATCAGAGGAAACTAAATCAGGATATCTTGCAGGAATGTCCTGCGCAAACAACCTAAATGAACTAAGCCACTTGGGCACTTCTAAGACTATGGCTTGAAGTTGTTGATATAACAAAGGAGCTAACCACACCATCAAAGCAATCCCGAGCAAGAGAAAAATACTATAAGTTAAGAATAAGGCAATAGAGCTTTTGAGTCCATAGGACTCAAACCGAGACTGCATGCCAATTAATAAATATGCAAAAATGATACTAATCAGAAAAGGTGTGAGAATACTGCCCAGAAAGAACAAAATCAAAAAGGCAGATATTACTAATATGGAAAAGACTAATGTCTCCTCATTCGAAAAAATCTTTTTAAACAAATTATTTATTTCTTCTAGCACTTTTCGTAGTTAAAATTGTCAGAGAACCATATGTTAATTGAAATTAATCAATAGTGTAAGCATTACAACATACGCTAAGATAGACTCATGTTTATAAGATTGCTAGTTATAGCGGGAATGCTTATTTCTCAAGCTACTTTTTCACAAGAAAAAGACCTAAATTTACCTGATCTCGGTGATAGAGTCTCAGGAGTCATATCGCTAGAACAAGAAAAATTACTGGGCCAAAGTTTTATAGAGCAAGTATATGCTCAAGCACCTTTAATTAACGATCCTATTATTCAAGAATATACAGAGTTACTGATATATAGGTTATCTGAATCATCGCAGGTTGAAGATCGAGATTTCACAATCATCTTAATCGATGAGAAATCATTAAATGCTTTTGCAGCTCCTGGAGGGGTGATTGGTGTGAATGGAGGCTTATTCTTAAATGCTGACAATGAGGCTCAACTGTCCTCGGTGCTTAGTCATGAGTTAGCTCACTTAAGTCAAAGGCATTTTGCTCGAAGAGTCTTGCGGGGGCGAGATACAAATTTAGCCTCGTCGCTCGTTATGGTATCTGCAATAGCCTTAGCTCTTGTTTCAAATAACCCAACAGCCTTCATGACCGGCCCAGCTGCCCTGGCCCAGCAACAGTTAAGGTATAGTCGAATATTTGAACGTGAAGCTGATAGATATGGGTTTAATAACTTAATTACTGCGGGATATGATCCACATGCTATGGGTCAAATGTTTGAGAACATGGCAAAGATTGGGAAGCTGGCAGGAGACAATCCTCCAGAATTTCTTTTAACGCACCCTGTCTCTTCTTCCAGGGTCAGCGATGCATTAAATGCGGCCGGTCAAATAGAGTTCTCAGGCGGAAAGAAAAATACTATCAATTTTGAATTTATTAAAGGGAGACTTCAAGCGCGATATGTGTCGTTACCCCCTCAATCGGCTGTCAGGTATTTTGAAAAACTTACCCAAGACAATCCCACCAATGAGAATCAATATGCATATATTGAAGCGCTCAAATCAAATGGTAGCTTTGCTCAAGCTTTATTGCGGCTTGAAGAATTGCTTACAAAATATCCAAAAAATTTAATTCTAAACATGGCTAAATCTGAAATATATCTTGCAGACCAGAAGTTTGATAAGGCCAATCAACAAATTGATAAGGTGCTAAATATTTCCCCGGGAAATTACCCCGCATCAATTATTAAATCTAATGTGCTCAGCGCGCAACAAAAGACAATTCAAGCTGAGGAGATTCTTAGAGAGCTGCTGATCTCAAAAAACAATGACCCGCATCTTTGGATGCTGCTTTCAGAAATTCAGAGAGCTGGAAAAAACATTGTTGGGTACCATCTTAGTCAAGGAGAATATTATCTCTTGCTTGGTGACCTTGAGAATGCGCTCAATCAATTTCAGCTTGCATTGGGATTATCAGCAAATTCTTTTCAGACTTCTGAGCTGATCATGACAAAAATTAAATTCGCCCAGGATCGACTGGGTCAAAAAAGAGGTCTTTAAGACTCGATATTTTCTTTCGGAGGAATTTTTAACCCCAATAAAGCCAAGCACCCTGCAAAGGGTATAGCCAGCAATGGTACCTGAGAAAATACTACTCCGAATGTTTTTGAGATAAGAATAAATCCACTTCCAGAAAAATCTCCCAGGCGCACTAAAAACGTATCAACAAAGACCGAGGATTTATAGCGATCTACTTTCTTGAGATAGCTAAAAATAACCTCTCTTGTAGGCTTGTTAATTCCATATTCAAACAATCTAAGAATAATGGTCACAATAAAAACATATCCGATACTAGGGCTTAAAAAATATCCAATAAATACCCCAGCAAATAAAAATCCATAAGTCATCAAGATATATTTAGCGCTAACAAAACGCAGAATTGCTGACGTTAAGAAAAACTGCGTGAATAAAGTTAAGACCGTAACGGTTTGCTCTATCTTGCTAAAAAAAACTATTCTATTTCCTCCATCAGAAGACCATGCATTAACTATTTCAACGGAAGTTATCCAGTGCACTGTCATCAGGGCCGTCCAGAGATACATATATAAACCTATAGACCTAATTTGCGAAGAGGAAATTAAATTCTTGATCGCATCAAAGCTAGAGCCGCCAGGTGAATCATTGATGCCTTTGAGCTCTCTAAATCTATTCATAAGGCCTAGCCCTGCAAGCAATGCTAGCAACAAAAAAATAATCGCAAGCATCGTAAAAAATATAATGCCTGATTCATTAAAGGTGGTTGCAAGTTGCTTGGAAATTTCTGAGCCAAGATAGGCTCCCAGCGAGCCACCAGCAGCAATGACTCCAAAAACATTTACAGCACTTTCTCCCCTAAACAGATTGATAATAACAACCCAAAATATTGATACCACAAAGAAAGAATATACGTTGCACCAAATATAAAAAATTTGACTAAGTAATAGTGATGAAGAAAGATCAAAAAATTGCCACAAACCAATAAAGCTCAGTAAATTAAGTATAAAAAAGGAATAGCAGCCCACCAGGACGCCCCGTAGATTTTTTCTAGAAGCCAGCCAAGAATAAACTGGATTCAAAAACAGCATGACCAAGGCTCCAATGCCAAGGAGATATGGAAGAATGTCAGCATTCTGCACTGCCATCTCATTTCTAACAGGCCTTAAGATGTACCAAGAGCATAAAACTAAGAAAAAGAAAAAACCTGCTAGCAAGGATTCTTTTGTAAAAGATGTAGCCAATCTATTTATCGCGTTAGAAATTGGAGTCAAGATAGATTTGGTCATGATAAATTGAGAATTAGATCAGACAAATTAATGGTGGGTCGCACAGGATTCGAACCTGTGACCAATTCGTTAAAAGCGAACTGCTCTACCAGCTGAGCTAGCGACCCTGGAGAGGATTTCATAAAAAAGGGTGATTATTCCATATTTTCCAATAACTGCAAGGCTAAAGAAGATGCAGCATTACTTGGGTAGGTTTGAACAACAAATTGATATTTAATCTTTGCTGCTTCAACCTCATTAGACATCATTAAAATATCGCCTATTTTTTTGTGAGCCAATGGAGTGCGCCAATGATCTGGATAGCTTGCTGCAAGGCTTTGAAAAAACTCTTCACTTTCTTCGAGGTTAGAATCAAGCAATGATATCTCTCCCAGCCAAAATAGGCTGAGTGGAATTTTTTCATCATCACTAAAATTAGTTGCCAGATAAGCAAAGGATTTCTTAGCCTCTATAAAATTTTTATCATTGAGCTGTGCAATTGCTTGAGCATAAACCTCATCGATACTCTGGCTATCATTGATGCCTTGAAATCTAAACGTATTATCTGGAATGGAGGTCTCGGAATTAGCCTGAGTGTCTTTAGAGGGTAGGGCCTCATTCTCGCTAAGCAATTTCTCAATTAGGTAGGCCTGAGCTTCAAACTCGCTCCTTAGAGCAGAAATCTCAGCTTCAAGCTCTTGTACCTTCAAAAATAAAATATCTGATGCGTCAACCTCTTGTGACTGAATCACCACGGGTATGAGCAAGCACGCCGCAAGAAAAAATCTCATGAAAATTGCAACTATTTAATTTCTACTCTTCGATTTTTTGACCATGCTGAGTCATTAGACCCCAAGGATAATGGTCGCTCTTCTCCGTAACTCTTAGAAACCAGCTGATTGCGCTTGATGCCATTTGCAATGAGATAATTGGCAACAGACTCTGCGCGGCGCTGACCTAAAGCTAGGTTATATTCCCTGGTGCCTCTCTCATCGGCATGGCCTTCTAACGATAATGTAATTTTTGGGTTCTTCTTCATCAAGTCAACTACCCCTTTTAAGGCCTGAATAGATTTACTTGTCAAAGTATATTGATCATATTCAAAATATACGACGGCGTTGGCTAGGACAGCTTGCGTTGCTGTAGATTTTTTAGAAATGCTAACACCAGCAACCGCTTGATTGGAAACGGACTCCTCAGTTACTTGCACGGAACTACATGCAGATAAAAGAATCAACATTGTTAAAGCAGAGAAAGTATTCGTAGACTTGTTCATGGTAATTTTATCCAAGTAAATTTATCTTAAAAAGTTTGACCAAGCTGGCTCTCTAACCTCTCCCTGAGAGGCTGGAAGTTTAAAACTTGCACCGCTTAAACTAAAGCCGGCAAGCATGCTCTGATCTTCTTCAGTTATTCCATAGATTACCATATTACCGTTAGGAGCAACACTGGGAGATTCATCCATTTTTGCATCAGTCAATATTCTAATAAAATTTTCTTTATTATATTTCATTGCGATATGAAATAAGCCATCGCTGGAGCGATGAACAAAAATTATTCCCTCCTCGTTTGGTAGATAGGCTGCTTTAGCATTATAGGTGCCTTCAAATGAAATACGCTTTGCTTTTGAATTTAGCTTTCTTAAATTCAACTCATAGATTTGCGGAGATCCAGATCTGTCGCTTGTGAAGAGTATTTTATTGCCTTTAGGAGACCATGAAGATTCTGTATCAATTGCAAATTGATTAGTCATCCTTGTCAATGTTTTATCACGCAACCTAAGAATATAAATTTCTGCATTCCCATCTTGATAGAGGGTTAAAGAAAGGTATTTTCCATCCGGGGACCAGGATGGAGAGCTAATCTGAGTGTCTTGAGACAGCACGGACTCTCTTTTTCCTGAAGCTATATCTTGAATGTAAACTTTCGCTAAGCCAGTTTCAAATGATACATACGCAACCTTCTGTCCATTTGGAGACCATGCTGGAGAAATAATAGGCTCAGAGCTGCTCAATAAAGTTTTTTCGTTTGCCCCATCAGAATCAGCCAACATTAAGCGATAATTTGAATTGAGCTTTTCAGATTTAATCTGATTAACATAAAGTAACTTGGTAGAAGCAATGCCTTTAATTCCGGAAATAGACTCATAAATACCGTCACTGGTGTAATGAGCAAGTTGCCTAATCTGACTAGGCAGTCCAAATACCTTGGAGCTTCTTATTTTTTTTCTTTTTTGAATATCGTAAATATCATAGATAACGTCTACAGCACTCTGCCCGTTTACAATGTTCCCAGCAACAAGATAGTCCATACCCAAGAGACTCCAATCTTGGTAATTAATATCCCCATCTTCGATCCTCAGAGGAAGTAACAGCTTTGTATCCAGCAAAGAAAACTCGCCCGTTCTATTTAAATCATTGCGAATAACTTCATGCAAAGGATTTGAGATTTTTGCACTACCAGCAAAAGGTATAATTGCAACCTTAAATGGGTCATCTGATCCTTTGGTAATTTCTAAGAAAAGTTCGCCGAAACAAGCCAGAGGTAAAAATAACAAAGAAAGTAAAATATTTTTTTTCATGATGGGTTAAAGCTAACAGCTATTTTTTGAAACTCTTTTTCATACAGCGTATAAGGAATCTGTTTAAAAAAATTTAATGTTTCTACTCTTCTTACTGCTTGCAATGCAGAGTTATCAAATCGTATGTTCCCGCTACTCTGAAGTAGCTCAACCTTTGAGATGCGTCCGGTAGGTTTAATGTGCAGGCGTAAGTTAGCTATTAAGCCATCGGGGATATTTCTTGGTTTCATCCACGCATTTTCTATCGTCTTAATGATTTTTTGTGCAAAAAGATTTATTTGTTTTTGCTCTTCTGATAAAAAAATGTCCTCCTCTTGCTCAAGGAGGGCATCAAAATTTGAGTAGAGCAAGGGCTCCTCTAGCTTAGGAGCTGCCAATTCATTGAATTGTAATGTGGGGGCTGCGGAGGTCTGCTTTTGGGGATCTTCTCTCTCGAAAGATTCTGTAATTTTTGGTGCTTTGATCTCTGCGGCCATGATGGGAGTCTCAAATTTAAGCTCAATCCTTAAGGGCTTTGAAATTAATAGTGCTTGTGATGTATTGCGATCAAAAGTTCCGTAGAGGTAAAGAAAAATGCAAGCATGGAGACAAAATGAAATAAATGCAGCATGAAGGTATCTTAAATTAGCTGTCATAGCCAGAGGTAACAATGCCAATTTTTTCAATCCCTAAACTTTGAATACTTGCCATTCCTTTAGCTACAAAATCAAATGGTACTTTGGCGTCGCTTTTAAAAACAATCTCGATATCAGGGTTTGCCTCATAAATAACCTTAGCTTTGTTTTTAAGTTCTGCTAAAGAGATGGGTAATTGCTCATCACCCAAATTCAGAAAATACTCTCCCTTACTGTCAATAGAGATAACAAGGGGCTCACTAGAAATAGACATCTTAGTCGTATCTGTTTTAGGCAAATTAACTTCTATGCCTTGAATTAACAAAGGTGACAAAACCATAAAAATAATTAACAACACAAGCATTACATCAATGTATGGAACTACATTAATTTCTGAGTTTAGTTTTTTTCTTTTGCCAATACGATAAATCAATTCTTCTCTTTCACTGTTTGTCTATAAAGAATGCTAGCAAGCTCCTCTCCAAATATCGAAGATTGCTGCAGTTGTGAGTCAGAGTCAGAGGCAAAGCGATTGTAGGCTACAACAGCAGGGATAGCTGCAAATAAACCTAAGGCTGTGGCAACTAGGGCTTCTGAAATACCAGGTGCAACAGCATTGATTGTCGCTTGAGTAGCATCTGAGAGACCTTGAAATGAATTGATAATACCCCAAACCGTTCCAAATAATCCTACGTATGGGCTAACAGATCCAACATTAGCCAAGAAGGGTAGATGATGCATCAAGCCCTCCTCTTCCCTCGCTAGGGAAACTCTTATTGAGCGATTAACGCTTTCTAAGTCCTCTGTGGTAATTTTTTGACCATCAGCCAATCTTAGAAATTCACTAAAACCATGCTTGAAAACATTCCTAGACCCAGTTAACTGGTCGCGTGGGATATCTTGGATGCTCTCATATAAATCATTTAAATCTTTGCCCGACCAAAATTCATCTTCAAAGGATCGGTTAGCAAATTTAATTTTATTTAAATTAAAGTATCTCTCGAAAATCACAATCCAAGAGAGCGCTGATACGATTAATAAAATTACCATGACCAGCTGAACAATCAAGCTAGCCTGCAAGAATAAATCTATGATTGAAAAATTATCCATATTATTTACTCAAATAGTGCTAATAAATTCTTAGGGAATGCTTTTGGCTTGCTCTTAGCAGCATCAAAATAACAAACTTCAACAACTCCATTAACAATGAGTATATCATTTTTTTGGGTGCGGACTGATTGCAGGAAGTGCATGCGCGCTTTGCTCAAAAGCACAGCTGTTGAATAAATAATCAGATTATCATCTAGCACTGCTGGATAGAAAAACTCTACATCTAGTTTTTTTACAATGAAGGATTCTTGGGCCTGCAAAGCTTGAGCCTGAGAAATCTCATGCTCTATTAAGAACTCTGATCGGGCTCTCTCGAAATATTTCAAATAATTGGCATGATAAACCACGCCTTGAAAATCAGTATCTTCTACATGTACCTTGCAGAATAGATCGTTACACTTGAACTGAGGCTTCATGCTGCTCAATATCTACCTGAAAGAGATAGCGAAGAATTTCAACAAAATCTTCCCACATTAAATCAATGGTCATAGGTGAGAAATCTAACTCTGGAACTATTGATCCAGCTAAAATCCTTACTTTAATAGGCCTACGATTAAATTTATAAACTAGAGCTGGAAATTCTCCAGCTTGAGTTGCAGCTAAAACCTGCTCCCACCATTCAGCCGAAGGCTCTGCGCCATCGCCATATCTTTTGCATTCAATACACCAACGGCCTAGTTTTAAATCAGGTAATTCTTTGGTTCGTGTTTGCTCTAAAATTCTTTTAACAGGCTGGCTTAAATGGAGCTCTTGAACTAATAAGTTGCCAATCTCTCTTTCAAAATTAGCCCCTTTTGTTCTTGAGTTAATAGCCATAATTAAGCTTCTTCCTCAAAGTCATCGGGAAATTCAGCATTTGTATGCACTTCTTGAACATCATCTAGGTCATCCATGAAGTTCATAATCTTCAACACCTTCTCAGATGTTTCTTGATCAAGGTGCACTAAAGTCTCTGCTCTCATGGTGATCTCAGCATCCAGTGTTGCAATCTCTTGCAAGTGTAAAGCCTCTAAGACTGAAGATAAATTGACTGGACTTGTTATGATTTCAAAAAACTCATCTGCCACAATAAAATCATCTGCACCAGCATCCAAAGCAATCTCCATAATTGAATCTTCTTCATAGGAAGAAGCAACCTGAATAATTCCAAGCTTATTGAAAAGATACGCAACCGAGCCATCTGTACCCATATTACCGCCAAACTTAGAAAAAGCATGTCGAACATCTGCAACAGTTCTATTGCGATTATCAGTCATAGTTTCAACTAAAATAGCTACGCCATTGGGGCCATAACCCTCGAAGGTGAGCTCTTCAATGATGCCCATTTCACCTGTGCCCGAGCCCTTTTGAATCGCTCGCTTAATTGTATCTTTAGGCATGTTAGATGCATTAGCCTTGTCCAAGGCCAGTCTTAGCCTAGGGTTATCATCTGGATCAGCCCCCCCCTTTGCTGCTACTGTGATCTCTCTAATTACTTTTGTCCAAATCTTACCTCTTGAGGCATCTTGCCTAGCCTTTCTATGCTTTATATTCGCCCATTTGGAATGCCCTGCCATGGTTTATTCCTTATCTTCTTTGTCTATAGTTAATTTAATGTGCAGCTCTTCTAATTGCTCTGCTGTCACTTCCCCGGGTGCATCTGTAAGCAAACATGAAGCGCTTTGCGTCTTAGGAAAGGCGATTACATCTCTAATATTCGTTGTTCCTGATAGCAGCATAACTATTCGATCTAGCCCGAAAGCAATTCCGCCATGAGGCGGGCAGCCTGACGATAATGCTGATAATAAAAACCCAAACTTCTCTTCGGCTTCATCGGGTGAAATGCCCAGAATACTAAATATCTCACTTTGCATAATTGGATCAAAGACTCTAAGGGAGCCTCCTCCTAACTCATAGCCATTTAAAACAAAATCATATGCGCAGGCTAATGCCTCGTCAGGATTAGAGCGAAGTTCTTCGGCTGATACTGCGGGAAGGGTAAAAGGATGATGTAGTGAGGTCAATTGATTCTCCTTTGTTCTTTCGAACATTGGAAAATCTACTATCCAACATGGCGCCCATTCACAGGTTATTAAATCTAACTCTTCTCCAAGCTTCTTAATTAAAGAGCTCATTGATAAATTAACGGTATTTGCGTTTCCTGCACCAAAGAAAATGATGTCATCATTTTCTACCTGCAGCCCAGAGGTAATAGCGTCAATAGTTTCTTGCTGAAGAAACTTTAAAATTGGTGACTGAAGGCCATTTTCCTCTCCAAGAGCTACCACCTTAATATATGCAAGCCCCTTAGCTCCTAATTTCCCAACAAAATCAGTGTATTCATCAATATTCTTTCTCGTTAAACCTGAGGCTTTTGGTACTCTTAATGCAACAACCCTTGAGGCTGGATCATTTGCAGGACCAGAAAATACTTTGAACTCCTCATTTTTTACCAGCTCTGAAATATCTTTAAGTTGCAAAGGGATTCTTAAATCCGGTTTATCGCACCCGTAGTGGGCGATAGCTTCTTTATAGGTAATGCGTGGAATTTCTCCGATTGTGTAATTAGTGAATTCTGACAGCAGTGTAGAAATCATCTGCTCCGCTAGGTTTATAATATCTTCGGTTGTTACGAAAGATGCTTCGATATCTACTTGTGTGAATTCAGGCTGTCTGTCGGCACGCAGATCTTCATCCCTAAAGCATCTTGCAATTTGATAGTACTTATCTAATCCACCCACCATTAATAGCTGCTTAAAAAGCTGAGGGGACTGGGGTAAAGCAAAAAACTCACCAGGATGAACTCTACTTGGAACAAGGTAGTCACGCGCACCTTCAGGGGTTGCTCTGGTTAAAATAGGGGTTTCAATTTCATGAAAGTTATTACCTTCCAAGACAGATCTAATTCTTGAGGTGATCTTCGATCTCTTGAGCAATCGACCGCTAACCTCTGGTCGCCTTAAGTCAAGAAATCTATTCTTCAGCCTAATATCTTCATTAACCTCTTGGTAGTCGTCAAGAGGAAATTTCGGAGTTACTGCTTTGCTAAAAATCACTAGATCTTTTGCTTCTATTTCAACCTCACCTGTTGCCATCTTTGAATTAATGGCGCCTTCTATCCTTGCTCTAACCAAGCCTTTGATGTTAATAACAAACTCACTTCTGCAAGAGTCTGCCAGGTCAAAGGTATTGGGGTGATCTGGATTGCATACCACCTGAACAATACCATGTAGATCCCTAACATCTAAAAATATTACGCCCCCATGATCCCTTCTTTTGTGGACCCAGCCTGATATCTCAATATCCTTTCCAATGTCTGAACTATTGATGTCTCCGCAATGGTGTGATCGCATTTTTAACTCTCTTTTAAAATTTATTTTTCGGTACTTAGGCTCTTAGTTGATGTGTCAGTAGTTTTTTTAGTTTCTTTAGGTTCCTTAGATTTGGTTTCTTTAGTTTCGTTAGACTTGCCATCTTTAGTGTCTACTATATTCTTTTTAGCTCCGGTTTTAAAATCTGTTTCATACCAGCCTCCGCCTTTTAACCTAAAAGATGGTGCAGAAACTAATTTGTGAATAGATTTTTTACCGCATTCAGGGCAAATTTCTGCAGGCTGAGCAGAAAATTTCTGGATTAGTTCAAATTGATGCTCACAATTTGAGCATTTGTAATCATAAATCGGCATAAGTGTCCAAAAAAATATAAAATTATAAACTAAATAAATTTTCAAATATAAAAATGTTTTGGTCTAAAATTTTTATCCCGACTCTAAAGGATTCACCTCAAGATGCAGAAGTTATCAGCCATCAATTAATGCTCCGAGCAGGAATGATTAGAAAGGTTGCATCGGGAATTTATACTTGGCTACCTTTAGGCTTGATGGTCCTTAGGAATATTGAGAATATTGTAAGAGAGGAAATGAATGCATCCGGTGCTCAAGAAGTTTTAATGCCAATGGTGCAACCCAAAGAGCTTTGGGAGGAAACTAAACGCTGGGATAAAATGGGTTCAGAACTATTAAGAATAAAAGATAGGCACGATAGAGAATTTTGTTTAGGCCCTACTCATGAAGAGGTGATAACTGATTTAATTCGAAATAATGTTAAAAGTTATAAAGAACTGCCGCTAAATATTTATCAAATTCAAACAAAATTTAGAGATGAAATTAGGCCAAGATATGGGGTCATGAGGGGCAGAGAATTTTTAATGAAAGATGCTTATAGCTTCAATTTAGATGAAGAGTCCTTGCAAGATACTTATCTAACTATGCGCAATACTTATAAAAAGATTCTAGAAAGAATTGGATTGGAGTATAAAATTGTTCAAGCAGACTCTGGGGCGATAGGTGGCGAAGTATCTGAGGAGTTTCATGTCTTAGCAGAAAATGGTGAAGACACTATTGCGATTAGCGATGCTTCTGAATTTGCCATCAATACAGAGTTACTCTTGAAAGAAGGTGAAGATATTAACTCCTTAGAGGGTCAGCCTTCCCCGGATGGAAATGGTAAAATCGTGATAAAAAAAGGTATTGAAGTTGGGCATATATTTCAATTGGGAAAAGTGTACACAGAAGCAATGCAGGTTAATGTGCAAAGCCAAGAGGGACGCGCAGTAGATCTTTTTATGGGTTGTTATGGTATCGGGGTCTCTCGACTCGTTGCGGCAGCTATAGAGCAACACCATGATGATCAAGGTATTATTTGGCCTGAATCTATTGCTCCGTTTGAAGTAAATATTGTTGCTATAGGCTATACAAAAGAGATAAAGATTGCTGATGCAGCCAATGAACTGTGTGCAACACTTAAATCAATAGGGTACAAGGTCATCGTGGATGATAGGAAGGATGGCTATGGCACCAAAATAAAAGATGCTGAATTGATAGGCATTCCTATAAATATCATTATAGGAAATAAGTATCTAGAAAACGGTGAAATAGAGCTCAAGCATAGGAATGGTAAAAGCACAGTCAGTCAGATTGCTGAACTTTCAACAATCTTTGATCGCTTTAAAAAATAATACTTAAAGTCGCTCTATGATTGTAGCATTCGCTGTACCGCCACCTTCACAGATAGCTTGCAAGCCATATTTTCCATCTCTGCGCTCCAGCTCATGAAGTAGTGTCGTCATTAATTTAGCGCCTGTTGCTCCCAAGGGATGGCCCAACGCCATTGCTCCTCCGTTAACATTTAATTTATCTTTATCAGCTTTTAAGTCAATTGCCCAAGACAAGGGAACCGGAGCAAAAGCCTCATTGATCTCATAAAGATCTATATCGTTAATATTTAAACCAGCTGCTTTTAGGACTTTATGAGACGCTGGAATGGGAGCGCCAAGCATCATGATAGGGTCATCACCCACAACGCTTATTGCAACAATTCTTGCGCGCGGGTCAGTTTTAATTTTTTTGAGACCTGCGTCGTTACATACCATAACTGCAGCTGCGCCGTCGGTAATCTGACTTGCATTTCCAGCGGTAATAACTCCGCCCTCAGTAACAGTTTTTAAGCCAGCTAAAGCCTCTAGGCTAGCATCATAGCGAATACCTTCATCCAAAAATATCATATCGGTTTTACCTTCAGCATTTTTGGCTTGAACCGGAAGAATCTCTCTATCAAAATACTTCCCATGAACTGCAGCAATGGCTTTTTGATGGCTACTGAATGCAAAATTATCTAGATCTTCTCGGGATAAATTCCATTTTTTGGCCATCATTTCTGCACCCGTGAATTGTGAAAAGTAAACTCCTGGATATCTAGCCTTCATGCCTACTGAGTCAAAAGGTAGGCCATGCCCTGCTTCATAGCCATCTTTGATACTCGCACCTATTGGCACCATGGACATAATTTCTACGCCACCACCTATTACAACATCTTGAGTTCCAGACATAACAGCTTGGATTGCAAAATGAATGGCTTGCTGCGAGGATCCGCATTGTCTGTCAACAGAAGTGCCTGGCACTGATTCAGGTAAACTTGATGCAAGAACTGCATTTCTTGCGACATTACCGGATTGAGCACCCACTTGATCTACGCAACCAAAAATTACATCATCGATCAGGGCAGGATCAATGCCAGTTTGCAACACAAGCTCGTCTAGGACTTTCGCTCCCAAATCAGCTGGGTGCCATTGACTGAGGCTACCATTCTTTTTACCGCCAGCAGTTCTGACTGCTGAAACTATATATGCATTGTTGTTTGACATGTTTCCCTTAGTTATATTTACCAGGAAATATCTTAATCAATTTAAATACAAGATCATAGTGATCGAAAAAATTTATTCCTTAGCCTCTTTCTTGTTCTTAGCCTCTTTCTTGATTGAGGGTATGTAAGCTTTTCTGATCTCGCTAACTAAGCCATCTCTGATTTCAGTATTTTCTTTGAGGTACTTGCTTGCATTAACTTTTCCCTGACCTATTTTCTCACCATTATGGCTATACCATGAGCCTGATTTCTCAATCAACTCAAGTTTTTGACCTAGTTCAAGAATTTCCCCTTCCATATTAATGCCTTGCCCGTACATAATTTGAAATTCTGCCTGCTTAAAAGGAGGGGAAACTTTATTTTTCACAACCTTAACTCGAGTTTCATTACCAACGACCTCTTCCCCTTCTTTAACCGCACCAATTCTTCTGATGTCTAGTCGGACTGATGCATAAAATTTCAGAGCATTGCCACCGGTTGTAGTTTCAGGATTTCCGAACATCACACCAATCTTCATCCTAATTTGGTTAATAAAAATAACTGTTGCGTTTGAGCGCTGTATGTTTCCGGTGATCTTTCTGAGTGCCTGAGACATCAATCTTGCCTGCAGACCCATATGATGGTCTCCCATGTCTCCTTCAATTTCAGCTCTTGGTGTAAGCGCTGCAACTGAATCAATAACAATGAGGTCTACACTTCCAGATTTTACAAGCATATCTGTAACCTCGAGGGCTTGCTCTCCTGTATCCGGTTGAGATAAAAGCAGCTCATCAACATTAACCCCAAGTTTCGCAGCATAACTTGGATCTAGCGCATGCTCAGCATCGATAAAAGCAGCTGTGCCTCCAGCTTTTTGACACTCTGCAATTACCTGAAGTGTTAAAGTTGTTTTACCGGATGACTCTGGTCCAAAAATCTCAATGACTCTCCCTTTAGGTAGGCCGCCTATTCCCAAAGCTATATCAATCCCAAGTGATCCCGTAGAAATGGTAGGCATATCTACAATTTCTCTGTCCCCCATTTTCATCACAGTGCCCTTGCCAAACTGCTTTTCAATTTGTGATAGGGTCTCTTTTAAGTTTTTCTCTTTAGTCTCTTTTACGTTTTTCTCTTTATCTGACATGTCTTACTCCTTACTGTATGTTTGTACAGTATATTACAAAAACTAAAAAATAAAATAATTATTATCAATTTCATGCAGACTTGTGCTTAAGTCGTTGCTAAAATCTTCGTTTACCTATTTTACAACTTGTTATCATGGCATTCATAGTTACAGAAGCATGCATTAAATGTAAGCATACGGACTGTGTGGAAGTCTGTCCTGTAGATTGTTTTTATGAGGGCCCAAATTTTCTAGTAATTCATCCGGAAGAATGCATTGATTGTGCACTATGCGAACCAGAGTGCCCTGTTGACGCAATTTTTTCAGAAGATGAGCTACCACCAGATCAAATTCCTTTTATTGAAATTAATGCCGTGTATAGTGAAATTTGGCCAAATATTACTGAAGAAAAAGATGAATTGCCTGAAGCTCAAGAATACAAAGGGATCAAAGATAAAATTCACTTGCTAGAAATATAAAGTTTACCTAAAGGTTATTGTAGAAGTTTTAATAGGGGCCCCATTTTTTCTTAATTGAAATCTAAGCATTGGAGAAGAAGCCTCTGAACTCCCTAATTGAGCAATCTCCATTCCGGATTCAATCATTTCTCCAGAACTAACATAAATTTTTTCACAGTGGGCATAAAGACTAATAAAGCCATCAGGATGAGAAATCATTACTAAATTTCCGTACCCAGGTATATCTGGCCCTGCAACAACAACCTTACCTCTATCAACTGCATAAATTTTTTCTCCAAGGTCTTCCTTGTAAATTAACCAATACTGGCCCTCGGCGGTTGGTTTCTGGGAGGTCTTAATTGGTTGATTCCAGGTGATGTTTTGTTGGGGCGCTTCATATATAGAATTTTGAGAGGTTTTAAATAGGGAAAGTTCTTGATTTGGAAAAATCACGTAAGGTTTTGATAGATTGTTGCTCGTTATAATTTGCTGTGGATCTAGATTATTTTTTAAAGCAATGGACCAAATTGAATCTCCAGATTGGACAATATATATTTCCTTGGGGTCATAAAAAATACGATCTTCAAGATTTAATTTTAAATTCTCTAAGGAGCTGCATCCTGAAATAATAAGAACAGTAGTGAGATAAGAAATTAAGGCTTTCATTAGATTAAAAAATATCCTGAACAAAAGATAAGGCCTGAAAAGATTAATAACATTTGATCTTCATAAGCTTTATAGATTGCTAAAATTAATCTTGGAAGCAAGACTAGAGAAGTAAAACACCCTGCACCAAATGGAATTAGAGTCTCAAAATCAAAATTAGAGATTCCCTTAATCACTGCTCCATACACGCCTAGAGCGATGAGCATGGCGCTCCCAGAGATTCCAGGAATTAAAAAGAATGCAAAAGCTATAATTCCAGAAATAAACAGGTATAAAGGGTGGGCGTTTGCTGAATCCACTCCTAGGTTGCTTAGCAAGAAGCCTAAAAATACTCCGCCTATCAGAAAAATTAATAAGGTAGGTTTGCTAATAATAGCTGTAAAAAAATTTCCAACCTGTATAGACAGCAGCATCATTAGCCACCCCAGCAATAAAAAAAAGGGCTGCTCATAATTAGTTAGCAAGTAATCTATGCCCTTTGAAAAAAGGAGTATTGAAAGAAACATAGAAAATATTAATGGGGCAAATAACCTTAACTGGAACACTCTAGTTAATTTACCTAGATTGAAAGATGCATTGCTCCATTTAAGCTCGGTTAAAATACTCATTAGATTCTTATAAATATTGAATATTACGGCAATGGTTGAGCCAGATATTCCTGGGATAAGTTCAGCAATACCCATTAAAAATCCAGCACAAGCATATTTAATTTGCAGCATAATATTTAAATACTCCCAATTGATGTTCCAGGCAGCATGGGAACAAATGCAACATCTTCATATATCATCTCTTCATGCTCTGTTTCAGTTTTCTTCGTCACTACGTATAGTTTTTGCTGGCCCTCTAGCCCAACAGGGATAACTAATTTGCCATCAATCTCAAGTAACTCCGTCAGCTCTTCTGGGTACTGTCTTGGTGCTGCCGCGCAAATGATCCCATCAAATTTAATACTTTCTCCCCAGCCCTCAAAACCATCTGCATGTTTGACCATTACATTTCTAATTTTTAGCTCTCTGAGGTTTTCTCTAGATTTGATGACCAGGGGCTTGATTCTCTCTACTGCAAAAATTTCATTCGCAAAATAAGATAGAACTGCTGACTGGTATCCGCAACCTGAACCAATTTCAAGAACATTATTTAATACCCTGCCTCTTTTTGCTGTGTGGCTTATTAAATACTCTGTCATCTTGGCAACAATATAGGGCTGAGAAATAGTTTGTTTGTACCCAATGGTTAAAGCTCTATTTTCATAGGCCCTGCTCCACAAGGCTTCATCTAGAAAAATATGCCTAGGAACCTGGCTCATTGCATCTAAGACACGAAAATCTTTAATACCCATCTCAAGTAATAATTGGATCATTTGTTCTTTTGCTCTAGCAGATGTAAATCCAGAATTATGCATTTACAAATACCTCCTCAAAGAGACCCCAATCAGATGCAACTGCAGTTAAATTATAATCAAGAATTGAAATTGAAATAAAATGCTCGTTGATTGCTTGGATATCAGTGTTCGTTTGGTTCGGCATTAAAGTTCCTGACGGACCAAAGCTATAAAAAGCTGAGAGCTGATTTTTTTTTATTAACTGGGGTGTGTCAGGAATTTCTTGTTTTCCCAAGCTGGTTATTTTTATCCCTTGGATTGCAGCAGCAGGAAGATCAGGAAAATT
Organism: Proteobacteria bacterium UBA3413; assembly: GCA_002358345.1. Classification (GTDB taxonomy): domain Bacteria; phylum Pseudomonadota; class Gammaproteobacteria; order Magnimaribacterales; family D2472; genus D2472. The sequence continues at coordinate 48,724 of DEOR01000065.1, read as the reverse complement.
TACATTGACCAACAAATTTTTATCAGCAGGTAAATTGGTGGCTTGCTGAGTAATTTCAGCTGCTTTTTTTGCAATAAATTTAATATGTTTTGGTTGATAAGCAGCAACTGAAAAAGCCACTGGAACATAATTTAATCTTCGACCAGCTATTGCAGCCCCAACCGTTCCAGAATAAAAGACATCCTCTCCAAGGTTTGCCCCTAAATTGATTCCAGAAACTATCATATCAATAGGCTCAGAGATAATCGATAATAATCCGAGGTAAGAACAATCAGCTGGAGTGCCTGAGACTGCATAAGTATTTTTTGCAATCTCCTCTACTTCAATTTCCTTATGTAAGCTAATTGCGGCACTCATGCCGCTGCAATTTGTTTTAGGGGCAACTAAAAAAATATTATTCGATACTCCTAAAGCGCTAGAGAGCTCCTCAATACCTACCGCTGTATATCCATCATCATTTGTTAGCAAGATATTCATATTAATTTTTTTAATGAAGCTATAGCATAAACAGCAATTCCATTTCCCTGCCCAATAATACCCATGCCTTCTGTTGTAGTTGCTTTGATAGAAATATCACCTGTCTCCATTGTGAGCAAGCTAGCTAACCTAGCCTTCATGGCATTAACATGAGGAGAAATTTTTGGTTGCTCACAAATAATTACCAAATCTACATTTGAGGGTTGGAGGTTTTTTTGTGCAAGCAAACCCATTGCTTTTTTAATAATAATTAGGCTTGATAAGCCTTTGTTCTGGCTATCAGTGTCAGGAAAATAAAAACCGATATCATTTAAGCCACCGGCACCAAGTAGCGCATCAGCCAAAGCATGAAGAACAATATCTCCATCAGAATGAGCAACAATGGCTAGATCGCAAACTATCGATAAGCCGCCTAAGGTTATACCACTGCCTGGCAATAATTTATGAAAATCTATACCTCGTCCAATTCTATAATCTATATTTTTTGCTGCATTTAAATCATGAGAATAAGTAACCTTGAGATTAGATCTATCACCTTGCATGGCTTTTACCCTATAACCTGCATTTTCCATGGCTTGCGTTTCGTCAGTTAGATTCATACCAGAATCAATAACTTTTTTTAGAGCGATTTGCAAAGCATTGGTATTGAAGATTTGAGGGGTTTGAATTTGCATAAAATTCTCTCTATTAACTGGAACCAATTCATCATTTCTTTTTTCCCTGATCGAATCTATCATTTCAATTGCAGGGTACACACCATCCCACTCATTGTGTGCATGGAATTGACGCAAAAGGTCTAAGAAATGATTAGGCTGCAACCAAGGGCGGGAAGCATCATGAATAGCTACTGCTGGAATATCTCTTGCTTCTAGAATTTTAACTGCATTAAAAACTGAGGTGCTTCTTGAGCTGCCTCCATTTACTATTGTAATTTTTGGATGGGCAATAAAGGATTGAGAGTGAATGAACTCATCGTCTTGATCAACTGCAATGATCACTCTTAAAACTTCAGGAATATTCAAAAAAATATTTACAGAGCGCTCCAATATCGTCTGCTCCCCAAGGACACTATACTGTTTTGGCTTATCTGCTCCAAACCTCACACCTTTTCCAGCAGCAGGTATTATTACTGCAACTTTACTATTGTGGTGCATTAGGTTTTTTGGTCTCAAAGCTTAGAAAATCTTCATCTTTGTAGATAAGATTGAGTTGTTCGCGTGCAAATTTTTCTGCATGCATATCATTCTGCTGTTTGCTTTGAATTTCTAATTCTAGAAGATTGTTTTGCTTAGAGAGATCAGCATTGCTTTCAATCAGCAGCTGATTTTCAGCATGAATATCTAGGTATGTTTGCTTGCTATCACCGCCAAAGTACAGGCTATAAAAAGTAATAGTCACCAATGTTAGGAAAAGCCCTATCAAGATTTTAGCTAAAAACATTGCCAGCAAATTTTAGATTTTTATTTTGTGCCTCTATCCACAATAACCGATTATATTTTGCCACTCTATCAGAGCGACATGGAGCACCGGTTTTAATTTGCCCGGTACCCAAGCCAACGCATAAATCAGCTATCATGCTATCTTCTGTCTCACCTGATCTGTGTGAAATAACCGAGGTAAAGTTATTTAAATTTGCAAGGTGAATAGTGCGCATGGTCTCGGTGATAGTTCCAATTTGATTGAACTTGATTAGGATAGAGTTACCAAGAGATTCATCAATTCCTCTTTGCAGCTCTTCAACATTGGTCACGAATAAATCATCGCCAACCAATTGACATTTTTTGCCCAGCGCGTTAGTCAGTATTTTCCAGCCCTTGTAATCACTTTCATCCATGCCGTCTTCAATTGAGACGATAGGGTATTTGGAGCTCAAGGATTCTAAATATTCTGAGAACTCATCGGCATTAAGCTTTAATGACTCTCCTTTGAGGTGATATAAATCGCCATCATAGAATTCTGTCGCAGCGCAGTCGAGCGCAATACTAACATCTACTCCTGGTCTTAGATTATTATTCTCTATAGCTTGAATAATTAACGCAATAGCCTCTTGATGTGACTGTAAGTGAGGTGCGAAGCCTCCCTCATCTCCAACGCCTGTGCTAAGATTTTTCTGCCGTAAGAGTGTTTTTAAACCTGCATATATCTCAGTAGACCACTGCATTCCTTCGGAAAATGATGATGCGCCTAAAGGCATAATCATAAACTCTTGGATATCAATATTATTATCAGCATGCTCGCCTCCGTTAATAATATTTAACATTGGAACCGGTAGCTGCATATCCAGCGTTACAGAATTTATCTGATGGAATACTTGATTAATATATTGATAAAGGGGGGTTTGGGATGTTTTGGCGCCTGCTCCAAGCACAGCCAGCGAAACTCCCAGAATGGCATTTGCGCCTAAGTAAGATTTGGCTGAAGATCCATCTAGCTCTATCATTCTTTCATCAATCAACTGTTGATCTCTCGCATCAAGTCCCATGAGGGCAGGTGCAATATGATGATGGATATTTTCTATGGCCTTTTGCACTCCTCTGCCCATATAGTCATCGCCCCCATCACGAAGCTCTAAAGCCTCCCTAGAGCCTGTTGAAGCTCCGCTAGGCACCATAGAAGTGTAGGAGGTCCCATTGCTCAAATAGATTTCACAAGAGACGGTTGGGGATCCCCGTGAATCAAAAACCTGGATGGCTTGGATTGATTGAATATTTGGCACTGCTAAATGCTTTCTTGTTGTTTAATAAAAGTATCTAGAGCAGCTAGCTGAGATAAAATGGGGTAAATCTGATCCGAGGATATCGCACAAGGGCCATCACACTTTGCCTCGTCAGGATTTGGATGCGCCTCTAAAAACAAGCCTGCAATCCCCTGGCTAAGCCCAGCCTTTGCAAGTGGCAATAAGAACTCCCTTCTCCCACCAGCAGCATTACCCAGGCCACCAGGAAGTTGAAGAGCATGTGTTGCATCAAAAATTACGGGTACATTTAAATTTTTCATAATTTGAAAATTTAGCATATCAACTACAAGATTATTATAGCCAAAAACATTGCCACGCTCGCAAAGAATGATCTGCTTATTACCTGCTTCTTCGCATTTTTCAATCACATTTTTCATCTCAGGGGCTGATAAAAATTGCGGCTTTTTAAACTGAATAATTTTCTGAGTTTGCGCTGCCGCAATTACCAAATCTGTTTGCCTGCACAAAAAGGCAGGAATTTGAATAATGTCACATACCTCAGCCACAGGCAGGGCTTGGGCAGGCTCATGAATATCTGTAATGGTTGCAACATCGAAGGTCTCTTTAACTTTTTCTAAAATTCTTAGGCCTTCATCAAGACCGGGACCACGGTATGAGGAAATGGAACTTCGGTTGGCCTTATCAAAAGATCCCTTGAAAATCCAATTTATCTTCAGCTCAGATGCTGCTTCAGCAAACTTCTCAGCCACGCTCATTGCAATGGATTCAGACTCTAGCACATTGACACCGCCCATAAGAGTCATAGGCTCATTGTTACCAATCTTAGAATTTTTTAAAGTTAAAAACATTACCTTTTAATCTTAATGGCTTTTAAAATAAAATCATTAAAAATTGGATGCCCATCACGAGGGTTGGAGGTAAATTCAGGATGGAACTGACACCCCAAAAACCAAGGGTGCTGTTTAATTTCGATCATTTCTGCTAATTTTCCATCAAGCGAAGTCCCCACTATATCCATGCCCCCTGCAACCAAAAGCTCCTTAAATTTAGGATTGACCTCATATCGATGACGATGACGTTCAATAATTTTATTCTTTTTGTAGAGTTTCTTTGACAGAGAATTAGGTTTAATTAGGCATTCTTGTCCGCCTAATCTCATGGTGCCGCCAAGATCTGAATTTTTATTTCTAATCTGGGTCTTGCCCAAAACATCTTTCCACTCAGTAACCAATCCAATGACGGGATATTTTGTTTTATCATCAAACTCAGTACTATTAGCACCCCTTAATCCTAAAACATTTCTTGAAAATTCAATAATGGCAATCTGCATTCCTAGGCAGATACCAAAATAAGGTAATTTATTTTTTCGAGCATACTCACATGCATGAATCATCCCTTCCACTCCTCTACTCCCAAAACCTCCAGGCACAAGGACAGCCTGATAACTCTGAAGAGTCTTTGAAACATTTGATTTGGTGATGTTGGCTGCATCAATCATATGAATTTCAACCTTAGCAAGATTTACTATTCCCGCATGATCAAGGGCCTCATTCAGTGATTTATAAGAGTCTTTTAAATCAACATACTTTCCAACCACAGCAATAGAAACTTTTTTCTTAGGGTTTAGTTTTGCTTCAACCACCCTCTTCCAATCATTGAGTTTGGGGGGCTTCACTTTTGATAGATTTAACTTCTTCAATAAAATTTTGTCTACTCCCTGAGAGTAAAGTAATAAAGGAATGGAATAGACAGTTTCTGCATCATGCATAGAAATAACACTTTTTGGATCTACTGAACAAAAAAGTGCAATTTTTTTCTTCTCATCTTGGGGCAGCTCTTGCTCTAATCGACAGATCAAACAGTCAGGCTGAAGGCCCAAAGATCGGAGCTCTTTTACAGAATGTTGGGTAGGTTTGGTTTTCAGCTCTTCTGAAACTTTAATATAAGGAACCAAGGTTAAGTGAGCTAGGGCTGTGGCAGAGGTCGGTAGCTCAAGCATCATTTGCCTTATAGCCTCAATGAAAGGCTGGCTCTCAATATCACCCACGGTACCTCCGATCTCAATAATGGCTATATCTGAACCTTTAGCGCCAGCTTTAATTCTACGTTTTATTTCATCTGTAATGTGAGGAATAACCTGAACTGTCCCTCCTAAGTAATCACCTCTTCTCTCTTTTTTAATCACTTCCTCGTAAACCTTTCCAGCTGTAAAGTTATTTTTTTTTGTTGCTTCAAATCTTACAAATCTCTCATAGTGCCCCAAATCTAAATCTGTCTCTGTGCCATCATTCAGCACGAAGACTTCTCCGTGCTGAAAGGGGCTCATAGTGCCAGGATCTACATTGATATAGGGATCTAATTTATTAAGTGAGATTTTGAGTCCGCGAGCCTCAAAAAGGGCGCCAATAGAAGCTGCTGCGATTCCCTTGCCGAGAGAAGAAACCACCCCGCCGGTTATAAATATGTACTTTGTTTGTGCCATCAGTTTTTAGTTTTTGATGGGATAACAGAATATCAGATATTAGTGCTAATAAAAACTAATTACGCACTTTCTTCAAATAAAGGTCTAGATAAATCTGCCCAATCTATATCGGCATCACTTTTGGAAGATGCGTATTCAAGGATTCCTAGATCCTCAAATTTATCTTTAACAGAATCCCTCAAAAGACCGATTCGCCTAAGATTAGGCATAACTCTTTGAAATAATAGCTTTTGGAAATGCTTATTGATATCTGTGCCTAACTGAAATTGTCTTGCTTCCTCAATATCCCACCCAAAGCGCTCAAACACATCAGTTGATAGCAACCTTTCTCGACTTAGCCAGCAAGCCTCAAATGCAAATTGAGCTCTCTCTTCTTTTTCTTCTTCAGTTAAAGTTTCAATAAACTCCTCTAGGTAATTGATACCAAATGTAACGTGTCTTGCCTCATCTCGAATAATTAATCCCAACATGTCATATAGCACCGGATCTTTTGTCAACTCTCTGGATGACTGGAATGCTGCTAGGGCCAGACCTTCAATAATGATTTGCATGCCTATAAATTTTAGATCCCACCTTGGATCCGTTAGTATCTTATCTAGAATGGACTTCAATGCATTCCCAATTGGGTACATCATTTTTATCCTAGTTTGAATGTACTTATTGAAGGCCTCTACATGCCTTGCCTCATCAAAAGTTTGAGATGCTGCATAAAGCTTTGCATTGTATGTTGGTGCACAAGAGGTCAGTTGGGAGGCAACCAATAGAGCGCCCTGCTCTCCATGCAGAAACTGACTTTGACTCCATGCGATTCTATGATTTAAAAACTCAACCTTCTTTTGATAAGACAGTTTTTGATAAGGGGGAAATTCATCCCAAAAAATTTCTACTGGCTCAGTGAATTTTACAAAAGGTCTGGACCAATCTATATCAAGCTCAACATTCCAATTTAATTCCTTGCCAAGCTCATAAAGCTTCTTGATTCTATTATCTTGAATGGTGTAATCCCAATTGTAAGATCCAGCTAATGGTGTTTTAAAAATCTCCACGATGTCATCTGCTACAGCTTCTGTCATATAGGGAGGTAATTCTTCTTCCAAGCGAATATCTCTTGGGTTATTTTTTACATAATTAATTTTCATACATTCACATAGTGTCTTTTTACTCTTGGACTTATTTTGGTCATCAGTTCATAGGGAATCAAATGATTTGTTTGAGTAGTTAGATTGATAGATAAATCAGGTGCCCAAAATTCACACCAATCACCAATGGCGCAATTCGGATTATCGGTGACATCAATAGAAATTAAATCCATGCTGACTCTTCCCATAACATTAGCAATATCATTATTCACTCTAACCTTGGTTCCATCAATGGTTGGCTGGGGTAACCCATCGGCATATCCACAATAAACTATTGCAAGTTTCGTATTTCTCGAAGTTTTTATCCGACCACCATAACCAATTCGCTCTCCCAACTTTAGATCTTGAAATCCAATAATTTGACTTCTAAAAGACATGGCTGTTTTAAGATCTGGTATATGCGGCAGACCTCCATACATTCCAATGCCTATTCTAGACCAATCATGAGATTGTTTTGGAAAATTGATTGCTCCAGCTGAATTAACAACGCTGCGAAGTAATTTCTGGTTTGTATTCTTCCAGGCCTCATCAAATTTTAAAAATTGTCTTTGATTCATCTCATCACGGGGATTATCTGCGCATGCCAAATGGGTCATCAGAACGTTACCCTCCTTAATAAAAGAGGCACATGCCTCTAATTCATGTAACTGCAGTCCCAGCCTATTCATTCCTGTGTTAATTTTAATCCAGAATATTAAATCATCTAAATATTTCTGAGCCAGAGGAATTTGCGCAAGAGAATGAATCGTGGTCCAAATTTTATGATTTTTTAATTCATCATAAGCTTCTATAGAGTAGACTCCTTGCATCATCAAGATTGGTAAAACAGATTTTGCTCGTAAATTAATTGCCTCTTCAAGACGGACCACGCCAAAACCATCAACGCTATCATTTAGAGCTCGCACCATTGTATCCAGGTCATGGCCGTAGGCATTGCTTTTAACAATTGCCATAAACTTCGATGATGGTGAGATTTGGTCTTTAATGAACTGAATATTATTTCTTACTAACCCATAGTCAATAATGAGTTCAGAATTTGGTTGCATCATTGGATGTTGTCGTAATAGCTATCTACTGCAAAATCCTCAAATCTAGTAAATTCCTTGAGGAATGTCAGGTTTACTTTTCCAATAGGGCCATTCCTTTGTTTGCCTATAATTATTTCTGCTTTGTTACCTTCCTCAGAATCCTCATTATAAACTTCATCCCTATAGATGAATAAAATTACATCTGCATCTTGCTCAATAGCACCGGAATCCCTTAAGTCTGACATAACAGGTCTCCTATTAGGGCGTTGCTCTACAGACCTATTTAGCTGAGACAATGCTATCACTGGGACATTTAAATCTTTTGCTAGCATTTTTAAAGATCGAGATATTTCTGATATTTGATTCACTCTATTTTCAGTTGAAGAGGGTAATCCCATTAACTGAAGATAATCAACTACTATCAAAGACAAGCCATGAGGTTCCTGCCTATGAATTCTTCTAGCTCTAGCTCTTAATTCCATGGGAGATAACATTGAACTATCATCAATGTACAAAGGCAGATCTTTCAGCTTAGAAGAGGATTCCATAAATCTTTTTAAATCATTTTGATTCATGGATGCTGATCGGACTTTTTGTTGGTCAATCTTAGCATTGCTCGCAAGGAGTCTAGTAGTCAACGATTCAGCTGGCATCTCAAGACTGAATGCAAGAACGCCGCCCTTAACCTCTTTGTTTAATAAGAAATTCTCTACTATATTCATGCTCAAAGCAGTTTTACCCATGCTGGGTCTAGCTGCCACAATAATCAGGTCACCTTTCTGCAAACCCTGTAATTTAGCATCTAGATCTTTGAAGCCCGTTGATGAGCCTAGCAAAGAGGAACCGCTATTGGCAATTTGATTTAACCTATCAATGGACTGAGGTATCAAGACATCTAATTTCTGAATGCTTGAAGCAGTTTTGCTAGCCTCATCATTCAATGAGAAAATTTTTGTTTCCGCTTCATCAAGCAATGCAGCCGCATCTTTGCCTTGTGGATTAAGAATTAATTGAGCTATTTCTGAGTTGATTTTCATCAATTTCCTGGAAATAGATTTTTGACGAATCATTTCAGCATAGGCTTCAAGATTAGCTGCAGATGGGCTGGCAGAAGCTAGGTCAATAAGGTAATTTTTGCCGCCAGCTCTGGTGAGAAGATTTTTGCTATCCAGTCGATCTGAAACGGTTAAAGGATCAAGTGGTTTGTTGGAGTACACCAGTTCTCCCATGGACTGGAATATACTTTGATGGTCTTGGCCTTCAAAATCAGAAAATTGAATGATTAGACTCACAGCATCATATCTCTCAGTTTCTAGCATCAAGCCGCCTAACACGGCCTTTTCAAGGTCGCGGACTTGTTCTGTATTTTCTATGGACTGGATTGACATAAATATGATTTTTACATCATATTATCAAGATAACAACTATTCTGGCTGAACTGAAACTTCAACAACGCAAGAAACCTCTGGATGGAAAAGTAAAGTAATGGAGTAATCTCCAAGCTCCTTCAGCGGTCCTTCTGGAAGCTGTACCACGCTTTTATCAACATCAAAATCAATAGCTGAAAATGCATCTGAAATTTCTCTAGTTCCAACCGAACCATACAAAACTCCCTCTTCTGTGACTTGAACTTTGATCTCTACCCTTGAGCCTGATATGGAATCTGATAAACCTTGAGCTTTAGCAACCTCATCAGCTGATGCAGCAGCTAACTCAGACTTTCTGCTTTCGACATATTTTAGATTGTCTTCTGAAGCAAACATGGCTTTCTTTTTTGGAATTAGAAAATTTCTGGCATAGCCGGAACTGACATCTACAACGTCACCGATTCCACCCAGTTTTTGGATTTTGTCTAAAAGTATAATTTTCATAATTTATCTATGTGAATCTGTGTATGGAAGCAAAGCCAAGAACCTTGCAATCTTGATTGATTTAGTTAGCTTTCTTTGTTCCGCAGCGCTAACATTGGATACTCTGGCAGGAATAATTTTTCCAGTTTCTGTTATATATCTCTTTAAGAGATCTATGTTCTTGTAATTAAAATTCTTTTTTGCATCTTGTGACATTATTCAGTCTCCGTTGTATTGGTATCTTCAGCAACATCTTCTTTTGGCTTAGGCTCTTCAGCTACCTTTCCTTTGGGTGGAGTTACCTTGATTTCTTCTGGAGCTTTTTTAGCTTCTCGTGATTCGATCATCAGTAAAGAATCTTCAAGAGAGAGAGTATCCACTTTTAACAAGAGACTTCTAATCACAGCAGTATCGTATTTGAGCTTAGTTTCAAGCTCTACAGCTCCCGCAGCAGGACCTTCTAGCTGATAAATGACATAGTGCCCTTTATTATGATTTAGAATGCTGTATGCCAGCTGCCTTCTTCCAATATTCTCTAGTCTCTTGGTTTCAAACCCGATATCGGCCAAAACTTTTGAAAATTTAGACTCAAAGTCATCAAACTTAGAAGATAAGTCGGGATTTAGGATTAGTGTTAGTTCGTAGTTATTCATATATTTCCTTATGAGTTAATAGATTTTTTGGGTATCAAAAAACCAAGGAGCGTGAATTCTAAGATAAATGACTGCAGCAATCAATAATTATTTTTTAAGAAACCAAAAGCTCGGTCAAAAAAGGATTTATTATTCTCTAATGTGTAGCTCTGCTCAAGCTGATCAAACCCGAAACCAACCAACCCCAGGGCTGTTGCATAAATAGGATTCTTGAGAACTGATTCCATTCCGCTAAATTTTTCTGGAATACCAAGTCGCACGCTTGTTTGAAAAATCGATTCGGCTAGTTGCACTGCGCCCTCTATTTTAGAAGTTCCACCTGTTAGGACAATTCCAGCTGGAATTTTGTTTTCAAAACCGTTACGTTGAATTTCCGCTTTTATTAATTCAAAGAGTTCAACATATCTTGGCTCAATTATTTCAGCCAATGACCTTCGTGATAAATCTTCCGGGGGCCTTCCACCAACCCTCATAACCTCTAGAACCTCTCCATCATTTGTAAGCTCAGCTGCGGCACACCCATGTTTTTGTTTAATGTCTTCAGCTTGAGCTGTTGGAGTTCTCAAGGCAACTGCAATATCACTGGTGACTTGGTCACCAGCTATTGGAATAACTCCGGTAAACGCAATAGAGCCAGAGTTAAAGACAGCAATATCAGTTGTGCCGCCACCAATATCTACCAAGCAGACCCCCAACTCTTTTTCATCCTCAGATAAAACAGAATATGAGCTTGCTAATTGCTCTAAAACAAAGCCATCAATATCAATCCCGCATCTTTTAACGCACTTTTCAATATTTTGAATGGCATTATTTGCGCAGGTTACTAGATGCACATGCGATTCTAATCGAACGCCAGACATGCCCAATGGCTCTCTGATAGAATCTTGGTCATCTATAACGTATTCTTGAGGTAAAACATGCAGCACTCTCTGATCAGAAGGTATCGCTACTGCTTGAGCAGCTTCCATCACTCGATCAATATCACCAGGAGTCACCTCTTTGTCTTTGATTCCAACAATTCCATGAGAATTTAAACTTCGGATATGGTTTCCCGCTATGCCCACATAGACATTTTTAATTTTACCCTCAAATGAAGTTTTGGCTTGATCAAGAGATTTTTGAATAGCATCTGTAGTAGCATCGATATTAACTACTACGCCTTTCTTTAAGCCTGAGGAGGGATATGAGCCCATAGAGATAATTTCTATGGAATGCTGATCTATATATTTTCCAATAATGCAAACTACTTTAGAAGTTCCAATATCTAGTCCTACAACGTAATCAGAATCTTTTGTTCCATTATTTGCCATAATTTAATGCTGCTCCGGCTTTATATCTTAGATCAATGATACTAGGTGTTAGGTTATTTTCGAACATATATTTCAGAGTAAGTGAAAGTTTTTGATATGTCTGAGTAGATAAATCATCTCCAAGATTAATCCGTAAATTTTTAGTAATCAGGTGCCACCCTCCTGCGGGGTTAAAATTTACCTCTTCAATAACTAGATCAAATTGATCTAAAGCCAGGGTCACTTCATCTTCTGCTTCTATCCAAGAATATAAAGACTCTATGGGCATATCTAAGTGTATTAGATGAGAATGCTGGCCGTCATATAAAAACTTAGATAGCTTATGATCCATGTAAAATTTTTTTCTCCAAACATACTTTGGTTTTTTGCTTTGAATGAATACTTCAGTTGGTTTGAAAAAACTACTTTTAATTAAGAAGGTTTCAATCCACAGCTGATCCTGTAAATATATTTGTATTTGCTGGCTTGAGAGCAGAGATTGAATATTTTGTATCATATCTACTTCCTTTTTAAGGGTTAGCCTATTTTCAAAATTAATAACTATATGTTGGCCATCAGATTTGTTGCAGCCTGCAACAGTAAATAAAAGAATCCAGCAATGATAGAATTTTAATCTAGGCACCTTCAATAATCTCTCTAACTAAGGACTTATAATCCAACCCAGCAATTTTTGCAGAGCTAGGAAACAAGCTATGCGAGGTCATACCCGGAACAGTGTTTACTTCTAAGATGTAGAAATTTCCATCAATATCTTGGAGCAAGTCAATACGCGCCCAGCCCTTGCACCCCAGGGCATGAAAAGTTTTTATGCAAAGTGCGTCTAATCTTTTTTGCTCATCGGGAGATAAATTGGCTCTGATCAGCTGAGTATCATCTCTAAGATATTTTGCCTCGTAATTATAAAAAGATTCGCTGGTGATAATTTCGACTGATGGCAAGCACTCTCCATTAAGAATCGGGACAGTAAGCTCTCTGTGATCAATGCTTTCTTCAAGGATAAAGGGTCTGATTTTATTGGTGCAGTTTTTTATGGCATCAAGCATATCCTGTTGATGTAAAATTTTAAAAACATCAATGCTAGATCCATCCTCTTCAGGCTTTAAAAAAAGTGGGTAGGAAGGCGTAAACATTTCTTGCTTAAGTAAAGACAAATTAGCGTAATCCTCAGATAGCTCTGGAATTGATGCCCATCTAGGTGTTGCAATATCATTTGCCTTCAGCGCTTCTTTGCATCGAGCTTTATTCCAAGTTTTTAGACATGCAGCTGAGTCGCTGCCTGAGTACTCAATACCACATTTTAGCAAATAGTCCTGCAAAGCACCTGACTCGCCATCTTGGCCGTGCAAGGCAATGAAAACGTAGTTATGCTCTTGCAGAATAGCTGGCGTAAAATCATTGGGATAGTCAATCAAGCTTGCCTCATACCCCAACTCAAGAATTGCTATATAAATATTTTTACCACTCTCAAGGGACACCTCTCGCTCTGAAGACTCACCTCCATATAAAACGATTATTTTTTTAGAGCCCATTTCTTTTGAATTGAATTATTTAACTGTGAAATATTTCCGGCTCCCTGTGTAATTAAAATATCAAACTCCTGGGCATGTTTTGCAATCCACTTTTGCACTAAATGAGTTGGTATATAAACCCCATTTCCACCACTTTGGTTTACCCCAACTATCAATTTTTTAGAAGATACTCCTTGAATAGGCGCTTCGCTCGCAGGATATATATCCAGCAAGAGCAATTGATCAATTTTAGATAGCACTTTCACAAAGTCATGAAAAAGCTGCTGGGTTCTTGAGAACCTATGAGGCTCAAAAATCATACAAATACGTTTTTTTGGAAATTTTTCTTTTACAGCAAGAAAGGTTGCTAAAATTTCTGCTGGATGATGTCCATAATCATCAACTAAAATTTTAGATGTGTTGGCAACTGTGACTTCTGAAATCTCAAACCTTCGACCAACCCCTTTAAATTCCCTCAGCCCTTTCTTAATATTTGAAATGGAGATACCCTCTTCCAATGCCAAGCAAATTGCTGCTGCAAGATTATAGAGGTTATGCTTGCCGCTTAAAGAGGTGGTAAATTTATAGAGCTTTCTTGATAAATGATCAAATAATTGAAATTTTTGCATTCCTTGCATTAATTCCACATTAATAATTTGATATTGATTGATGTCAGTGAAACCAAAGCTAATTTTTTTCCTATGAATATTTTTTTCAATTTTTCTAATATTCATATCATCTAAATTAAGAATTAAGTGACCATAAAAGGGTAAATTTTCAGCAAAACTTACAAAGGATTGATTTAATTTTGCTTGACTGAAATCATAAAAATTTAAATGATCATTATCAATATTTGTAATGATCGCAACCTCCGGCTGTAAGTGTAAGAATGAGCCGTCACTTTCATCAGCCTCAACAATAATGTGATTGCCCTCTCCTAGGTTCGAGCTTCGCCCAATGCTCAAGACTTGTCCGCCAATTACATAGGTTGGACTGAGACCAGCTGCATTGAAAATACTTGCACTTATGCTTGTAGTGGAGGTTTTGCCATGACTCCCAGCAACCGCAATACTTCTATAAGGTTTCATGAGAGTCCCTAACATCTCTGCTCGAGGAATAATGGTGATGTCAGATTTCTGTGCAAATACCAGCTCTGGATTTTTTTTTGAAATTGCTGAGGAGGCAACTACGAGGTCAGCATTTTTAATTAGACGAGGTTCATGCCCCAATTGAACTTTTGAACCAAGTTTTTTTAATTCTTTTAGCTCCGGTGTAAGTAATAAATCTGATCCTGTAACATTAAACCCTCTCTTCTGTAGAATCATCGCAACCCCAATCATTCCAGATCCGCCAATACCAATCATATGAATTTTTTTAAATTTTTGAAAACCTAGTGACCGCATTTTGATAATTATTTGAGTTGTAGAATTGAACTTAACATCCTTTCAGACGCTTGAAAATGATCAGTTTGAGGTGCGCTAGTCTGCCAAGTAAGGTATTTTTTTTGATTTATAATATTTTTTAATTTTTCTTGTAATTCTGAGACTGGCTCTGATTCTTCATAGATTACCCCCAAGCCAAGCTTTTCTACTTGGCGAGCATTTTCAAGTTGATGATTATCAATGGCTGAAGGAAGGGGTATCATTAAACACCCCCGCTTTAAACTACTTACCTCCGCTAAAGTAAGAGCTCCAGCTCTACAAATCACAAAGTCCGACCAATGAATATTTGCAGAAGGTTCGTTGTAAAATTCACTGATATCAACCAAGAGATTTGAAGAATATCGGGTCTTTATTCCTTCAGATTTATTGCGTCCAGCCTGATGCTTAATTTCCATTGGAATATCTAAGGCGCTTAAAGCAAAAGGAACATGCTGATTGATAAACTCTGATCCTAGGCTCCCTCCTGTAACGTAGATTCTGAGAATTCCTTCATCAAAGTGACTAGGAACAACATCATTTTGTAAGAATTGCTCTATCGGATTTCCGACAACCTTCATCTTTTGATGATGTGGAGTTACAAGCGGCATCCCTAAAAAAACGATCTTAGAAAACTTTAAAAGTAGCTTGTTGGATGAGCCAAGCACAGCATTTTGCTCGTGCAAAATTAATTTTTTACGACAGATTATTGCAGCAATACCAACAGGCAATGAGATATAGCCACCGAAACAAACTACGCAATTTATTTGATTGTGGACTATATAAATCACTGACTTAATAGTTGAGGAGACCAAGCCAAGCAGAGCAGCAATTTTCTTTAAAACACTCTTTCCTCTAAACCCGCTCATGGGAACAGTTAAAAAGGGGATGTTATGCTCTGGTACTCTTTGACTCTCCATGCCTTGCTTAGTGCCTACCCAAATAACCTGATGTGATTGCTCCATGCATGATAAGCAAAACCTGAGGGCAGGAAAAATATGTCCGCCAGTTCCAGCAGCTGAAATTAAAAATTTCATTATTTTGTCACTCTGTTTTCATAATTGATTCTTAAAACCATCCCGATCATAAACATAAAAACGATCAAGCTTGTTCCACCGTAGCTGATAAAAGGAAGGGTTAAGCCTTTGGTAGGTAACATTCCTAAATTTACGCCAATATTAAAAAGAGCTTGAATAGCGATCAAGATACCAGTACCAAATGCAAACAATCCGTTAAATAAATTTCCAAGCTCTATGGATTTGATTGCTGTCATGATAATTCCAACTATTAAAAAAGCATATAGAGCTAACAGAATTAAACTGCCAGCAACACCAAATTCCTCAACTAGAACAGCAAAAATAAAATCTGTATGAGGCTCTGGTAAATAAAGATTTTTTTGAATGCTATTACCCAAGCCAACTCCAAACCATTCCCCCCTTCCTATCCCAAGCAGAGCATTGCCTAATTGCCAGCCAGCTTCTTTAAAATGAGCAAAAGGATCTGTGAATGAAATTAATCGAGCGTATCTAAAAGCTATAAAAAAAACTGCATATGCTGCAAAGGACACCATCAAGCAAATTAATAATAAAAATTGCAGAAACGATATCCCAGCAAAAAATAATATAGCTATTACCATCATACTAATGACAAGAGTGGAGCCTAAATCAGGTTGACTCATGATTAAAAGGCCAAAACCAGCCAATATTACCAAGGGACGAAAAAAACCTAGGGTTGTGTTAATTTCACTTTGCCGCCTAACGCAATAGCCAGAGATATAAATCAACAACGCAAGTTTACTAATCTCTGATGGTTGGATATTAATAGGTCCAAGTCTAATCCATCTGGTGCTTCCATTAACCTCAGTTCCAATGCCTGGAAGTAAGAGCGCTAACAATAAGAGAAATGATGCCAATAAAAAAAACCAATCATAATGATAAAATAAATTTGAAGGGATGCTCATTGCAATAATTGTTGCCAGCATGCCTATGCAAAGAAAAATGATCTGTTTTTCTGCAAACTGAAATGGATTCCCATACATTTTTTCTGCCACATAGACGCTTGAAGAAGTCACCATAATTATGCCGATGAAAAGCAAGCAGAGGAAAGGTAAAATAATTAAGATATTGTCTTTATTAATCATCAAATATTTCCCTGACTAGCAATTTAAAGTAATTGCCCCTGACCTCAAAATTCTGAAAATCCTCTCCACTTGGATGTCCGGGAGAAAATAATATTCCGGATTTTTGTTGCAAAGACTTAATATGCTTTAGTGTCTCCTCTAGCGAAGGAAAGATGAATTTATTTTGATGCAATATTTTTTCTGCAAGTGATTCAGAGTATTTGCCGCAGATAAACACATTACTCGGTCCTGTAATCCTAAGATTTTTATATTGTTCTTTTGCTGGATCTCCCATGATAATTAAATGGTGATAAGCGCTCACTGGAAGATTTTTCAAGGCATATTTTAAAGAATCTGTATTGGTTGACTTCGAGTCGTTGATTACTTGCAAGCCATTTCTTGGTGTGCATGCTTCTAGCCTATGAGGTAAATTGATCAAGTGGCTACGCAGCAAATCTCCCTGATATGGCTTTCCTATAATTTCTTTGTAAAGTAAAAAGGGATCATTTTCACTGGTAGATTTCTTTGATTGTAAAATTCGCTTTTTAGCATTTTGATAACTCTTCAAAGTACCATGATGGTCGAGATGATCTGATCGCATATTCAACAACACTCCATAATCCAAGCCATTCTGCTGCATTTTTTCTAATTGAAAACTGGAGAGCTCAATTATCGAATACTCTTTCCCTGAATTAATTGCATCAAGAAGAGGCATGCCAAAATTTCCTAAAATTTGAGAGCCTTGTATCAATTGATTCAGATGCATGCAGCAAGTACTTTTTCCATTGGTACCAGTAATACCAATCTTAAAAGAAGTATCTTCTTTAAAAAAAATATCTAGATCAGTTAGATAGGGCAATGCATGCAATTCATTGCCTGGATAAAGTTTCCGCAAATTGATACCTGGGCTCATGTAGACCATCTGATAGGAATCTAATTTTTTTCTATCTGGCAGCTTGCTAAATGCATTGGGATGATCAATGAAGGATCGATCGTATATATCAAAATCTATTAATTTATTTGATAAATATCTCGCAAAAGACTGGCCTGTAATACCATATCCAAAGATTAAAGACTTCATTGACTGAATTATCTAAGCTTTAATGTTGCGAGCGCAAATAACACAAGTACGAAAGTAATAATCCAAAAACGAACAATTACCTTGGGCTCTGCCCAACCTTTAAGCTCAAAATGATGGTGAATTGGTGCCATTAAAAAGACTCTCTTGCCTCTCAGTTTAAATGAACCAACTTGAATAATGACGCTTAGAGTTTCCATAACAAAGACTCCAGCCATAATCGCAAAAACAACCTCATGCCTCAGGAGAACAGCAAGGGTGCCTAGAATGGCCCCAAGAGTCAAAGAGCCCAAATCTCCCATAAAAATTTCAGCAGGATAAGTGTTGTACCAAAGAAAACCAATGCCTGCGCCTATAAGAGCTCCACAAAATACAATTAATTCTCCTGTAAATGGATGAAAAGGAATAAATAAATAATTCGCTATAACCTGATTACCCATCGCATAAGCAATTAAACCGAGCCCACCAGCTATCAAGATCGTAGGAAGAATTGCAAGACCATCCAAGCCATCAGTAAGATTAACGGCATTTGAGGTGCCCATAATTACAAATATCCCTATGGCAGCAAATAAGATAGGTGAGATAGCAAAAATGAGGTCTTTATTGAAAGGAAGTATCAAAATTTGATTAGAGCCATCTGGAGATACTCTGAGTATTAAGACAAGAAC